>CAJQPW010000152.1 GCA_905480295.1 uncultured Rhizobiaceae group bacterium | reverse complement strand
GCGGCACTGCAGAAGACGTTCCGCTGGAACTGGGTTCAGGCTCATTCATTCCGGGCTTTGAAGAGCAACTGGTCGGCGTTAAGCCAGGTGACGAAAAGATCGTCAATGTTGCGTTCCCGGCCGAGTACGGTGTTGAGCACCTGGCGGGCAAACCTGCTGAGTTCGAGGTGAAGGTCACCAAGGTCGAACAGCCGAAGGTTGCAGAAATTGACGAGGCATTTGCCGAGAAGCTCGGCATGGAAAGCGTCGCCAAGCTGAAGGAAATGGTCACCGAGCGCATCGCGGACGAGTTTGCCAACATGTCCAAGGCAAAGTTGAAGCGTGACATGCTTGATGCGCTGGACAACGAGTACAAATTCGAGCTGCCGCAAAAGCTGGTGGATCAGGAGTTTGAACAGATCTGGGCCGCTCTTGAACGCGAGATGGAAGCCGAAGGCAAGACATTCGCTGACGAGGACACCACTGAAGAAGAAGTCCGCACCGAGTACAAGGGAATTGCCGAGCGCCGCGTGCGGCTCGGCCTGGTCATCGGTACCATAGGTGAAAACGCCGGCGTAACCGTCGCTGATGAAGAACTGCAGCGCGGTCTTATGGATCGTGCGCGCCAGTTCCCCGGCCAGGAAAAAGAGGTGTTCGAGTTTTATCGCAACAACCCGAATGCACTGGTCGAAATCCGTGGGCCGTTATTCGAGCAGAAGGTCGTCGATCACATTGCGGATCAGGCAACTGTCACAGAACGTTCCGTCAGCCGCGAATCTCTGCAGCATTTGCTGGAGCATGATCATGAACATGGTGAAGATTGCGATCATCCCGACCACGACCATGGTTCAGATGCAAAGCCGGCCAAGAAAGCGGCTGCCAAGAAAGCTGCTGCCAAAAAGGCACCTGCCAAGAAAGCAGCCAAGAAAACCGCTGACTGAGGTTAGAGCATCATCCGGTCAGATGGGATCATCTGATCGGATAAAGATGCTCGATTCCAAAATGTTAGAGTAATATGGGTTCAATTGAACCTGTGAAGTTGCTCTGACACTTTGTAAGCGATCCTCCTGATCCAGGCTGATCGTCTGAAGGTCTGACGTTACAAATAGCCGGTGAACCGCCCGCAAATGAGCGCGCCGGTCCACATGGCAAGTGAGATAAGGGCGACCCGCACGGTCGCCCTTTTTCGTGCGACGTACAGTGCGTTCACGACGCCAAGGGCGATCAGCAGCATCTTGATCTGGAACAACGGCAAGGCTGCATATTTGCGGGCATCGGTCATGAACAGCAAACCACCGGCGGTGCATGCCAGACCGAATCCGACCAGTGCCATCGGCACCAGCACACGCACCAGTCCGGTTAATTCAACGGACTTCCACAAGCCGAGGTAGCGAAGATCGAGTGAAACAACCGAGCCAAACAGCAGGGCGATACCTGCGATGTGGACCGTGTTGACGATGGGATACAACCAGCGCCAGGTTCGCATGGCGGTGCCCAGCCCTGATTGTTCCAGGTCCTGCAGCAGGTGTTCCACGTCTAGTCCCTGTTCGGGTACAGATTGTAGAGTTTGCCGGCAATGGTGATGCGCTCCGCCTTGACCCGCTTTTCTGCCGGGTCAGTCGACCGGCCGCCGGAGATGGTGATTTCGGTGCCTGGTGTGAGCAGGTTTTCATCGAGACCGGCGCGCTCGTGACGCCATGGCTGACCCGCCTCGACAGTCCAGGTTTCGCCGTCTGCGTTGATCTGCAGTACACCATGCGGGTTGCCCAGGCGGGCACTCTTGATTATGCCCGTCAGTTCAAAGTTGCCATCTGCTGTCCAGCGCCAGCCGTGATGCGCCATGGCCGGGCCCGCTAATGTCAGGCTTGCAACCCACATGATGAGAGTGCGGCGATCAATCATGACAGTCTCCCTTGTTGCAGGCAGCATCGCTGCCGTGTCAGAACAGTAATCATGCAAGCAGATTACATCATCATAGGGGCAGGGTCAGCCGGTTGTGCGCTGGCGTCACGCTTAAGTGAAAACCCCGACAATCACGTCGTGCTGCTGGAGGCAGGCGGCAACAACACGTCTGCCATGCTGCGTGCCCCTGCCGGTTTCGCAGCCCTGCTGCCGTGGCCGGTCAGCAATTGGGCCTTCAAGACCATGCCGCAACCGGGTCTGAACGGACGCAAGGGCTATCAGCCCAGAGGAAAAGGTCTGGGTGGGTCATCGGCCATCAATGCGATGGTCTACACGCGTGGCCGGATGCGCGATTACGATGAATGGAATGTCGCCGGTTGGCGCGGGCGCGATGTTGAACCCGCTTTCGCGGCGTTGGAGAGCGCCGGCCTGACGGTCAGCGAACAGCGCGATCCGTTTGCGGCATCGGCAATGTTCGTCGAAGCCTGTACGGCGTTGGGTATACCGCAACAGCCAGGATTTGATCAGCTGGACAGTGAAGCGTGCGGATTTTATCGCGCCACGATTCGCGATGGTGAAAGATGTTCATCTGCTGATGCTTTTCTGCGGCCGGTCATGCATCGCAAGAACCTGACCGTGCTCACCGGGGCCAGGGCTGGAAGTATACTGGTTTCCCAGGGCCATGCCGTGGGCGTGCGCTACTACATGGGCCGGGCATGGCACGAAGCGCTAGCGACCCACGAAATCATTGTGTGCGCAGGCGTTTTTCAGACCCCGCAATTGCTGATGTTGTCCGGCATCGGTCCGTCCCGGGAGTTGCAGTCGCATAACATTCCGGTGGTGGTCGATTTACCGGGAGTTGGAGCAAACCTTCAGGATCACGTCGATTATGTCATGACATACAAGACCAGGGCAGGTCCCGAGACGCTTGGTGTGTCGGCAAGCGGCGGCAAGGCGATCATGGATGCCGTCAAGCAATGGCGAAAGGATCGTACCGGCAAACTGACGTCGCCGATTGCCGAGGCGGGCGCGTTCATCAAGAGCCGAGACGATCTGGAAACGCCGGATCTGCAACTGCATTTTGCGCCCGGAATTGTGGATGATCATGGTCGCAAGATGCACGCCGGTCACGGCATGTCGATCCACCTTTCGCTGCTCAAGCCAAATTCAAGTGGCCGGGTTTCGCTAAATTCCGGCGATCCGCTGCAGCCGCCGCTGATCAATCCGCAATATCTGTCGCATGCCGATGATGTGGCGCGGCTGGTGGCGGGCTTCAAAAAGGTTCGCCAGCTGTTTCAGCATGAAGCCTTCGCGTCCATCCGGCGCAAGGAACTGCACACGCGCGGCGTGGGTAATGATGACGCCATCGCCGGCTGGATCAGGAACCGTTCAGACACACTTTACCACCCGGTTGGCACCTGCCGTATGGGCGGGGCAGGCGACGCGATGAGCGTTGTCGGGCCGGATCTGAAGGTAAACGGTATTGACGGTTTGCGTGTGGCGGATGCGTCCGTGATGCCGCGGATCATTTCTGCCAATACCAATGCGGCGGCCATGATGATCGGTTGGCGTGCAGGCGGCCTGATTGTCAACAATCGATAATCCGAAACGCGGGAAATAGAAATCTCCCGCGTTTCGTATGGTTTTGTGACCTTATATCCCGAGTACGCGGTTGCGTTGATTCGAGAATTCGATTTCGGCAATTTTCCGGAAACCACCAAGCTCGCGCAGTTTCAACTGGAAATCGTCGTTGATTTTTGCGGCCAGCTCGGAATGGTTGCGGGTTTCTTCAAACACTTCCGCAGCTGCGGTCCCGAAAGAATCCCAGACCTCATCATTGAACGAGCGCAGCTCAACGCCGTGATCATTGATCAGCTTGGTGAGATATTCGCCGTTATTGGCCGAAGCTTCTTCATGCTGGGCTGCATGTTCCTCGTTGCAGGCCGCCGTAATTATGGCTTTCTCGCCCGGCGTGAGATCTTCCCAGAACTTCTGGTTCATGCCGAACGCGAGGCCGCCACCGGGCTCATGCATGGCGGCCGAGTAGTAGAACTTGGCTGCTTCGTAGAATTTCATGAAGTAGTCATTGTAAGGGCCAACCCACTCTGTTGCCTCAATGGCCCCGGACACCAGGTTCTCATAAATCTGGCCACCCGGGAGCGATACCGTGGATACGCCAAGCTTGGCCATTACCGTACCGCCAAGCCCCGGAATACGCATTTTCAGGCCCTTGAGGTCATCAGCAGAATTGATTTCCTTGTTGAACCAGCCGCCCATCTGGGTGCCGGTGCCACCGCACGGCAGCGCTTTCAGGCCGAATGAACCGGACAGTTCATCCCACAGCGCCTGACCACCCTTGAACTTGATCCAGGCGTTCCATTCCGGCGATGTCATACCGAATGGTACTGATGTGAAATAGGCAAACGCAGGATGCTTGCCGACCCAGTAATAGTCAGCCGCGATATAGGCTTGCGAGTTGCCGGATGCCACATCGTCAAACACGTCAAATGCGCCGACGCGTTCGCCCGCGGCGAAGTACTTTGTGGTGATTGCCCCGTCGGTTAGTTCGGTAATGCGGGCAGCCAGGCGCTGGGCACTGATGCCCAGACCCGGAAAGTCCCGCGGCCAGGTGGAAACGATGACCAGTTCTTTCCTGGCTTGTGCAATTGCCGGGGTGGCGAGTGTCGAAACTGCTGCAGCAGTGCCCGCAAGCGCTGCTCCCTTGATAAATTTACGGCGTTCCATCCAAATTACTCCCTGTTGTTGTTTCAGGTTAAACCGCTATTTTCGGGAATGGCGAAGCATCTGGCCAGCCCCGGGTCATCACACCAGAAATGCCCTTCTTTGCCAATATCCGGATTTGTTGCCACAGGCCCCTTTGACTGGGGCGGCAATTCGCCTATCTATTGTGCATCTTTCAATCGTCACGATTCTCTTGTCTACGTGACGGTTTCCACTCACCTGTTCTGAAAACAAGGCCAGCTTACAGATGCGCGATCCGATCGAAACCTATGCTCAGCTCGTACCCATGGTGGTTGAGCAAACCAACCGCGGCGAACGCTCCTATGATATTTTCTCGCGGATGCTCAAGGAGCGCATCATCTTCATAACCGGCCCTGTGGAAGATCACATGGCCACGCTTGTGGTGGCGCAATTGTTGTTTCTTGAGGCTGAAAACCCCAAGAAAGAGATTGCCATGTACATCAACTCGCCTGGCGGCGTGGTCACGTCCGGCCTGTCGATCTACGACACCATGCAATTCATCAAGCCCGCAGTTTCCACGACGGTGATCGGGCAGGCTGCGTCCATGGGGTCGCTTCTGCTGACCGCCGGCGAGAAGGGCATGCGTTTTGCCTTGCCAAATGCCCGCGTCATGGTTCATCAGCCTTCGGGCGGATTTTCGGGACAGGCGTCAGATATCGAGCGTCATGCTCAGGACATTATCAAGATCAAGAGACGTCTCAACGAGATTTACGTGACCCACACAGGTCAGACTTATGAAACCATCGAGAATACGCTTGACCGTGACCATTTCCTGACTGCAATGGAAGCCAAGGATTTCGGTCTGGTGGACGAGGTTATTGACAAACGGCCCGAAACCGCCGGAGACGACGGCAAGAAAAAGTAGTCAATCGACGATTGGGCATGTGAATTGCATGGTTGGAAACCTTGTGGAAGGCATAGTGACTTTCATGGTGTTTTGCGGCTGTTTCGGCAGGCGTCGATCAAAATGCGGTTCATACTGACGCGGATCGTTAATGATTTGTTGATTGTTCATCGTCGAGCATGGTGAAATATAAAGATTCGTAGATTGCCAGTCTCGAACGCAACTGTTTAAGACTGTTTTGAATTTCAAACCAGCCTGACAGTTTCAGGCAACGGTTCATTGCTGAACCGAAGGAGTACAGATGACAAAGTCCGGCGACGGAGAGTCCAAGAATACGCTGTATTGCTCATTCTGTGGAAAAAGCCAGCATGAAGTCCGCAAACTGATTGCCGGCCCAACCGTGTTCATCTGCGATGAATGCGTTGAGCTGTGCATGGACATCATACGTGAAGAAAACAAGACGTCGTTGGTGAAGTCTCGTGACGGGGTGCCGACGCCCACCGAAATTTGCACTGTGCTGGATGACTATGTGATCGGGCAGTTCCAGGCAAAGCGCGTATTGTCGGTTGCGGTTCACAATCATTACAAGCGCCTGGCCCATGCGGCCAAGAACAATGATGTGGAACTGGCCAAGTCCAATATTCTTCTGGTTGGTCCGACCGGTTGCGGCAAGACGTTGCTGGCGCAGACCCTCGCGCGTATCATCGATGTTCCGTTCACGATGGCCGATGCGACCACTTTGACTGAAGCCGGTTATGTGGGTGAAGACGTTGAAAACATTA
>CAJQPW010000151.1 GCA_905480295.1 uncultured Rhizobiaceae group bacterium | reverse complement strand
TAAATGTCACGGCCCCACCCGCACCCACCGTGGGGATGGTGCATTGCAGCGCAGTGCTCATCGTACACACCGCAGACGGGTCGCCCCCGCTACCCGTATAAGAAAACTCGGCGGGCAAGGTCGCATCCACGATGACGCCCGTTGCATCAACAGTGCCGCTATTTGTCACGGCCACCGTATAGGTCAGCAAACTGCCCGCTGGCACAGGGTTGGGATCGTCATCGGTAATTTCAATCGACAGGCTGGACGCCAGCTCAAATACAGGGGTTACTGTTGCGGCTTCATCTTCAATCGGGTGGAAGCAGGTTTCAGCACCTGCAATCGCCAAGTCTAAATCCTGGGGGTCATCGCAGGTCCCATTCCATCCCCCAAAGACAGAACCAGCCGCAGGCACCGCCTTAAATATATAGCGCGCGCCGCCGCCAGGAACACTGACGATACATACCCCCGATGTCGTATTTGAAGCATCATCAACAGTGCAGGACAGGCCATCGCCGGTCACGGTGCCCTTGCCCGTACCGGCACCTTTGTCAATTGTCAGATCAAATTTCGGCAAGGTGGCCGAGGGAATGGTCACAGGGGTATTATACGCGCGTGTCCCGTTGTAGGATACTTCGCGAAAAGCGCCCTTTCCGATTGACTCGATGGTGATCTCATTGCCGCTCTGCGGCTCGATTTTAAAAGTTACCTCGTTGCCATTATAAATTTCACTGTTGGGCACCACCCGGCCTTCGTTGATATTAATCAGGCTCTGATCGAATTGGGTCAGCGCCACAGCATCGGTCGTGATGGTTACATTGAACTTGCTTCTGCTTTTGTCAAAATGTATAGGCGCAGTGACCCCTGTGATACTATATTTAAAAGGATCAAGCACGATGGGCACGATATTGCTGGGGGAATTCCAGCAGGGTGTTTGGCTACAACTTTTAAAACGAAACCTTTCAGTATGTACCTGCAAATGCAGATCAAACCCGTCCAATAATTGTTTAAAATTGCCGATATACGAAATCCTGGCGGCAAACGTAAAATTTTTCAGATCAGCCTGTGGTTGCTCGGGAGGGTCTATGGTTCCAATGTGCCCGAAAGTGACGAGTTGCTTTATGTGGACATCAGTATGCCCCAAATGGTGAAAGTTCTCATTGTTATAATCATCAACGACGGCCAAAACAGGAATTTCTGTCTTCAATGTTATGGTAAACTCCTCATCCCACGCCACGGTTTGCCGGTCTGTTGAAACCTGCACGGTATGATTTTCGGTTCCGGTTTCGGGAACAATTTCAAAATCCGCAATTGTCGCCGTGGCCGCCTCACCCGCCGCATTTGTCACCGTGATTGTGCAGCCGCTATAGGTGCCGACGGCCATCGGACCATAGGTCACAGTATTTGTGCCAGCCACTGCAATTTCCAAAGTGGGCGTATGTGAAAAATAACACGGGCCGCCATAAGTGATGGTGCCCACCTCAGTGGATGAAAACTGAAAAACCGGTGAACGCTCAGAGGAAGATGACGGAATGTTGGTTAACGGCGTCAAAACGGGTACTGATGCAGGATTCTGAATTTGCGCACGCGCCAGGGGGACCATCGCACCAAACAGAAATAGGACGCCCAGCAGCCACGGGATGCCATGTGATCTGTCGAAAGACATCCTCAGCAATAGCATCAAAATGCCAAATGGAATACGGAAATTAACCCTTATCATACAATTTTTCTCCATGGCATCAGGGGTTTCCGCAGGGGGGAATTCTCCAAAACTTGCCGACAGGCAGCACTGCGCGTTGGTATCAACTCGGGCAAAGTTTATTGGACTGAGAGTCTGGTTGCCACCGCAGCATTATGCTCTTGGGTGAGGTCCGGTAATCATCCGATCAACCCAGAAATTTGATCTCAACGATCCGGCGTGAGTTCAACTTACTGCAGCGGAATGGAAAGCTGGATTTCACCGCCATAGCTCAAAACATCATCCACACCGATACCGTCCAGATGACCACTGGCATTGATCGTGAGACCCTCGAACCCGGTGACCGAAAGGCCGGTTTTCAACCGTGCCCGCAACGGTTCGGCGGTTGATACTTGTTCCGGTGCCGCAAAATTCCACACACCCTCCAGCTGGATACGCGGGGTTACGGTCAGCCCGTTCGACCATTCTATCTCCCGGCTCAGCGCGGAGCCAAAGCTGAGCTGGCCCAGATCAACGCTCTGGCCCGGAATGGTGATGCCCAGCGCATCGGTGTAGTTGTGCTGGCTGTCCTGCATCCACAATGCCGAGACCGCCGGATTGAAGCGCCAGCCATCATGGGCAATATCGCCGGTCAGCGTGCCCTTGAGCAGCCAGCGCCGGGTGTCAAATTCAGTGCTGACGGCCGCCAGCGGGTTCACCTCATTATGTGACATGCCCCAGGCGGCGCGGCCCTCAAACAGCAGTTTTTCATTGATGCGGGCGACCACATAGGGTCCGGCCAGCCAGCCTGTGCCCTTTGTTTTGGCGTTCATCTCGTCGTCCTTTTGATCAAACAGATCGATCTGAACCAGGCCGCCGATCAGCACGGCGGGGGAGACCAGATAATCAGCCCCAAGATAGATCAGGCCGAAATCGCCGGACCGGCCCTCGTTCAGCACCCGCGCATAGCGGGCGTTGAGCCAGATATCGAATCGGGGCGCGATGGTGCTTTCATCGGGATCAGCGTCGGCACCACCGGGGGTGGGCAAGATCGGGTCAAAGGCTGCTGTGTGGGCCTGTTGTTGCCGGTGCTGATAAGACTGCATCTGATGCAGGCTGGTTTCCACACCGGCGGATTGAAGGGGATTTATCCCCGCACCCCGTACTCCCAATTCGTGCAGGCCGGCTGAGATCAGCTGGAAGCCGTTCACGTTGACCGGCAGGTCAAACCGCCCGCTGCGGTTGATCAGCCGCTGCGCCAGACTGACATCGCCGGATGCAATCTGATCAAGCCGGTCAGCCATGAAATTGCGGATCACGGTCTGCGTGCGTTCCACGACGAAATCGCCATCGCGTTCGCTGGTGAAGGTACAATCCGCGTTGCCATCCACGGCAAGGTCAATTGTGACGAACCGATTTGAAACGTCGGCAACGGGTGGACTGTTCAGACTTCCGGTGCAGTCGATGGACTTCAATATCCATCCGGTGGTTTCGGCTTCAGTGATCGTGAACGTGCCGGCGGTTACCGTAACCGCAGCGGATGTTGCCTTGTTGTTGACGGTGGTCAGGGACAGTTCGGGGAGGTCTGACTGGGAAAAACTGAAAGTGAAGGTCTCGTCACCCGCCGCGACAGGTGCGGTTTTCTTGATGATCGTGACGGTGCCGTCAGTGGAAATCCTTGTGAATTTTGCCGTGACCGTTGCAGCGCCATTGATGGTTTGCTTGCAGGATCCATTACTCTGTACGGCATCGCAGGTGTTTTCCCAACCGTCGAAGGTGGAGCCAACATCCGGGGTTGCGGTCAGAGTCACAACCGTACCGTCGGCAACATTTTCATAGCAGGGGCCGGTTGCCGTTTTGCAGGACAGGGCGGCGGCGGTGTCCGTCATCACTGTTCCCGAGCCGGTTCCTGTAACCTCGACGGTGAGAGGGCGTTCATCTGCAGTGCCGAAGACCCCGCCCTCAACGGTCATGCTGTTGATGCGATAGGTGGTTGCTGACAGCGAAACAAACTGCATTTTTACGATGTACTCGATGCCGTCGAACTGTCCGACAACAGTTTGTTCAAAATTGTATGTCTGAGGAAATTTAGAATTGGTGTCGAAACCGAGGATCACAACCGTTCCACCCGCAGCGCAATCGTGAGTTGTCTGAAGTGCTCCAGCAGCCAGGACGTGTTTGTCGTTATCGTATGTTATGC
>CAJQPW010000150.1 GCA_905480295.1 uncultured Rhizobiaceae group bacterium | reverse complement strand
CCGGTTATCGGGCTGTCATAAATCAATGCGGCCTGGTCTGCCCGGCCACCAAGGACATGGCGGTCAACGGCATTGTAACAGGTATTGCAGACCCCATCGGCAAACCAGCGGCCATAACTCCCCTGATCGGCAAAAAAAGCCCGGCTCGGTTGCTTGACCCAGTCAATTGCCGATGCTGCTCCCATCCAGAATGATTCCGGATCCCGTTTCCAACCCTCATACACTTCGGCGTAAGCGCCCATCACACATGCTCCATGATGAATTTTCTTCGATTTAACAGCGCAGCCAGCATGAAGTCTATCCGGCATTCGTCGGATAAGCGAAACAAGTGCGACAGTCAGATAATCCGCGCCACTGCAGGACTTGTCCTAGGCTCACAATCGAGGTGGTCCAGCAGGTGATCGGACCACACGTCATACCCCCGTTCGTTGGCGTGAAACCCATCTTCGCAATAGCCTGAAGCCTCGACGATTGGCAGCGGCGGGATGCAAATCGCACCGCGCTCAACGCATAATTGCGCCCCTTTACGGTTCAACAAGCCTACCCGCAGGTTCAGCACACTGCCCAACGGTTCCGGCAAAGCCGGAGCACGTCTGAAATCGATGGCCTGATGCCAATAAATCTTTGCCTCGGGAAATCGGGTTCTCAACGCATAAAGCAACGATCCGAATTCCTTCTTCCATCGTTTAACGCTGTGCCAGTTTTTCATGTCATTGGTGCCCAGCATGATGAAAATATGGCTATAGTCCACCGGTTCCAGATTGGGGACAACATGGTCTCGAATTTCACCGGCAACGGCGCTGTTGTGCCCGGAAATGTGCCAAAGAACCGTCTTGCCGGTGCGGTCATGCAGCTTATTTGCCAATTGAGGACCAATAGCGCCGCTGGTTTTTTCCAACCCAACGGCAGCCGCGGAAGAATCGCCAATCGACAGCACTTTCAGTTCTGCATCGCCTTGCCCAAATTGCCCGGAACGCGGTCCGGAAGCCGGTGAAAGCCGCATTGAAGTTTTGCGAACATAAAGACCCTGAACGATGTAAATGGGAAAACAGAACCAGGACAGGATGGAGGCAAGCATGGGTGGCATTGGGAACCAACGGATCTGCAGGATGAGAAGCAGCCCCTAGCAACCATATTTTTTCACCCGGGTCATCCCCGGTCCTTGGCATTTGCGGAAAATTCCTGCCGAATGGCTGCTCCCTGTTGGTCGAGTTGCGGTACAGCACCAAACGCCGGTCGTTGACCATCAAATATTGCTGCTGGTGAAAGAATTTCGATTTCCTGGTGGTCTGCCTCAACCGTAACCCAATTGTTCTGCGGGTGGGCGATCAGATCATCCAAATCCGACAGACGCCCAAACGCAATTTTGGCGTTCTGCATTTTTTCTATCATGTCTTCGCGCGGTAATTTGGAGAACGAATCCGCGATGAAACCATCAACGTTTTCGCGGTTTTCAACCCGTTCCACATTGTTTCTGAATCCGGTCTGATCAGGCAGATCCGGCTTCCCCAATTCAGCGCACAGGCGTTGCCATTCCTGTTCGTTTTGAATGGATATCAGCAACGGTTTTCCATCGGCACAATCAAATGCCCCATAGGGAGCAATCGTCGGATGCTGCAGCCCCTGACGCCCGGGAGTTTTTCCACCATAGCGGTGCTGCATCATTGGCACGTTCATCCAGTCGGCCAAGGCATGAAACAGCGAAACGGAAATGCCCCTTCCCCGCCCTGTTTTCTGACGTGCAAACAGCGCCTGCAGCAATGCCGCATGGGCGGCCATGCCAGCCGCGATATCACATACCGATACGCCAACCCGTGCCGGTCCCTGCTCCGTTCCATTGATGGCGCTCAATCCGCTTTCCGCCTGAATCAGCAGATCGTAGGCCTTTTGGGCGCGGCGTGGGCCCTCCTCGCCATATCCGGAAATGGAACAGGTGATCAAAGCAGGGTCATTGCGACGCAATTCTTCCAGATCCAGATTCAGACGGGCCATTGCACCGGGGGCCAGATTTTGAATCAACACGTCACTTTGAGATATGATCGAACGCAACACCTGCAGATCTTCGGATGATTTCAGATCAAGCGCGATGCTTTCCTTGCCGCGGTTGAGCCAAACAAAATAGGCGCTGTTGCCCTTTGCAAGAGCATCATATCCGCGGGCAAAGTCACCCTGGGGCCGTTCCACCTTGATCACCCGCGCACCCGCATCCGCAAGCCGGCCAGACGCATAGGGTGCTGCAACAGCCTGCTCGATGGCAACCACTGTGAGGCCTTCAAGATCCTTCATGAATTGACCAATCCTTTGCTTCCAAACAGCGGCCACTGTTACACCTTTGTGGACAAGCGCAAAGTCCCCAAGCGCGTTCAGAAAGGTCGTTCAACGGGCTTTTACTGGACACATCGAACAACTGGCCGCACGATTGGGCCATGACCTGTTTGAAAACGTTGTTGTCGGCACTTTTTCTCAGCTTGGCTTCAATTGTCCATGCCGCGCCAATCGAAGTGGATGTGGAACTGGTTCTTGCCGTGGATGTTTCGCGTTCCATGAGCCCAAGAGAACTGGAGATCCAGCGACGGGGATATGCAGAAGCTCTCGTCAGCGATGATGTCATCAATGCCATCAAAGGGGGATTGCTTGGTCAAATCGCGCTTCGATATGTGGAATGGGCCGGTGACGGGTCGCAGCGGGTGATTATCGACTGGACCTTGATTGCCAATCGTCAGCAGGCCCGCGGCGTTTCTGAAAGGCTGGTGGCCAATTTCGATTCCTCCCTGCGGCGCACATCCATTTCCAGCGCCCTCGACCACGCTCGAAACAGCTTTGAAAGCAACAGCTATACCTCCCTGCGCAGGGTCATCGACGTGTCAGGCGACGGACCGAACAATTCGGGCCCACCGGTGCTGGACGCCCGTAAGCGTGCCATCGATCAGGGAATCATCATCAACGGTCTGCCGTTGATGACAAAAGATGGGTTCTATGGCCGGTACAATCTGGATGATCTTGACGAATATTATCGACAATGCGTGATCGGCGGCCCGGCCTCCTTTGTCATTCCAGTGCACAACTGGGAACAGTTTCCAACGGCTGTGCGCCACAAACTGGTTCAGGAACTGGCTTCAAACGGTTCCGGCCTGGTGAGGAAAGCGGCATTCCACGTCAAACCAAAGTCGGATTACGACTGTTTGATCGGTGAAAAAATGTGGCAACAACGCCGCCGGAACTGGTCCCTGGAACCTTAGCTCTGACCTGATTCCATTTCTGGATTCCATTCGCCCTTTGCAGCAAGGCTGTTCATGCTGGCCCGTTCGGAGAAAGCGGCACTGCCGGCTGCAATATTTTCACTCTTGCCACCCCATGCCTGCAATGCAGAAGCCTGCAAGGCGCGTCCATAGGAATAGGTCAGCGCCCATGGCAATTCATAATTTGCATTCATGGCATTCAGGTTTGCCGTGGCTTCCAACACCGACTGTCCACCGGACAGAAAGGCAATGCCAGGAACCGCAGACGGCACATATCGTTTCAACACCGACACGGTGTGATGGGCAACCAGCTCGGGTGATGCCTGTTCAGGACATTTGCTGCCGGGCACCACCATATTGGGTTTCAGCACCATGCCTTCCAGTCGGACATTTTGATCGTTCAATTCAGCAAATACGGTTTGCAGCACCGCACTGGTCACCTCGTGGCACCGCTCAATGGTGTGGTCGGCAGGGTCTGCATCCATCTGCACTTCGGGTTCAACGATGGGGACGATACCCGCCTCCTGGCACAGCGCTGCATAGCGCGCCAAGGCATGGGCGTTGGCCTTGATGCCTCCGTAGCTCGGTAAAACATCGTCAATGGCGATCACCGCCCGCCACTTGGCAAAGCGCGCCCCAGCATCATAATATTTAGCCAGCCGTGCACGCAGACCATCCAGCCCTTCGGTAACCGTTTCACCGGCATGGCCGGGCAGCGCGTGAGCACCCATATCAACCTTGATGCCCGGAACGGCACCGGCTGACCGGATCAGGTCAACAAAGGGCGTGCCATCTTCAGCCTTCTGAAACAGCGTCTCTTCGAACATGATGACGCCGGAAATGCAGTTGTTCATAGCCTCGGAGGAGCGAAACAACATTTCCCGATAGGCCTGGCGGTTGGCCTCGGTGTTTTCGGTTCCAATCGAGTCAAAACGTTTTTTGATCGTTCCCGTGGACTCATCTGCAGCGAGTATGCCCTGCCCTTTCTGCACCATGGCCTGGGCAATGTCTTCGATTCGCTCACTCATGGGGAACTCTCCTGATTCTTTGGATCGGTAAAACTGGTAACAGGCATGGCTGCCAGGGGGAATGCAATGGCTTTGGTTTAATCGATTGAGTGTTTCAAAAATCGCTCTGTGCCCGACAATTTGCGGCCTCAGTTCAGCGCTGTCACGCCAGGCAAGGCCTTTCCTTCCATCCATTCCAGAAAAGCTCCACCTGCTGTTGAAACATAAGTGAATTCATCAGCAACACCAGCGTGGTTCAATGCAGCAACCGTGTCGCCGCCACCGGCAACTGACACCAACTCTCCGGACCTGGTCCGTTCGGCCGCTACCCTGGCCGCAGCCACAGTTGCCCGGTCAAACGGCTCGATTTCGAATGCGCCCAGCGGGCCGTTCCACACCAGTGTTCGGGCATGAGTGATGAAATCTGAAATTGTAGCAACAGTCTGGGCACCCGCATCGAGGATCATCATGCCGGCCGGCACGTCTTCTACCGGCACTGTTTTATGGGGACTGTTGGCGGTAAAATCTTCCGCCACAACAACATCGCTTGGCAACACGATTGCGCAATCAGATTGCGCAGCCTTTGCCAAAATCGCACGCGCGGTGTCCGCCAGATCGTGTTCACACAAGGAATTTCCTACTGCAAAGCCCTGCGCGGCAAGGAATGTATTGGCCATGCCCCCACCGATCACCAGTTGGTCAACCCGACTGGCCAAATTGCCCAACAAATCCAGCTTGGTGGAAATCTTGGCACCTCCAACGATCGCGACCACCGGGTGTTTCGGATTGCCAAGTCCTTTCTGCAGAGCCTCCAATTCAGCCTGCATCGTGCGCCCGGCGTAGGACGGAAGGTGTTGCGCAATTCCGACCGTCGAAGCATGGGCCCGATGGGCAGCACTGAACGCATCATTGACGAACACGTCGCCTAGTTCAGCCAGCTCTTTGCCAAATGGTGGATTGTTTTTCTCTTCACAGGGGTGAAAACGCGTGTTTTCCAACAGCAGAATGTCTCCGCACTGCATGGAAGCAATGGCGTTGATCGCAATCTCGCCGCAACAATCAGCGGCAAAAGCGACGGGATGTTGAAACACTGTACTGAGCGCCGGAACGACTGGTTTCAGTGACATGCCCGGAACGACATGCCCCTTTGGCCGGCCAAAGTGCGCCAGAAGAATGACTTTTGCGCCACGCCGGGAAAGTTCCATCACTGTTGGTTTGATTCGCTCAATCCGAGTCAGATCGGTGACCCGGTCGCCGTCCATCGGGACATTTATGTCGACGCGCACCAAGGTGCGGAGATTATTTGCATCCTTGAGATCATCGATCGTCTTGAATTTCATATCTCGGTGTCCGTTCTTAACCGTCTGATAACCATACGCCCTTACTCATCTTATCAAGAATTGTAGCTGGGAATTTTGGCATTGCGTGAATTGGTTCTGGAGTATGTGAGTTTCCTGCTCATTACAATTGAATCCTCGAATATCTTTGCCTCGTCACCTGTCGAGGTCCGGTCATGAAGGCCTGGCGCTGGTATGACCGCGCTGATCAGACCTGCCGCCTGCGGCGGGTGCGAGACGATGGCATTCATGTTCGCAAGGATGGCCAGATGTATTTGGTCCATCCCGGTATTCGGCCGCGTCGAACCACGCCACGTGAGCTTCAAAAGCAAGGCTAACCCAGCCGACAGCATTAATGCTGCTTAAATCTTCTTGCCCATAAATACGGCCAGATCGGCCATGCGGCAGGAAAATCCCCATTCATTGTCATACCAGGCCATGACCTGAACCATGGTCTTGCTCATCACACGGGTCTGCGCTGGTGCGAAGCAGGACGAATGCGGGTCGTGACTGAAGTCCACCGACACCTTTGGGGCGGGGTCGAACGAGATGATCCGCTTGAATTTTCGGCGCGATGCGAGACGGATGGCCTCATTGATCTCTTCGGATGTGGTTTCCCGGCTGGCAACAAATTTAAGGTCAATCAGGGATACATTGGGCGTCGGCACACGTACCGCTGACCCATCGATCTTGCCTTTCAGATTCGGCAGCACCAGACCCACAGCTTTAGCGGCGCCGGTTGATGTGGGTATCATTGAAACCGCTGCAGACCGTGCGCGGTAAACATCCTTGTGGTTGCGGTCCAATGTCGGCTGATCACCGGTATAGGAATGCACCGTGGTCATGAATCCGTGCTCGATCCCCACCGCATCATCCAGAACCGCACATATCGGGGCCAGGCAGTTGGTCGTGCAGGAGGCGGCAGAAATCACCAGATCCTTTTTGGTGATGTCCTTTTCATTGACCCCATAAACAATCGTTTTATCGGCGGGCTTTCCCGGTGCGGACAGCAGCACCTTCTTCGCACCAGCGTCAATATGGGGCATTGCCTTTTCGGTGCTGTTGAACGCGCCGGTACACTCCAGCACGATATCCACATCGAGGGCCTTCCAGGGCAGATTGGCCGGGTTGCGGTCACCAAAAAACGGGATCTTTCCCTTGCCGATATTGATGCCCCGTTTGGTTGTTTTCACGGTTCCGGGAAACGGGCCGTGGACGCTGTCAAACCGCAGCAGATGGGCATGGGTTTCGATATCGCCGGAATTGTTGATGGCGACAACTTCGATGTCATCGCGCCCCATTTCATGAATAGCCCGCAACGTATGACGACCAATGCGCCCGAACCCGTTGATAGCAACCCTCACAGCCATGATAGCACCCCGTATTTGCCTGAATTTCAGGCGCTTGCGGCGCTATAGGCACAGTTGAACCCAGGGTCCAGCCCCAAACTCAACCTAAACGATTTAGGTTGAGAACTGATCAGTGGATTGCCGAAAAAATCGTATCATTCGGCGAAAACTGGCTTCTGCCGCGCGACTTAGGAATGGCCGTCGGCAGCGTTCAGTTTGGTTGTCACAGCCTTAACAACAGCGTCGCTGGTAATGCCGAAATGGGCATAAAGCTCCTTGTAGGGGGCTGATGCGCCAAATCCATCCATTCCAACAAAAATGCCGTCAGCCCCAATCATGGCATCCCAGCCCTGACGGATAGCAGCTTCAACACCCACATTGACGGCAGCATCGCCGATTACGGAAGCTCGATAAGCATCGCCCTGGGCCTCAAACAGCTCAAAGCAAGGGACGGAGACAACGCGGGTTGGATGACCAGCCGCGTCCAGCGCAGCTTTGGCATCCATGGCAATTTCGACTTCAGAGCCGCTGGCAAACAGCGAAACCTGAGCGTCACTTTCGCCCGCACCGGCCACTTCGTAGGCACCGCGTCCGCACAGGTTTTCACTCTCGAAAGCCAGACGAACCGGCGTAAGATCCTGCCGGGTCAGTGCAATGGCGCTTGGGCCGGAGTTGTTTTCCAGCGCCAGTTGCCAACATTCGGCAGTTTCGGTCACATCAGCAGGTCTGAACACGCTCAGATTTGGAATGGCGCGCAGGGCTGCCAGATGTTCGACCGGCTGATGGGTTGGTCCATCTTCACCCAGTCCAATGGAGTCGTGGGTCAAAACATGAATGGCACGAACGCCCATTAATGCAGCAAGGCGAAGTGAAGGACGGCAATAGTCAGAAAAGATCAGGAACCCGCCGGAATAGGGAATCAGTCCACCGTGCAAGGCTATGCCGTTCATGGCCGCAGCCATGGCATGTTCGCGAATACCCCAGTGGATGAACCGGCCGGAAAAATCATCTGGCGTAATCGCGGCTGTCTGACTGGTATTGGTGTTGTTGGATCCGGTCAGGTCGGCTGACCCACCGATTGTCTCGTCCAGAACGCCATTGATCACTTCCAGAACCGCCTGCGAAGCCTTGCGAGTTGCTTTCTTTGGTGGGTCTTCTGCAAGATCTTTCTTCAACTGTAGCATGCTCTCGCCGAATTGAGCCGGCAAGTCGCCACGGTGACGTCGCTCAAAAGTGCCGCGCAAATTAGCATCGGCATCTTCCAGGCGGGCTTCCCAGTCCTTACGGGTGTGGGTGGAGCGAAGACCAGCGATACGCCATGCGTCCATTACATCCTCTGGAACGTCAAATGCAGGGGCTTCCCATTCCAAAGCTGCCCGGGCACCTTCAATCTCGTCAGGGCCGAGAGGCGCCCCATGGGCACCTGCGCTGCCCGACTTGGTTGGTGCTCCAAAGCCGATGGTTGTCTTACAGGCAATCATGGTTGGTTTGTCGGAACCATGAGCGGATTCGATGGCGCCAGCGATGGCCTCATGATCATGTCCGTCAACGCTGATCGTGTTCCAATTGGATGCCTCAAAGCGGGCGATCTGATCGGTTGAGTCGGAAATAGAAATCGGCCCGTCGATGGAAATATTGTTGTCATCCCAGAACAAAACCAGCTTGTTGAGCTTCAGGTGCCCGGCCAGACTGATCGCTTCCTGGCTGATGCCCTCCATCAGGCAGCCATCGCCTGCAAGGCAATAGGTATAGTGGTCGACAAGTTCGGATCCGAATTCGTCGGCCAATTTGCGTTCTGCCATGGCCATGCCGACAGCATTGGCAATGCCCTGACCAAGCGGGCCAGTTGTGGTTTCGATACCTGCGGCGTGGCCATATTCAGGATGGCCGGCCGTTTTCGAACCCAATTGACGGAAATTCTTGATCTGGTCGATATCAATATCTTTGTATCCAAGAAGATAAAGCGACGAATACAGCAGCATCGAGCCATGACCTGCTGACAGGACAAAACGATCACGGTCAGGCCAATCGGGCTGCTTGGGATCAAATTTCATGAACCGTGTAAACAGCACGGTTGCGATATCGGCAGCACCCATTGGAAGACCGGGGTGGCCAGAGTTTGCCTTTTGAACTGCATCAGCAGAAAGAAACCGGATGGCATGAGCCATGCGCACATTTTTTTGTTGGGTCATATTGTGTCGCGGTATTACCGCATGCCTTTTTTGCCAATTGGTCGGCCGCGGCGTTCCGGCCAGATTTGGCGGCACACATAGCACCCGCGTCTCATGAAGCAAAGATGCGATTGTATAATCTTACAGAAATTACCTGCAAGACTGCTGATTTCGCAGTCGACTCAAAAGAAGTTGGATAACACGTTCCGGTGATTGACGTTTTCCCCATTTTCGAGTTTGAATTAATGGTTACAACTTGGATTCTCTCGCTATACCAGTGCGAGCGACTTTGCCGATTGAGACCCAATGAGCGACTTGAAGGACTCCCTACGGGCAAATGGAGATTCGAGCTCGGAGCTTGCGCAGGCTCTTGCTCGTCTCAATAACGCTTTGGATTCACTGGATAACACTGTGACAACATCGTTAGAAGCCGGGAGCAAGGCACGTAGCGCAGACGAAGAAGTGCAACGCATGGCGGACGATCGGGCCAAGTTAGCGCGCGAGCTGGATGAAACCGAAAGCCGGGCAAAACATCTGGCCGAAACCAATAAGGAAGTTTCCCGCCGACTGGTTGATGCTATGGAAACAGTTCGCGGCGTGCTCGACAGAGCGGTTTGAAGTAAGTTGGGATAAATTATGCCGCAGGTGGCAGTACAGATTAATGGCAAAACCTATCGCATGGCCTGCGACGAAGGTCAGGAGGCCCATTTGTTGGACCTGGCCCAACGATTTGACAAAACGATCCATCAATTGAAGGGATCTTTTGGCGAAATCGGCGACCAGCGTCTGACCGTTATGGCTGGTGTGATGGTGACCGACGAGCTTGTTGCGCTGCAGCATAAGATCACCGGGCTGGAGTCGGAACTTGCCAAATTGCGCGTAGGAACAAGCGCTGATCGTGAAAACCAGATCGCAGCAGCTTTGAACAAGACTGCAGAACGCATTGAGGCCATGAATGCGCAGTTAAAAAACGGCGGCGACGAATAGGCTGTCACGTAAGAAACGGGGTCAGATGCCTTTCTGCACGACCGATGCCACATTCTTATTGACCGATTAACACGATTACGGTCGCAATCTTGTCCCAGCACACCTATAAACAATTAGCGCGGGCTGCGCGGTTGGTGTGATAATCATCCTCGGGGCCTTACCGATTCTTAAGGGAGCTGTCCCTGT
>CAJQPW010000149.1 GCA_905480295.1 uncultured Rhizobiaceae group bacterium | reverse complement strand
CACCATGTTCTGGGTGACGGTGGATTCGTAGCGGGGTTCAAAACCGTCCAGAATATGGGAGCAGGCCTGGGTGTGGACACCCCGTGTGGCGTAAAGGTCTTTCACGCCGACCGGAATTCCTTCAAGAGCGCCCGCATTTCCCTGGGCGAGCCTGGCGTCGGACTCCGCAGCGCGCTGACGGGCAATCTCGGGAGTTTTCACGATATAGGCATTTAGAGCGGAATTGTGGGCCTCGATGGCACTGATATACGCCTCGGTTGCCTCGGTCGCTGTGAACGTTTTTGCTTTATAGCCGTCGCGCAGTTCGGCAATAGTCAATTTGGTAAGATCGGTCATGGATTGTTCTGGGTCTGGTTCTGGGCCGCTAATTCTTAGTCACGTTACAAAATGCTTCGGCATAACGGCGGATAACTTGGTGGATAAATGCGGCTGACTGCACCTGTTGTGCAACCGCGCAATGCTCAGTTTTATTCGACGACTTTGGGTACCATGAAGAAATTATCTTCGCTCATGGGTGCATTGGCAGTCACGTCTTCGGCCTTATTGCCATCGGTGATTTCATCGGACCGCTTGCGCATATCCATATCAACCACCGACGTCATCGGCTCAATGCCATCAACATCAACTTCTTGCAGTTGTTCAACGAAACCGAGAATGGTGTTTAGTTCTGCTTGCATGCTTTCGGCGCGCTCGTCGGTGATGGCGATGCGGGAAAGCTTCGCAACTCGTTTAACGGTTGCTGTATCAACGGACATGGGGCGGGTTCCTGATGGAGATATTGCTGGGCCTGTCTTACCCGCCAGTCGATAACGCGTAAATCCCCAATATGACGTTCCGTGAATGCACAAACCTAATGTGGATCGCACTGCCAACATATTTGTGCAGTGGCTAGCGAACATGGACCGTATTTATACTGAAACCCAAAGACAGATAAATGAGTGGCTTTTCAATCGTCAGACAAATCCACTCAATGATTGGTTTGATTATGGGTCTGAAATTCGCTGCTTTCTTACCTTGGCTGATGGTGTTGCCGCTTTTTGCCGCTCAATCTGCACATGCCACTTGTATTAAGGTCGACCAGAATAGTTTGGCAGTTACCTGCTCAAACGATATCTCTGACCAGCGCAACGTTATTGGCTACCGCACAGGTGCCGCGGACCCTCTTGAGCAGATAACCGCATCTAATATCGCGCCGGGTGCATCCATTATGGGCACGTTCATCAACCAGGGCGCCGCGACGGCCCGCACACGTGATCAGCACAATACCCGTGAAATTGACATGCATGGGATTATCGGTGGCATCTATCGCGTCAAGAACCATGGTTCGTGGCAAAGCAGGCTGACCGCAGTCGGGGGATGGTTCAGCCAGGATCAAAAACACACCATCATCAGCAACCAGGCCTTCACCGGGCTGGAAACCGGGAAACCGGATTTTGGCGCATGGTATTTTGCCCCATCCCTCAGTCTGCAGGCCGCACTGGTTCGGGCGTCATGGTTGTCAGACAACTTGAACCACAGTGTGCTGGCCTCACTGCGGCTCAACTACGCAACTCTCATGGCCGACAATTACAGTGAAATTGGCAGCACTTATACGACTGGCACTGCCGACCCGTTCTCGCATGACCTCAGCGCCACGGCTGAATTCACTCTGCCGCTTCTGGCAAACACCAACGGAGAAGGTGACCGTAAACGTCTTGGCTTGCGCCTTGGTGCCTCCGGTCAGACCACGATTGACACAACCAATCATTCAGTCGGTCTCCGCGCAGAAAATCTGTCCGTCGGTCTCGATCGGCATCAGCAGGTGATCGGGCTGGCCGGCGTCGACTTTACCATGGAAAGTGCTGCAGGCGACAAAGCCGTCAAAGCGACCTTTGAATCCAGCAGCAACTTTCAGGGCAGCGATACCTATTCCGGTTCACTGTCCATCCGATTTCTGTTCTAGCTGGGAACGACTCCCCGTCGCGAATACTCAATCGACATCCATGACTTGACCGATCTCGGCAACGCGAACGACGTCACTGTTATCCATCGCCTCAACGAACTTATCGGCATTCCCGTCGATCAACGGAAATGTGCCGTAATGACAGGGAATCACAGTCTTAAAGTTGAAATAGCGTTTGCAGGCCAGCGCCGCCACTGCACCGCCCATGGTAAATCGATCACCAATCGGAACAATCCCGACCTGGGGTTGGTGAAGTTCCTCTATCAAAGCCATGTCGCCAAAAATGTCGGTATCTCCCATGTGATAGAGTGATTCACCGCTGTCAAAATGGAAAACCAACCCGTTGGGCATGCCCAGCGAGTGGGCAACACCGTTTTCGTCCACCTGCCCTGAGGAGTGAAAGGCCTGAACCCAGGTCACGGAGAACCCATCCTGGTGCACGGTGCCTCCGGTATTACCAAAATCAACATTTTCAATACCTTGCCGCTGTAACCACTGAATGAGATCATAATTGCTGATAACTTTGGCCCCGGTCTGCTTGGCGATTGCAACGCTGTCTCCGATGTGATCCCCGTGACCATGGGTAATCGCAATGTGGGTCAGGCCTTCAATGGCCTGCTCACGATCGGATTCGGGAAATGTTGGATTGCCTGTAAAGAACGGATCTATGAGGATTTTTGCATCCCCTGTCTCAATGCGAAAGGCGGCGTGACCATACCATGTCAATTTCATCGTCAAATACTCCGAATCTTGCTAAAGGCCAGTGATGGCAGCGGAAAGTGATCTCAATGTTGAACAGTTTGCCTCGGCGCTTCAAGGGGGCGACGGGCGCTATGGACGAATTCTGGCGCTGGATCTCGGCACCAAGACCATTGGCATGGCAATTTCCAACTCCGAGTGGACGATATCTTCACCGGTCGACACCATCCGTCGCAAAAAATTTACGCCCGATGTCACGTCGCTTCTGGCCTACGCCCAATCGGAAAATGTAAAAGGGCTGGTGATGGGTCTGCCATTGAATATGGATGGCAGCGAAGGGCCGCGGGCTCAGGCCACGCGGGCCTTTGTGCGCAACATGCGCGCCTTTACCGACTTACCTGTATTATATTGGGACGAACGCCTGTCGAGCTTCGCGGCAGAACAGTCGATGCTGGAGGCGGACATGACCCGCAAAAAACGGGCCCGCAACATCGATCAGGTGGCGGCAGCAATTATTCTGCAGGGCTGCCTGGAGCGGTTACGGGAATTTCGGGACGCAACAGATTGCTGACCGCAGGCCACCACTTCTTCCGCATCCGAAAGGCAACGATGGCCAGTACAATCAAACTGTCAAAGGCCACGGCCTTGGCCAGCAAACCCGGGAGTTCCTTGGGATCCATGCCGAGCATTTTGCCATAGAGACCAAACACGAGGTCATGCAGTTCTCGGGAAAAAATTCGCGTGCCCATGTGCCAGTCATTGGCAGACAAACCGTACCAAACACCCAGCAGGACAATCGGTACAAACCACAAAATCAATAAAACACGCATCAATAAGCCCTAATATTTAAGTCCGTCCCGCTCACCGGTTCAATGTGAGCCTGACGGTCCATCAGTGCAATGTAAACCAATCGTTAGGGTTAACACAGTCAGGGGCACACAAAGTCGACGATGGCGCGCGCATCATATCGACCGTCCATCATCCCGTAGGTGTTGCGCCAGGGACGACCCAACCGGCTTTCAATGAATGCATCAGCGAGTTCGGACGGCAGCGAACGGCGCATTTCTGCGGCTGCGGCGGTCAAAGCAAGCTGTTCGGTGAGAATGCGGGCTGACCCTTCGTCGGCAGCTGCGACGTCTCCAGCAATGCGCAAAACATCAATCGTCTGACTGGAGTTTTCGCCAAGGTCATTCCCCAGTCGCTCCAGCACCTTGTTAACGGTTTTGGGTCCCTTTTTCATGACCCGCAGCACGTCGAGGCACATGATGTTGCCCGATCCCTCCCAGATTCCGTTCAACGGTGCTTCCCGGTACAGACGTGCCAAAACACTTTCTTCCACATAGCCATTGCCACCAAGGCACTCCATCGCCTCCAGAATCATGGCTGGTGCAGATTTGCAGACCCAATATTTGACCACAGGCGTCATGATCCGAGCATAACCGGCTTCAACATCATCGCTGCTGGCGCGGTCGAAACTGCGCGCCAGACGCAGTGTCAGCGCCTGAGCAGCCGCCACTTCCAGAGCGAGATCAGCCAAAACGCGAATCATCAGCGGTTGATCGATCAGTTTTTTGCCAAAAGCAGCGCGATGGCGGCAATGGAATACGGCTTCCGACAGGGCTGCACGCATCTGCCCCGCTGAACCGACCGCACAATCCAGCCGCGTCAGCGTCACCATTTCCAATATCGTCCGCACCCCCCTTCCCTCTTCTCCCACCAGAGAGCCCAACGCGGTGTCGAATTTGACCTCCGAGGAAGCATTGGAGCGATTGCCAACTTTGTCTTTCAGCCGTTGAAGGTGGAGCCCATTATTTTTACCATCGGGCAGCAGCCGGGGCACCAGAAAACACGAAAGCCCCATTTGGGTCTGAGCCAGAATCAAAAACGCGTCGCACATGGGCGCAGAGAAAAACCATTTCTCCCCGGTTATGCGCCATCGTCCGTCATTGCCCTTTGCCGCCTGGCTGGTGTTGGCGCGAACATCCGATCCCCCCTGGCGCTCGGTCATGCCCATGCCGATTGTCAGTCCTTTTTTGCTCCCGGGAGACTTTTGCGAACTGTCATATTCCCGTGACGTGATTCGCGGCATCCAGTCTTTCAAAATGTCCGGCTCGGTCATCAGAGCCGCAACGCTGGCATGGGTCATGGTCAGCGGACAGGTGTGACCGCACTCCAATTCATTGGTGAGCATGAAACGCACGGCCCGCGCTTCGTTTCGCAATCCAATTTCGTCCGCCTGATCGCTCCATATGGATGCATTCAGGCCAATGGATACGCCGCGCCGCATCAGCGCGTGGTAGGCCGGGTGATATTCGACCAGGTCCAGTCGGTCTCCCCTGGCATCAAGGGTGCGCAATACCGGCGGGTTTTCGTTAGCCAATCGGGCAAGGTCCTGAGCTTCGGGGGAACCCACCCAACGTCCGTGCCCTGAAAATCCATCAAGTACGGACTTTGGCATTTGCCCGGTCAGATGCACCAATACTCCGTCATTGAGAAAAGCATTGTGTCCGGAGTGGTTAGGAGTTTGGTTGCTCATGGCGGCCCGGTTCTGGAGTCACTTCTTCTTCAATGATATCAGCAATCAATCAGAATGCCGAATGTTCAGAAATTTCGTGCACAGATGTCGTTGGTGCTTGCGGACTGCTTCAATCGAGCATAAGCAACACCTTTAATGAAAAGATCATCTTCCCCTTCCCGTTCTGCAGAGACCGACGCCCCTGCTTTTCAGATGCAGCCGTTCGGCCTGCGCCATCTGTTGGGCATTGAAGGCCTGTCAGCGGCGGAAATTAATCACCTGCTCGACCGTGCCGACGCGATGGTTGGCATATCCAGACAAGTTGAAAAAAAGCGCCCGACCCTTTCCGGGCGCACGTTGATCAATCTGTTCTTTGAAAACTCCACGCGAACCCAGTCATCGTTTGAAATTGCCGGCAAACGACTCGGCATGGATGTCATTAATATGGCGGTCCAGACATCGTCGGTGAAAAAGGGGGAAACGCTTCTCGACACTGCCGTTACCTTAAACGCGATGCAGCCTGATCTGCTGGTTGTCCGGCACAATGCGGCCGGTGCCGCAGAACTGCTGTCACAGAAAATGGGCTGCAGTGTCATCAATGCGGGCGATGGCGCCCATGAACACCCGACCCAGGCCCTGCTTGATGCCTTGACGATACGACGCACCAAGGGACAGATCGAAGGACTGACCGTGGCCATTTGCGGCGATATTGCCCATTCCCGCGTTGCCCGCTCGAACATTCATCTGCTCAACACACTCGGCGCACGGGTGCGGGTCGTTGCCCCGTCGACTTTACTGCCCGGTCAGATCGAAGACCTTGGTGTCACCGCTTATCGCCGCATGGAAGATGGCCTGCCCGGCTGTGATGTTGTGATGATGTTGCGCTTGCAGTCTGAAAGAATGTCCGGCGCGTTTGTTCCGTCTCCACGCGAATATTACCGCTATTTCGGTCTCAATGCCGAACGGGTTGCATTGGCGAAACCGGACGCCATTGTCATGCATCCCGGCCCGATGAACCGGGGAGTGGAAATCGCCTCGACCATTGCCGACGGTGTCCAGAGCGTCATTGCTGAACAAGTTGAAATGGGTGTTGCAGTCCGCATGGCCGTTATGGAAGCGCTGCAGATGCCGCAGCCAGCATCACCTGACGAGACAGGTGCCGCATGAAGCGATCAATCAACACCAAGCCCCCCCGGCAGCGCCTGTTCGTCAACGCCCGCATTATCGACCCGTCCCAGTCGCTGGACATCCAGGGCGACGTGCTGGTTTCGAAGGGAAAAATCGAGGCTCTGGGCAAAAGCCTGCCGCGTGATCAGCTCAAGCCTTTCTGCAAGATCATAGACTGTGGCGGGGCGGTGCTTGCGCCTGGTCTCGTCGATGCCCGCGTCTTTATTGGTGAACCCGGCGGTGAACACCGTGAAACCATCAAATCGGCGAGTCGTGCGGCAGTATCCGGCGGGGTTACGTCCCTGGCCATGATGCCGGATACAAGCCCGGTAATCGACGACGCTGCGCTGGTAGCGTTCATACGGCAAACCGCCCGGGAAAAGTCCCGCGTGAACATTTTACCCACGGCGGCGCTATCAAAGGGCCTGATGGGCGAGGAAATGACAGAATTCGGTCTGCTGAGCGATGCCGGCGCTGTCGCCTTCACCGATGGCAGCAAGACCGTGCAGAGCGCCCAGATGATGCGCCGCGCCCTCACCTATGCCGGTGACTTTGACGCCCTGATCATGGCCGCTACCCGGGACGCCACGCTGGGCGGTGGTGTGATGAATGCAGGATTAAACGCAACGCGCATGGGTTTGCCCGGCATTCCAAGAGAAGCAGAAATCATCCCGCTGGAACGCGATATGCGCCTCGTGGCCATGACAAAGGGGCGCTACCATGCATCGACCCTGTCCACGTCCGATGCTGCAGACGTCATTGCACGGGCCAAAGATCGTGCGCTGGACGTATCTGCCGGTGTCGCAATCGCAAATCTTGCGCTGAATGAAAATGACATCGGTTCATATCGAACGTTTTTCCGCGTTTCGCCCCCCTTGCGCAACGAGGACGACCGGTTGGCCATGGTCGACGGCATTCGGACCGGAAAAATTGATCTGATCTGTTCCAATCATAACCCGCAGGACGTCGATACCAAGCGCCTGCCCTTTGCAGAAGCCGCCGATGGCGCGGTGGGGCTGGAAAGCCTGCTGGCAGCCAGTCTGCGGCTGTATCACACCGATGATGTCCCGTTGATGCGGATACTTGAGTGCCTGTCCACCAGTCCGGCAAAACGTCTTGGGCTGAACTGTGGAACGCTTGCAGTGGGGGCTCCGGCAGATATGGTCCTGTTTGACCCGGATGCTCCGTGGATCCTGCAAGAAAAAGATTTACGCTCGCGCTCGCGAAACACCGCCTTTGAAGGTGCTCGGTTTCAGGGGCGTGTCTTGAAAACAATCGTCAATGGTCGCACAGTGTTTTCACGCGAAAATTGAATTTGAACTGAGGGAGTACGATGACGGGGCCGATTTTGATCGCCGGACTGATTCCATTCCTGGTTGGTTACCTGTTGGGCTCGATTCCTTTTGGGCTGCTGATCACCCGGCTTGCCGGCGCTGGTGACCTGCGCGCCATCGGCTCCGGGAATATCGGCGCCACCAATGTATTGCGCACGGGCCGCAAAGGGCTGGCCGCGCTCACCTTACTGGCCGACGCGCTGAAGGGAACAGTCGCCGTGGCGCTGTTTCTTTCACAGGGCACCGACATTGCCGTGATTGCCGGTCTGGGCGCATTTGTAGGGCATCTGTTTCCCGTCTGGCTGAAGTTCAAGGGCGGAAAGGGCATCGCCGTCTATGTCGGGGTCCTGCTCGCCATCAGCCTTACCGGCGTTGCGATTTTTGCTGTTGTGTGGCTGTCAGCGGCAGCCCTGTTTCGTTTTTCTTCTCTGGCTGCACTGTTGGCGACCGCCGCAGTTCCGCCAACCCTCTGGATATTGGGCAACCCGTCAAATTTCACTTGCGGAATTTTAGCGCTGATGACGTTGCTCGCCTGGATCATGCACAGGCCCAATATTGTCCGATTAATCAGCGGTTCCGAAAGTAAAATCGGCCAAAAGGGGTGATTCCCCCCCTCAATTCCCCATCCGGCATACAGCTGAGCGACAGCCAGAAACTGGCATGGCTGCGGCTGATCAGGAGCGAAAATGTCGGCCCGGCCACATTCATCGAACTGATCAAACACTATAGCACCGCAACCGATGCATTGGCTGCTCTGCCTGAACTTGTGGCGCGTGGACGCGGTAAGCAGATACGCCTTGCCACCGAAGGAGACGCCGAACGGGAAATGCACCGACTTCACAAAGTCGGTGCACGCATCATCTGTCTGGGAGAACCCGATTATCCATCTGCCCTGCGCGCAGCCGATACACCGCCACCGGTTCTGACAGTGATGGGTAATGCGACCGCATTGCAGCGCAACTGCGTCGCCATTGTCGGGTCCCGCAACGCTTCCCTGTCGGGGAAAAAGCTTACCCGGCAATTTGCCGAAACGCTTGCCGATTCCGGCTATTCTATTGTCTCGGGCCTGGCGCGGGGCATTGATACCCAGGCCCATCAAGCATCCTTGAAACAGGGAACAATCGCCATATTCGCCGGTGGAATCGATCACATCTATCCATCGGAAAATGAACAATTGGCCCGTGATATTGTCGATCAGGGGGGCACGTTGGTGTCTGAAATGCCTCCCGGCTGGAAGCCCAGGGCGCAGGACTTTCCAAGGCGCAACCGTATTGTTGCAGGAATGGCGTTGGGATTGTTGGTGGTCGAAGCGGCAAACCGCTCAGGCTCACTGATTTCTGCGCGGCTGGCCAATGAAATGGGGCGCCTCGTTTTCGCTGTTCCAGGTTCGCCACTCGACCCTCGCAGCTATGGCACAAACAAACTGATACAACAGGGAGCCCAACTCGTGACAAATGCACACGACATCCTGCAGGCGCTGGAACCCGTCAGCCAAACACCCTTGCAAAAACCCTATTCGCTCGATGAGAACAAACGCATTGAGTATTCAGAAGCGCCCGATGATCGGGAGCGTCTGAACTTCGTTGAATCGCTCAATCACAGTCCCACCGATATCGACGAGTTGATACGATACACCGGGCTGGATCTTGGGAAGATCCAGATGATTATTCTGGAACTAGAACTCGCTGGGCGGGTTGAACGCCATAGCGGCAACAGAATTTCGTTGATCTGACCATAGCCAGCATCAATTCAGAACCTAACTCAAGCTGGACTCACAATGACTAAGCCGATTTTGGACGTCGAGAATGTAACTCTCTCTCCATACGGTTGGGTGTCATCTGATTGTGGCTGATGTTGGCAGCTTCGTCTTTTGCCATCCCCAAAAGATAGACCAGAAAATCGCATTCCATTTTCACGCCCATGGTTTTTAGTTCGGTCAGGACTTCCTCGATATATTCCGCCGTCGCAGCGCGCTCCCCGCCGGACATTTGATTCATGGGTTTCGATCTCCGCATCAAAAACTGCTCCATTAGAAGCGGTTTTTCCATCAAGCTACCCGGGGTCCCACGATGGGGTTCACAGTGCCACCGCAATCCATTGATTGCAATCAAAATAATGTACAACTTATTGATGTATTCCATCTGGCCTGCTCACAGTCCATTTTACACCGAAGATAATCAGGATTTGCGTTTACCTGCCAAGCACCTTATGTCCTGCCGCCGTACACCAAAAATAATAATGCGCTCAAAATATGAAACTGGTCATTGTTGAATCTCCTGCCAAAGCCAAAACCATCAACAAATATCTTGGTTCTGGATACAAGGTGCTAGCCTCCTACGGTCACGTCCGTGACCTGCCGCCAAAAGACGGTTCGGTTCTGCCCGACGAAGACTTTGCCATGTCCTGGACGGTTGACGGAAAAGCCAAGCCGAGGCTCACAGAAATTACCAAGGCCGCCAAACAATCAGACGCCATCATCCTGGCGACTGACCCCGACCGCGAAGGCGAGGCAATTTCATGGCATGTGCTGCAGGTTCTCAGCGACAAGAAGGCGTTAAAAGACAAAAAGATTGAACGGGTCGTTTTCAACGCCATCACCAAAAAATCGATCCTGGAAGCGATGGAGCATCCGCGCAGCATCGATGAACCCCTGGTTCACGCCTATCTGGCACGCCGGGCGCTGGATTATCTTGTCGGATTTAATCTGTCGCCAGTGCTTTGGCGCAAGCTGCCGGGAGCCCGGTCAGCCGGTCGGGTGCAATCGGTTGCTCTTCGTTTGGTTTGCGAACGGGAAAACGAAATCGAACGCTTCAAACCACAGGAATATTGGAATATTCTTGGGGAATTCAAGAACAGCGGTGGCGCGGATTTTGACGCACGCCTGACCAGTTTCGAAGGGGAGAAACTGCAACGCCTCGACGTTAAAACCGAAGAACAGGCGAGCACCATCCGAAAGATGTTGATGCAGTCCAGTTTCGAAGTGCAAAGCGTTGATGCCAAGCCCACAACGCGCAATCCCTACGCCCCTTTTACCACGTCGACACTTCAGCAGGACGCATCATCGAAACTGGGTTTTGCTGCTTCGCGGACCATGCAGGTCGCTCAAAAACTCTACGAGGGCATTGACCTTGGTGGAGAGACCGTTGGTTTGATCACCTATATGCGTACTGACGGCGTTCAAATTGCACCGGAAGCGATCGAAGAAACACGCCAGGTCATCGGCGAAAAATTCGGCGCACTTTATCTGCCGGAGAAAGCCAGATTCTATTCATCCAAGGCGAAAAATGCCCAGGAAGCGCATGAGGCTATTCGACCGACCTCATTGAACCGCACGCCCGCTGATGTCGCCTCAAAGCTCGATGACGATCAGCGCCGTCTATACGAACTGATTTGGAAGCGTACGGTTGCCAGCCAGATGGCATCTGCCCGCATTGAACGCACGGCTGCAGAGCTTCTCGCCACCCATAACGGTCAACAGGCAACCATGCGGGCCAATGGTTCGGTGGTTAAGTTTGATGGGTTCCTTTCTGTCTACCAGGACAACAAGAAGAAGGGAGATGAGGACGACAAGCGTCTGGTTCCATTGAAACAGGGTGAAACGATTTCGCGTGAAGCCATCACGTCAACCCAACATTTCACCGAACCGCCAGCGCGTTATTCGGAAGCATCGCTGATTCGCAAGATGGAAGAATTGGGCATTGGCCGCCCGTCCACCTACGCCTCAACGCTGAAAACACTGGCAGACCGCGACTATGTGACGATCGACCAGCGCCGGCTGACACCGCAGGCCAAGGGCCGCCTGGTGACGTCCTTTCTGGAGAGTTTCTTCAACAAATATGTGGAATATGATTTCACCGCGTCGCTTGAAGACCAACTCGACAAGATTTCTGCCGGCGACTTGCAGTGGAAAGACGTTCTTCGCGATTTTTGGACAGATTTCAACGCTGCCGTTGGAGATACCAAGGATCTGCGCATCACCGAAGTTCTCGACAAGTTGAATGAAGAACTCGGACCGCTTGCGTTCCCGGAAAACGAAGACGGATCGGACCCTCGTGTCTGCCCAACCTGCAATGAAGGTCAATTGAGTCTCAAAGTTGGACGATTCGGCGCCTTTATCGGCTGCTCCAATTATCCGGACTGCAAATTCACCCGCCAACTGGGTGCCGAAGGTCTGGAACAGTCCCAGCAATTGGCCAATGACGGGCCCAAAGTGCTCGGTATCGACCCCGACAGCAGCGAAGAAATCAAGTTCCTCGTCGGCCGTTTCGGCCCCTATATCCAGCGCGGTGAAGGCAAGGAAGCAAAAAATGCCAGCATTCCCAAAAGCTGGGATGCCAACGCCGTCGATTTCGAACAGGCTTTGAAACTGCTCAATCTGCCACGTCTGATCGGGCAACATCCTGAAACAGGCAAAGACATCACCGCCCGTTTTGCGCGTTACGGACCAGTTGTTCAACATGACGGGAAATTCGGCGGATTGGAAACCGACGATGAAGTGTTCACCGCGGGTATCAACCGGGCTGTGGCGGCCCTTGCCGATTCGGCAAGCAAGGGAGGACGCGGACGCGGCGCCGCCAACCTGAAAGATCTCGGAGAACATCCGGAATTGGGCGGGGCAATTGCCGTGAAAAACGGCCGGTTCGGCCCCTATGTCAACCATGGCAAGATCAACGCAACGCTTCCCAAAGACAGTGATCCACAATCGATTACCGTGGAACAGGCGGTGCAGTTGATTGCAGAACGCGCTGAAAAGGTTGGCAAAAAACCTGCGCGCAAGAAGGCTGCGGCGAAGAAAAAAGCGCCGGCAAAGAAGAAAGCCCCCGCAAAAAAGAAACCGGCTGCAACGAAGAAAACTGCTGCTGCCAAGGAAAAAGCTGCCAAGTAACTGCCTTTTCCCAGCCGGACAGGGTTGGGAGTGGGCTATCCGTGCACTCCAATTGAAAGCCGTCCATCGTGGCAAAGTCCAAAACACCAAAACGGCCTCCTGCCAACAAGGACAAGGGCAAGCGCGCGCCATTGCCGACCCGCGAGGAAGTCCTGGCTTTCATCACGGAAAACCCGAACCAGGGCGGAAAGCGCGAAGTTGCGCGTGCCTTTGGGTTGAAGGGACAACAGCGCATTGCTCTCAAGGCCATGTTGGGCGAGTTGCAGGATGAAGGTCTGATCAAAAAACAGGGCAAACGTTTTGCCCAACCTGGCACCCTGCCCGGCGTGACGGTGCTTGATGTCACCGATCGGGACCGCGAAGGCGGACTGCTCGCCCGCCCGGTACAATGGGATGAAGAGACAGACGGTGAGGCTCCGATCGTCAGCATCGTCAACCACGCCCGTTCCAAAGCCCCGACAGCGGGTGTCGGTGATCGCGTGTTGGCCCGCATTTCGGTTCCTCCGAAGGGATCGCCGCGGGGCCGGGTGATGAAAATACTGGACAAAAACCGCGGCACTTTGCTGGGCGTGTACCGCCCCTATGACAAGGTCGAAAACGGTTTTATCGGTCGTATCGAACCTACCGATCGCAAGCAAAATGAACTTGTCATTCACGAAAAGAATCTCGAAGGCGCCGCGCCCGGGAGTCTTGTCGAAGTCTCACTTGTTGGTAAAAACACCCTCGGTCTGAATCAGGCTAAGGTCGAAAAGGTCATCGGAGACCTCAATTCCGAAAAGGCAATTTCGTTGATTGCCCTGCATCAGCACAATATACCGACCATCTTTCCCGACGACGTGATCCGCCAGGCCGAGCAGGCAACACCGGCTGGTATGGAAAACCGGGACGACTGGCGTGACCTGCCGTTGATTACCATCGACCCTGCAGATGCCAAAGATCATGATGATGCAGTCTATGCCGAGCCCGACAGCGAGCCGACCAATGAAGGCGGTGTGATCGTCACCGTCGCGATTGCCGATGTAAGTTGGTATGTGCGACCGCGCAGCGCGATGGACAAGGAAGCCCTGTTGCGGGGCAACTCGGTCTATTTCCCGGATCGGGTGGTGCCGATGCTGCCCGAACGCATTTCCAACGATCTGTGTTCCCTCAAAGAGGGGGTGGATCGGCCAGCCATTGCCGTGCGCATGACCTTTGCTGCCGATGGTCGCAAGTTGCGACATACGTTCCACCGCATCATGATGAAAAGCCATGTCAGACTTTCCTACCAGGAAGCCCAGACAGCGATTGATGGCGGAGAGGCGGATCGGGCCGCACCATGGCTGGAAAGCGTCCTGCGCCCCCTGTGGCAGGCCTATGAAGTGCTTCAGAACGGACGCGCCTATCGCCAGCCGCTGGAACTGGACATGCCGGAGCGCAAAATATTGCTGAACGATGATGGCAGTGTGAAGCGCGTTGTCGTACCGCCCCGACTGGATGCCCACAAGCTGATCGAAGAATTCATGATTCAGGCCAATGTAGCGGCAGCAGAAACGCTGGAAAAACGGCGTCAACCGCTGATCTATCGCATCCATGACGTGCCGAGTCTGGCAAAACTGGAAAGCCTGCGCGAATTCCTGCGCACCCTTGCCATTCCCCTGGCCAAGGGATCACAGGTCAAACCATCGGTATTCAATGCCATTCTGGCCCAGACGGCCGAATCCGACAGCAATGAATTGGTCAATTCGGTGATTCTGCGTTCGCAGTCCCAGGCCGAATACTCGCCCTTCAATATTGGTCACTTTGGCCTGAATCTGAAAAAATATGCCCATTTCACGTCTCCTATCCGCCGATATGCGGATCTGATCGTGCATCGGGCGCTGGTCGCGTCCCTGCGACTGGGAGAAGGTGGCCTTACCCTGCCCGAAGAAGAAAATCTCGAAGTGATCGCACAGGAAATATCCGACACAGAACGGCGGGCCATGATGGCGGAGCGTCAAACAATCGACCGATTGATTGCCACCCATCTGGCAGACCGGATCGGTGCGCAGTTCCATGGCCGCATCAACGGTGTCACCCGCGCCGGACTATTCATCACGCTGGATGAGACCGGTGCCGATGGCTTTATCCCGATTTCCAAGCTCGGTGATGATTATTATATCTTTGATGAAGTGTCGCACCGGGTTGTCGCAGAACACTCTGGACTTATGTTCCAAATGGGTGATCAAGTGGACGTCAAACTGGTCGAAGCGGCACCCATTGCCGGTGCGTTGCGTTTCGACATGATGTCGGAAGGTCGAGAGGGTTCGGGCATGCCGCGCAGCAGACGAAGCCGTTCGGGTTCTCCCTCCGGTCGCCCCAGGCGGTCGGCCGGATCAGACAAGTTTGGCCGAAGAAGAACTAAAGGAAAAAAGAAATGAGTGTGCAGTCCGTCCACGATCACAGCAGCCACCGTTCTGTGCGCAATGCTATTCTGACTGGTGTCAAATGCCGCTGTCCCAGTTGTGGTGAAGGCCGTTTGTTTGACAAGTGGCTGAAGGTCACACCGGTCTGCAATGCGTGCGGTGAAGAGCTGTTTCACGAGCGGGCTCAGGATTTTCCTCCCTACATTACGATTTCCATCGTCGGGCACATTGTTGTGACGCTGTTGTTGATTGTTGAAGCCAATATTGAGCTCTCCATGACCACCCATCTTCTGATCTGGGTGCCGCTTGCTCTGGTGCTGACATTGGCGCTGATGCAGCCTGTCAAAGGCGGTGTCGTCGGCATGCAATGGGCCCTGCGCATGTTTGGTTTTGATGGAAAGGGCCAGGATGACTGACACATTGCGCAACGGGATGTCCCGCGATGAAATGGAACGGGCAGCCGTGCTTGACGGTTCCAAGCGCAGCCCCAACATGCCGCCAAAGGACGCCGCGACTTTGATCATCATGGATGGTGAAGGCCCGAGTGCAAAAATTCTCATGGGCCGGCGCCATGATGGTCACAAGTTCATGCCGGGGCTGTTCGTGTTCCCCGGTGGTCGCGTTGACAGCCATGACGGATCGGTGCCGGCTGCCCGTGAACTGCATCCCGTGGTGGAAGACAAGATATTCAGCAATTTGCGCGCCAAGCCGTCTCGGCGTCGGGCCCGCGCACTCGGACTGGCCGCGATCCGCGAAACCTACGAAGAAGCCGGACTGTTGCTCGGTGAAAAAGGTGGGGGATTTGCTGCCCAACATCCCGACTGGCAGGCGTTCAGCGATCTGGGTGTAACCCCTACCCTTGATCCACTGCGCCTTGTCGCGCGTGCAATCACACCACCGGGGCGAACCAGACGGTTTGACGCCTGGTTTTTTGTCACTCAGGCCAGTCATATTGCCCACCGGCTGGAACAACGGCCCACGGACGAATTGCAGGATTTGCACTGGCTGACCATTGAATCGGCATTGCAGCTTGAGTTGCCGGTGATCACCGTGACCGTATTGAAGGATCTGGAAACACGATTGTTGAAAGATCCGACGCTGAAACCCACATCCTCGTTGCCGTTTTACCATCTTAAGGGCAAAAACTTCCTTCGAGACCTCATCTAGCTTGACATTTGTGGCGCTTGGCTTAGGAAACGCCTCAACGAAAGAGCCAACGTTGCATGACGCAAGCACTTTCTCCAGCATTTCAAGGAACGCACCATGGCAAAGGCAACCACCATTAAGGTGAAACTGAACTCGACCGCTGATACCGGGTTCTACTACGTCACCAAAAAGAACTCCCGTACTATGACGGAAAAACTTTCTATGAAGAAATATGATCCCGTTGCTAAAAAGCACGTGGAATTCAAAGAAGGTAAAATCAAGTAAGACT
>CAJQPW010000148.1 GCA_905480295.1 uncultured Rhizobiaceae group bacterium | reverse complement strand
ACCCATGGCCAGAGCCAGGGTAATCAGGCCGCAGATCAGGATGCTGCCCGGGTCGGCGCCAAGCAATTCAAACCATTGGGTGTAAAAGTGAATTGCGCCGAACACAGCGGCAGTGTTGATCACCCAGCGCCGGTTGCTGCGCACCGCCCATAAGGCAATGCCAATCAGGCCAATGGCCCACAATATGCCAAAGACGGCAGCGGGGATTTCAACGCCACCACCGCCGAGCCTGTCCCCCCATAATGAGCCAATCCAGAAACCGAAATTGATCAGAAAGAGGCTGGTTCTGGAGGCAATAATAGCCAGTCTTTCATAGGCAGCGGGCAGTTTACTGGACGCCAGTAAACAAGCCAGCACCACACCACTGAACAGAATTATCGTCCAGAACGGTTCCTCTATTCCCAGGAAATAAGTGGCGTGGGCATAGCCGGTACGGGCACCGATTGTGGAGGACAGGGCAAGCACCGACAGACCGACCAGAAGGCCGCTGCGCGTCACAATTCCGGCGACGGCAAAACCAACGGCAATGGCCAGAAAGGCGACCGACGAAGCTTCGGTCAGCACGATGATGCCGCCAGCCAAAACCAGCGCACCAACCAATAAGCAGATATTGCCCAGCACGCCCCACCGGGTTTCGTTCCCCGAATTGAGCACCAATCCACCAGCAGCCAGCACGCCGCCAATGAACACACCAACAGCCGGTTCGGGCACCAGAGCCAAAAGGCTGCCCGCAACGGCAATCACACCAAAGGCGATCAGAATATTCAGCGCCAAAGATGACGTGCCGGTTGAACTCAACGCCAACAGGCGATCATGTTCTTCCTGGGAGATTTTGCCATCTTCCAGCAATTTGGTCAGATCAAGTGTTACCTGAATTGCACTGGTCCCCGGTTGCGAGCCTCAAGATTCGATCCGCCGAGACTAACAATTCACTTGGCCTCTGACAAACCCGCATGTGGTGAAGGGGCTGGCTGGCTGACACGTCTGCACGCCTATCTTGAAGATAGAATTGGTTCATTCGGGCAAACCGGCAAGGCGCAGATTGTCCGCAAAATGGGAAAGATCCTCGGCAAGCCGATAGGGCAACATTTTACGATCGGTCCAGCGCTCAATTGAAGATGCAGGATCAAGCGCCAGAGCCTCCGCTAACGCATCCGACGCCTGTTCAAACTGGCCGAGAGCGGCATAACTGGCACCGGCAAAAAGTGCGACTGCGGGCAATCTATTTTCGGCAATACGCCGATAGGTTGCCGTGGCATCTTCGTAACGCCGGGCATCAAAATAAATCTGGACCAGTTCCATCAGATACCAGAGCGGGTAATGCGGATTGAGCCGGAGCGCTTTCAACGCATTGTCCAACGCGTGCTCATGGTCGCCACACAGACCCTGATAATAGCCCAGGTCAAACAGGATATCAGCATCATTCGGGTTGAGTTGATGCGCCTTTTCGAGCGCGGTCATGCCGCGTTCCTGCTCGCCCTGATAGAACAGACACCCCGCCATGGCCCAATGGCTCCAGGCTTCGGTCGGATCGAGCTTCATGGCCTTTTGCGCAGCTTCCCATCCCATTTCAAACGACGCCTCGTAGTCGCTGGCCCACCCCTCAATCGCGCCCAGCAGATAAACCCAGGACAGCTTTGCCATCGGCTTGGCATAGGTCGGATCGATTTCTAGGGCCTTGTTGAAATTCTCAATCGCTTCCGTCGACCGGACTGAATCGAAAGCTTCCAGGCAATTCAAACCCCGCTGAAAGAAGTCAAAGGCCTGATAATGCGGTGTTCGTTTGTCCGTTGACGCCGCATTCCACGCTGTGCGAACCCGTCCGCCATAACTGTTGGCAATCGATCCGACAATCCGTTCTGTCACGTCGTCCTGAACCTGAAAAATATCATCAATCGACCGTTGATAGCGTTCGGTCCACACATGACCCTGCGTCTGCGTATCGATCAACTGCGCCGTCACGCGAAGCTGGTCACCGGCAAACTGCACGGATCCTTCAACAATGTAGCGAACACCCAACTCCCGTCGGACCTGTGTCAGAGACGGAGCAGAGTCCTTGTAGGTGAAGGTCGAGAAACTAGCGATGACCAGCAGATCCTTGAACCGCGCCAGCGCTGACGTGATCGACTTGGTCAAGGCATCGGTGAAATGCTGCTGATCACTGTGATCAGAGAGCACCGTGAAGGGCATGACCGCAATGGAAGGGCGATCTTCAGGTACGCTTACGTCATTGGGTTGATGGTGCTGCCCGGCAACACGGGCAGGCAGAAAACTGGCAAGGGTCGCATCATTTTTGGCGATTTTGTCAAACAGCTCAAGGGTGCTTGCCTCCGGGGCAATGTCAAAATGGGCCAGCAGGCTTTCCTTGCACTGTTGAAATTGTTGCAGAGCCGCTGTCCGATCCCCGGTCAGAGCAAGTCCCAGCATGGCCATTTTATGAGCCCATTCATTGGCGGGTTCAATCGACAGGATGTGCCGCGCCTGCGCAAGTGCGCTCACAAAGTCATCGGCACCAATATAATGTTCCAGGCCCTGGGTCAGAAGTTCAATCTTGCGCTCGTGAACCCAGGCCCTCTGATCCCTCAACCATGTTTCAATCGCATCGTCCCGCATCTGGAGCCCCTCCAGGAACTCGCCAGTCGGGACACACCAGCCCTTAGCCGGGATTACGTCGGGCTTCAGCAATTGCTGAATGTCCGAGACCATGTTGCGGGGATCGAGTGTGACCCAATCTGCATCGATTTCGAAAAGCGGCGCGTCGGACGACCCGGTCAGTTGGCGCAGTGTTGTCAGCGCCTGTCGCAGACTGTTGCGGGCCTGATCTTCCGCCCGGTCGGACCAGAGCAGCGCAACAAGTTCAGTCCTTGAAACAGGTTTGCCGTCAGCAAGCGACAGAACAGCGATCAACAGCTGAAGTTTCTTGGATTTAACGATGACCTCGCCGTCGTCGGGGG
>CAJQPW010000147.1 GCA_905480295.1 uncultured Rhizobiaceae group bacterium | reverse complement strand
TCCCCCTCTTCCAAACCTGAAAACATCCGCCAAACGAATCGATCGAATCAGGGTATGAGAAACAGATCAGGTCCCCGTCCAGACGCATAATTCCCTCTAGAATCTGCCCTGATTCGCTGTATGTACTCGTAAGATCCCGGTTGAACCGTTCCGACCAGCGCAAGCCGTTTGGATATTCGCCGGTGAACAACCGGTCAAACATAAAGCGCTTAATTTCTGCGGCTGTCAGTGGTGTCAGACTGACCTGAGAATGGGTGACGCTGGTGCTGCAAAGTATCACCACTAACAAAACTAATGTGGCAAGGTTTGACTTTTTCTTCATTGCCGCTAAAACGCCACGCATGTTGATCAAGGCTGTCAAAACAAAGACCACCTGTTAACCGCTCCCTCCCGCACTCTCCCGGGAAGGAGAGGTGCTAGCGCAATGCGCGTATGGAGAGAAAGGAGCAAAACCATCATGGGTTACAGAATTGCAGTTGTTGGTGCCACGGGCAATGTGGGCCGCGAAGTGCTTTCCATTCTGGCAGAGCGCGGGTTTCCCGCTGACGAGGTCGTAGCATTGGCGTCCCGCCGCAGCCAGGGGACAGAAGTGTCGTTTGGCGACAAAGTTCTCAAGGTCAAATCGCTTGATACCCATGACTTTACCAAATCGGACATTGCTATCATGTCCGCCGGTGGATCCCTGTCCACGGAATGGGCACCAAAAATTGGCAAAACCGGTTGCGTTGTGATCGATAACTCATCGGCATTCCGCTACGATCCCGATGTGCCATTGATTGTGCCGGAAGTGAATGCTGATGCGGTTGCCGGTTTTTCAAAGAAGAACATCATTGCAAATCCAAACTGCTCTACGGCCCAGTTGGTTGTTGCGCTGAAGCCCCTGCACGAAAAAGCCAATATCAAACGGGTTGTTATTTCGACCTATCAGTCGGTTTCTGGCGCCGGCAAAGAGGCAATGGAAGAACTGTTCAATCAGACCCGCGCTGTTTTTGTTGCTGACCCCGTCGAGACTGAGAAATTTACCAAGAGAATTGCTTTCAATTGCATTCCCCATATCGACGTTTTCATGGATTCCGGTGAAACCAAGGAAGAATGGAAAATCACTGCAGAAACCAAAAAGATGCTCGATCCTAAAATCAAAGTAACGGCAACTGCTGTGCGGGTACCGGTGTTTGTTTCTCATGCTGAGGCAGTCAACATCGAATTTGAAAGTGAGATTTCCGCTGATGAAGCGCGCGAAATTCTTCGCCAGGCGCCCGGATGTCTGGTGGTGGATAAGCGAGAAGACGGTGGTTACGTAACGCCGTATGAAGCAGCGGGCGAGGATGCCACCTATATTTCGCGTATCCGCGAGGATTCCACGATCGATAACGGTCTCAACATGTGGGTTGTTTCTGACAATTTGCGCAAGGGTGCTGCGCTCAACACCGTTCAAATTGCCGAATTGCTTGTCAATCGGGGATTGCTGGATAGTGTTCGCGCAGCCTAGCAGCTGATTAACAAATAACCTCGCGCAGGATTGTTTCTGCGCGAGGTGCACCGTCCCTCAGAACATCCAGCCCTTTTTTTCTTCTTCTTTTTCAGCGACTCCGGGATCATCAGGTCGATGGTCAATTACTCCGTCCTGATCGGCATCAAGATCGGCCTGTGTATAAGGCGAATTTTCAGCAGTTTTTGATGATTTCTTGGAAGCCTTTGACTCTCCATCATCATCTTTTGCTGAAGCTGCTTCGGAGGCGTCAGCCTGCTCTGTCTCCTGAGCACCTGGCTTTGAAACGGTCTCAATGACTTCTGCATCGACCGTTTCCATGTCTTCCAAATCCGATTTTTGCATACCAGGCGCTGACACGGGATTGAGTTCGACAATCTCCAGGGGTGGCTGATTGACCCATTGCGCGAGATTAAGTGTGGTCGGGCTTGCTGCCAGTTCCTGCATGGGCGATTTCCACTCAAAGGCATCCAGCTTGCCGGTTGACGGTGAGCAGGGAGCCCAGTTGGCGGAGGCAATGCCATCGGCCATCCACACGGCATCCTTTGGTGCGGTTAAAGCCCGCGACAACCATTCGCGCACACGACCACGATCTCCGTGTTCGGCTTCTTCGATGTCAGCCATGATCAAGCAGGCCTGTTCGGTCGGGCGTTCGCGCAGCACCCGCTCAATGGCTTTGCGGGCTTGATCAAATTCACCGCAATCAATGCTTGCCTTGGAAAGAGCGAAATGGCTTTCAACATGGTCGGGTGCCTTGTCGACCAGTTTCAGGGCATGGCTCAGCCGCACTGAAGGGGAATCACCTGGATTCAGGTTGATGAAAGATTCGGCCAATTCGGGATGAGGATTGACCCGCCATGTCGTTTCCAAAACCTTGCCTGCTTTGCGTGAGTCCTCGAGGCGAACGCAGAGCCGGGCTGCGGCGAGGGCTGCCGGAACCAGATCGGGTGCAAGTTTGTGGGCTGCCAACGCCTGAGTCCGGGCACTGTCTGGTGCCTCATTTTCGTTCGATAGAGCCTGTGCGGTCAGAACAACAGCTCGCAACCGGCTGTAGGCTTGTTTTTCGATAACACCGTTGGATCGATTGAGATCAAGGGACTGTAAAACCCGGTCCCACTGCCCAGACAGGGCCTGGGTTCTCAGAACGGCTTTTGACGCCCAGGGCGTTGCCGGTGCAAGGGTGATCGCCTCTTCAGCAAAATGGGTAGCCGCTTCCAGTTCACCCTCCTGTTCGGCCTCCAGATAAAGGCCGCGGAGTCCCAGAAGGCGGGTTTCATCACTGTCCAGCATGGTGCTGAATTGTTTTCTTGCTGTGGCGCGATCTCCCTCAAGCAGCGCTGTCTGGGCGTCCAGCATCGCGACCAATGGTTCGGTTTCCAACAGCTTTCCTGACTCTTTCGCAAGCTGTTTGGCCAGCGGTACATTGCCAGCACCAGCGGCAACCAATCCTTTTGAAAGGGCATTATATCCCCGGTCCCGTCGACGGCCGGCCCGCCAGCGACCAAAAGTCCTTGGAGAGTTTAATATGCTGGCAAACAGCCACCAGACAAACATGATCAGGACAATCAAGATGGCCACTGCCACGATCAACGTGGCCAGGCCAAATTCATATGCTTCTCCGTGATTCAACCAGTCCCACTGAACAGTGACTGTACCGGGATTATCGGCCAACCATGCAAAGCCAATCGCAAAGGCAAAAAGCAGCAGGACAAATACGGCAATGCGAAACATAAAACGGGCTCCAGAGGGAAGCTTGGGGGGTGTGGGTGCGTTATTGCAGGGTTGTAGCGTTCAGATAAGACTGAACAGCTTTGGTGATTAAATCATTAGCGGCCATGCGTGATTGCAGTTTCGTATGCCATTGTGCCGACAGAGTTCGCCCATTTTCTGGCAAAAGTGCCCATCGATCTGATGCCTGTTTTAAGTCGCCCTTGGCAAGCGCACCGATGATCTGAGAGACCAGAGCTCTTGGCGTATCACCTTCAATGGGCGCCGTCGGTTTGACTTTGACAAACTTTTTAACCCCTGCAATCAGACGGGAGGACAACGTATCGTCTCCCTCTGGTTCGAGTTCTTCAAGGATCGAGTCAGCAAGAGTTGTGAATTCGCTCAACAGTTGAGATGTCGTTGGCACGCCCGATTGCGCATAGGCTTCAAGATCGGCAAGCGGCGCATCATCAGGTGCCAGGCGGCGTAGGGTTGCAAGTGAATCCGCAAACGAGGCGCCCTGGTCAATATCGTTCTTCAGTGCGGCTGCAGCGACCGCTCTGGCAGCAAAATTGTCGGTTGAACTCAGGTTGGCCAGCTGTTTTCGAATATCTTCAACAGCGCCCTTATTCTCCACCAGCGATTGTGATGCTTTCTCAACCTGGCCCTTCAGATTCTTCAAATCGTCTGCGTAGCCCGGCAATTGTTTTGTCGAGCTTTCCAGACTGATCAATCTTTGTATCAGTGCTGCCAGCACCTGCTTGTTATCATTGAGACTGGTGTCGGACTGATTGTTGGTCTCAGACTTGGCCGCTGTTTCTTTCGCAACGAGCAGGGCTTCTTTGGTTTCTGTAGAGAGTTCAGTGAACCCTTCTTGGAGACTGGAGAGCTCTGCCCCCAGTTTATCGATTCGGCCTGAAGCTGCCTCCAGGCGATCGTCAATTACACCAACGGCAATGCTTTCACCGGATGTGCCCGCGCTGATGGCTGATTCAAGAAGAGCGATCGAATCCTCGGTTGCCCGTTGGTCGGATATCAGTTTTTCAACACGCAATGTTGTTTCGTTAACCTGATTGGCAATCGCATCAATGTCGGAATCTGCCTCGGCCTCGCTGCCCCATTTTTGTAATCGTTGGTCAATCTGAGCGCCGATCACCGCTGTGTCTGTATTGGTGCTGATCGTATTAACCGAGCCTTCCAGTTGTGAAATTCGTTCAGTCAGCAGTTTGCGCTGTTGATCGAATGAGTCGACAGACACCATATCCCGGCCGGGGGACCCCAATATGCCAACATACTGAAGCAAGCCAGCACCAGCCAAAGCAACAACGCCGCCGATCAGGGCAGGGATAAACCGTTGCGAAACCGAAGGTTGAGAACGACTCTGTGATGGTTTTGATGTGTCGCTCGCATTTTCATTGCCGGACGGTTTTGCTTTTGATGTTGAGGCAGGTTCGGCAGTGGTCTTCTGACTCTGATTTGGCGTAACGCTGCTCTTGGTCGGTGCAGGCTTCGAGGCGGAAGCACTTGTTACTTTTTTGCTTGAATTGTCCGGTTTGGAGCCGACTTTTTCGGCCTTCAGGTCGATGGTGACGGGCTTGCTGCCAGATGGGGCATGGCGCTGCCCGCGCGGTGTTTTGTTTTTATTGCTATCAGATTTTTTGACTGGCTTTTTCATCGGCACGCTTTCGGTCGTATCTGCAGGTGTCCGGGCGCCTGTATGTTCTTCATCGACGCAAGTATTGCTTGCCCATAACTAATGCACTCGGAGGACGCGGGCAAAGACTTTGTGGTCTTAAGGGTCAAGAAGATCGAGCAACAGTCGTTCTTCGGGCCTTTCGGGATATTTGCTTTTTGATCTCATGTCTTCAGGCAGTGTATTGAATATGTCCTTGCTGAGCACATAGGTACGCACCGCGCTGCCGTCGATAGATGCACGTTTTAATGAACTGACAAAGCTTTGCGCTGTTCGGGCTGAATATAACAACACCCCGTCGATCTGACCATTTTTCAGCTGCGACGCAACGTCATCTGACAATGTGTCGATCTGCACTGTTCGGTAGACCGGCCAGGCGATGCAATCAGCGAATTTTTTCAATAGGGATTGAAGGTCATGAGCGGTCTCTTCTGCACACGGATAGAGCACGGTATCTGTCGGACTTAGACCCTGTTGCTTTGCCCAGTCGAGAAATTGTGTTGCCAAATCCAGCGCAGAACCGTTGGCGGATTGAGCGCTCGTAAAACCAGCGCTGATGGCAGATCGGCGGGTTTCCTGACCTGTGGTTAAAACTGGAATCTCACTTCTTGATGGTGTCGACCACAGTTCGGTGATTGCCTGGACCGCATTGGTGCTGGTCAAAATGACGGCTCTGATGGAATCGATAACCACCGGTAGGGGCGTGTCCAATCGCTCGACGGTCAGCATCGGTTGATGGGTGCTGCTGTGACCCATGTCCGCCAAAGCCAGTCCTGTTTTTTGTGCCTGATGCGCTGGTCGGGTCACAAGTAAATGCATATCAGTCCGAACCGTCTTCAGCTTGTTCCAATCCGTCCAGCAAATCAGGTGCTTCGGTTTCGGATCGCGCAACCTTTCGGTTTTCACCTGCTGTTTTGATGCGCCGTTCCAGAGTCCACTTGATGTTGTCGCGTTCGGCGGGATGAAAGTAGACAACGATCTGTTCGCTCTTACGGGGCTGACCGGGCCCGGAAAACTGAATGCTTTCCTCCAGTACGATGGGAGCATCCAGGCAGGTAAAAACCCAGGCGTCGTTGTTGGGGGCAGCAATCATGATTGAATGCCCAGATGACAATTTACTCACACTGATCATCGCCGGGAGATGAAAGCGAATCGCCGCAATCGTTGCTTCGGCAAGCGTGCCTTGACCGGAAATCAGCGTATCGTGGCCGTTTAGCGTGTTGCCGTCGTCAGACAGGGATAGTTCACGCTTGTGATCGAGATCGAATTGGTTGTGATAGCCATCATGGCTTGCGGTGATGCTGGAAAATTTCTCATCACTTTCCCGGCTCACCGAGACTTTTTCCGGCGAGCGAATCAATGGTGATGGCAATAGTTTGTAAATACCGGTGTCTCGGGCAAACTGGCTCGAAGACGTATCATTGACCGTCACCGTTGAATGGGCAGCTGTCGCGCGGGCAAATGGAGCGTAAAGCTGGAACGTGGCGCTCGGTACGCCGCAATTAGAGATGAAGCGGGTCTGGCCGCAGGACATCTCAAACGACAATGTTCCGGCCAGCGACCGTCGGGCTGCAGCGCGGCTGACCGGTTTGCCGGTATCCATGAGAACCACGGTTTTACCTGCGGTCAGGCGTTGAAAACCAGAATGGGGAGCTGATTGCTGGGGTTGACCCTTGGCGCTGTCATAGCGCAGAATTGTGGCCAGCAAAGCATTGGGCGTGTATCCCGTTCCATTGAACTGGGCCAGATCACCATTGCTGTGACGGAAGAATCGCAGGGCACTCATCATCCGGTCGACTGCCGAGATAAGATTTTTGGATGGCCGTTGCCCCTGTTTGTCATAGGCCTGCTTGAGCGGCAGTAATTCAGTCAAAATTTCAAGCAGGATTACCGGGTTTCGAGAAATGTGTCCGCCATCGGGAAGGATTTGTCGATCCAGCTCCCGATCAAGGTCTCGTGCAACGGGTTTGATACTCTTTTCGCGACCGGCCAGGCATAGGGAAGCGTAGGCCAGAGCAATGGTCGCCTGCAGACGGGGATAACCATCACGCATGTGCGGCACGTTGTGTTGCAGATAGCGGGTTTGCCGGGCCAGCGACTTAAGCATTAAGCGGTAATCGTCGGCACTGGCGCTCTTTACCAGCAGTGGCGCATGACAAAACCAGGATACGATGCGGGACGCTACAATATCGGAGCGCCATGCCTGGCTGTTGAGTTGATGGCCCCAAAGCTCGATCCAATCGGTAACCATCGCGTTGGCGTTTGCATGGGACAGATCCGTATTGACCGCGCGGTGGTGTCGCAACCAGCGGAAACCGTGAAGCTGGGTGAACCATTCGGAGCTGGGAGAGGTCACGGCAAAAGGCGTGTCACCACCGGTGATGATCGATTCGTCCCCGAAAGAAAACTGGCCAGAGTAGAATTCAACAGCCCGTTGCGGGTCCGCGGGTCGCAAATCCTGCGGCGCCATAACCAGTCCGCTTGGTGTGGTGCCGGCAAAGCGCCATCGATAGAGAGGACCAGAGCGGACGCGTCTGGCAAATCGTCTCCATATCTCACTGCCAATGAGCGCAGGAATCAGAAGTGAGTCCGGTACCCGCATCGTCCGCATCATTCCCCTAGAGTGATTCGTGAAATCAATTTGCCATCAAGCTGCAGAATAACGCCAATGGCTACCGGTTGGAAACAATTCGTTTCATGTTTGGCGCGTAAATCGGGCACAGAAAAATCCATCCAACCCTGTCATGGAGGGCGAAACGTCTCCATTCGAACCCTGTTCTCCAGGAGACTGAAGGTGACAGGGCAATGTTCTGACCGTCCCCTGCCGGTTCGTGAATTCGTCCTGACCAAACACTTCGTCCGATGAAATTGGAGCAGGTTGCAGGTCATCGGTGCTGGCCAGCACACGAGAATAGACGTCTTCGCCTTCAGCGCGATCGAGTGAACAGTTTGCAAAAACAAGTGTCCCACCCGGCTTGAGAAACTGGCTGGCCCGAAGGACCATTTGATACTGCAGTTCAGCAAGTTGTTCGATGATCTGTGGAGACTTGGTCCATTGAACATCCGGGTGGCGGCGGATCGTGCCTGTAGATGAGCAGGGAGCATCCAGCAGGACGGCGTCGAACAGTTCAGATGGTTCCCAGTCCATCATATCTGCCCGCACACAATCGGCCTGAAATTTCAATCGCTCAAGATTTGTTTTCAGGCGTTGCAGCCGGGGTTCGGACTTTTCCAGTGCTGTAACCCGGGCCCCTGCAAGGACCAGCTGAGCTGTCTTTCCTCCAGGCGCGGCGCATAAATCAAGGGCAGACTTTCCTTCAAGATTACCGAACAGCTGAACGGGCAAACTGGCCGCAGCATCCTGCACCCACCAGCTTCCATCCTCATATCCGGCCCATTTTTCAATTCTACCCGGCGCATTGATGCGGATAGAATTGCCAAACAAGTGGATTCCGCCAAGCTTTTCAGCCCAGGATCCGGGATCTGAACGCACCGACAGGTCAAGAACCGGTTCCAACATATGCTGGTTGGCAATGGCAGCGAGTCTGGCCTTGCCATAATCGGTGCGAGCGCGCTTCTTCAACCACGGGCCCATGTTCAAAAGAGCGGTTTCATCATCGTTCAGTTGTTCAAACAATTTGTCTTTTTCGCGGCCTATTCGCCTCAGAACTGCGTTGGCCAATCCGGAAAACCGCACCGAGCGTTTGTCATCACGCAAAGCGCTGACGGCAAGGTCAACGGCAGCGCTGTCCGGCACGTCCATGAACAGAATCTGGGCAACAGCGATGTGCAATGTATGAAGGAGCTGGCGGGCATTTTTCGGGGTTTTGCGGTCGAGGGCTTTCGCCAGGGCAAATTCAATCTCGCCGCGATGTCGCAAGGCCGTGGTGACAATTGCCCGCACAAGGGAACGGTCAACATCCGACAGGTTGCGCAATTGAGACGGCCCATGGCGACTGTCGAACAGGCCATCCAGTCCACGCCCGTCATCAATGATTCGGGTCAGCAGGATCGCTGCAGTTTGCCGGGCGGCCAGGCCAGGTTTGCTCATGACCAGGGGCCTTTTTTTGGTGTGCTGTTCGAAGAAGCATTGCTCCACGGGCCTGTTTGCTCGTCGGATTGCCGCCAATCACCGGCATTGTGGCCAAAGATTTCCCGTTCCCGCGGTTTGGGTTCGGTCCGGGAATGCGGCTCCAATGGGTCCGGTTCATCAGAATTGTTCCAGGACTGGGCCAGTTCCTGCAGGGCGGCTATACGGTTTTCAGTATTGGGGTGGGTTGAGAATAGGTTGTCCATTGTCTGACCATTTAGAGGATTGATGATGAACATATGAGCGGTAGATTTCGCCTGTTCCGCCTGGGTATTCATTGTGCCGCGGGCGTAGTGTTCAATTTTTTCCAACGCAGCCGCCAACCACAATGGATTGCCACAAATTTCGGCCCCATCGCGGTCGGCTTCATATTCCCGCGTACGACTGATGGCCATCTGAACAATCCCGGCAGCCATTGGAGCAAGAATCATCGTCGCCAGAACGCCGATAAATCCAAATGCGTTGTTGCGGCCACCGCGAAAGAAAAAAGCGAAATTGGCCAGCATTCCAATCGCACCCGCCAGCGTTGCTGTGATGGTCATGGTCAGC
>CAJQPW010000146.1 GCA_905480295.1 uncultured Rhizobiaceae group bacterium | reverse complement strand
GGCGGACAAGGCATATGACGCAGACTGGATCAGGGACATGATCTGGGAACAGGGCGCTATCGACGTGATCCCTCCTAAGGCCAATCGCAAACTGCCCGCTGAATTTGACGCCGAGATCTATCGGGAACGCAACAAAATTGAACGCTTCTTTGGTAGGCTGAAAGCTTCGTTCCGCCGCATCGCAACCCGATACGAAAAGACGTCACGCAACTTCCTGTCGATGATAAAATTGGCATCCATCAGGCTCTGGATCGAGTTTTATGAGTCCGCTGCCTAGTCCCACAGCGGTTGCTCAACAAATTATTGAACATGCACCTAGCGGTAAATGCGTCTGGTCGTGTTATCTTATGAGCGAATCAGTGGGCGCTGGTGTGCGATTGTGAGGCCTGCTGAGCCAGTGGCGGAGACGAACCGCAATCAAAGGCGGTGCGTAACGCGACGTAATTGAAGTCACCGGTGTGCGGTGAGGGGAATTAATAATGGTTTCAAAAGTGGCGGCGGGTGCCAGTTCCAACCAAGACGCGTTTTCCGACTCGGGCGATAGAATGGACAGACGGTCATATGATACGGCGTCGCCTCGTCTGGAAGGTGATCTGGCCGGAACTATGGCTGAACACGAAGCTCCTGACGTCTTTGTTGTTGCAGGTGCGATCAAATGGTTCGACATATCCAAAGGCTTTGGCTTTGTGGTTCCCGACGACGACCTGCCAGATGTGTTGTTGCATGTTTCCTGTTTGCGTGATGACGGCTATCAGACCGCTCACGAAGGTGCCCGCATTGTCTGTGAGGTGGTAAGCAAGACCCGCGGATTGCAGGCCTTCAGGGTGCTGTCGATGGACAATTCGACCGCGATCCATCCATCGCAATTGCCGCCTGCCAATACCCATGTGGAAGTCCAGCCGACCAGTGATCTGGTGCGTGCTGAAGTGAAATGGTTCAACCGTACCAAGGGGTTCGGTTTCCTGACCAGAGGCGAAGGCACAGAGGACATCTTCATTCACATGGAAACCCTGCGCCGCTACGGGTTGACTGAATTGCGCCCGGGCCAGTTTGTCATGGTGCGCTTTGGTGACGGTCAAAAGGGATTGATGGCTGCAGAGATTCAACCGTGCTCGGGTCCCGGTCTGCCGCATAGCCATTAGGCCTGCTTGGCAGCAACGATTTTCCAATCCAACCGGACGGAAAGGGGAGACACCTGTTGTTCTCTTCTCCAGCCTTGTCGTGGTCATACTCTGTGATTAATGCTTCGCTACCTTGCTCTGTTGCCGGGACGTGCCTTGTCCTGCGAAGCAGTTGTGTCGCCGAATGAAAGGCTGCTGATCTGGTGAAACCAAATTCCCTCATTTTCCTGTTTGCCCTGTTTTGGGGGGCTTTATGCTCTGCGCCCTCCTGGGGGGCGGGCATGGACACCGTTTCTGTGCGCACAGCGAAGGGCAAGAAGGCGTGGACCGTGGAATTGGCATCGAGCGGTGAGACGCGCAGCCGCGGCCTGATGTTTCGCCAGGCATTGCCCGACGGAACAGGAATGCTGTTTCGATTCGACACGACGCGCCCGGTTGCGATGTGGATGAAAAACACCTTCATCCCGCTGGATATGGTCTTTGCCGACGACACCGGCCTGATAACCCACATTCACCGCGGTGCGGTGCCTGAGTCGCTGGATGTTATCAGCTCGCGGGGGCCGGTCCGATATGTTCTGGAAATCATTGCCGGAGCGGCTGATCGCCATGGTCTTGCGGTGGGCAATCGGCTGCGTCACCCATGGATATTACCGGTCAATTGAAAGTCGTGTGATAAATTGAAGAATTAGCCCTTGCCAAGGGCCCCCGATGCCCCTAGAGAACCCTTCGTCTGATGGATATCGGGGCATGGCGCAGTCTGGTAGCGCACCTGGTTTGGGACCAGGGGGTCGCAAGTTCGAATCTTGCTGCCCCGACCATCGGCACTTCCCGCTTTTGCAAAATTTTGCGTTGGAATTTGACCATTCTTGAATCAGGGATTGCGGGCGCGGCGTGGCACCATTCAGTCCATCAATTGCCGCGAACCCGTCCACTGCAGGTTGTGTCACTTTGCCCAACCGCACCTAGTGGCTGCCAGTCCGGATGCAACGCATCAGGCTTGCCCGCATCAGTTCATCCCTGCAAGGTGAACCAAATTTAATTCACCCAGGGGAATTGTGAATGAGTGGGGAACTGGACCTAGGTGCGTTGCTGCGCACGCTGACCACCCAACTGGATAACGGCTTGTACGTATTTGCCACGATGTCCGATGCGGATGTGCCGCAGGATCTGATTCCTAAAATGTGCTTTCGAGAAGCGGAGGGCACGACGCTGATCCTGTCGCAATCTCAGGCTGAAGCCCATGGGATTGCATGGGAATTTCCCTGTCGGATGATTACATTGGATGTGCATTCATCGTTGGAGGCCGTCGGGTTCATTGCAGTGATTGCAAGCAAACTGGCCGAAGCGGGCATGGGCGTGAACCCGGTTGGAGGATTTTATCACGACCATCTTTTTGTGCCTGACGGTCGCGAAGACGAAGCACTGGCGATCCTTCGGCAGATTGCTCGCGACGCAGGCAGCGTCGACTGAGTTGATCGCATCAGAACCAAACGGGCCCTGTGCATGAAGAACGAAATCGACTGTCCTGACACACCGCAAACACTTGTTTTGCGACGCCGTAAAGAGTAGGTAGCAGGGATAGTCTCGTGTTGTGGTTGATGGTCAACTCGCTGAGTTGGCGATCTCTCACGCCCGACTTCCTGAAGGCCCAAAAAAGAGGACAAAATGGTCGCTCGCATCTACCGCCCAGCAAAAACTGCCATGCAATCGGGCAAGGGTAAGACCGTGTTCTGGGTGGTTGAGCACGAACCGCAATCGCCCAAGAAAATCGAACCTTTGATGGGCTATACATCGAGTTCGGACATGATGTCTCAGGTTCGGTTGAAATTTGACAACAAGGAAGACGCAATTCGCTACGCCGAGGCCAACGGTATTGAATATCGCGTTGTTGAACCAAAGGAACAGCGTCGCCGCCCGATGGCCTATTCTGATAATTTCAAATTTGACCGAAAAATTCCCTGGACCCATTGATGACGACGTCAATGCCGATGTCGCGAATTCGTCATGGCGAATTGGGGTTGATATGCCGGAAAAAACAGACAATTCAGATCACGGTTCAGGTCCCTTAGCTCAGCTGGATAGAGCAACTGCCTTCTAAGCAGTAGGTCGGAGGTTCGAATCCTCCAGGGATCGCCACCTCACTTGAAAAGCCAAACACGCAGCAATACAGGCGATGGGTAATGTCTAACATGCATGACAGAAGCGCAGTACAGCGCAGCCTTGATACCCTGATCCTCAGCTATCACCGCATGCATCGAGAGCCACGACCGGTGTTTGCAGACGTTTTGACCTCAGGCCGCAGCCAGCGCTGGCGATTCTCGATCCTGATGGCGGTGTTGGTCGTCAGCATCATGTTGCTTGCCGATGGTGCGGTGCATGACAGCGTTCGCAAGGCAATGACGGCAAACCCAACGCTGAAAAGTGGGTTTCAAATTCTCACCAGACTGGGTTCCAGCGGTTGGATCCTGATTGTCAGCGCGGCCATCGGATTGGTGCTTTCGGTGAGCAACTGGCAAAACCTGCCTTCTTCGCAGCGACAAAACCGGCTGCGTTGGTATGCAAATGCCAATTTCGTCTTTTTCACTGTTGCCCTGTCCGGCACCCTGGCCAGCCTGATTAAAAACACAATCGGTCGCGCCCGGCCAAATTGGTCAAACCATTTTGG
>CAJQPW010000145.1 GCA_905480295.1 uncultured Rhizobiaceae group bacterium | reverse complement strand
TGCGTGAGGTGCGGTTGTCGGCCGGGGCGGGGTTTGTGGTCGTGGTCTGCGGTGAGATCATGACAATGCCAGGCCTGCCAAGAGTGCCATCATCGGAAAGCATCATGCTCAACAAACAGGGCATGATCGAAGGATTGTTTTAAGCGCATCGGAGACCCCGGACATGGATAAAGATCAGCAGGACGCCGCCGACAGGGTGGAATTGTACCGTCTCGATGATCCGCAAGGTGGCATTCAGCGCAAACTGGCTGAGGGCATGAGCACGCAGATTTTTGGTGGCGACAAGGCCATGCTTTCCGTGGTCACGATCGAACCCGGTGCGATGGGTGTCATGCACCAACATCCGGAAGAACAGTGGGGCGTGGTGCTGGATGGCAGCGCCACCCGCTATCAGGGGTCGATCACGTTTGAAATTACCAAGGGTGATTTCTTTCGAACACCGCCCAATGTCCCCCACACCATGAAGGCGGGCCCCGACGGGGCGCGGGTTCTGGATATTTTTGCACCGGTGCGTGAAGACTATTTAAGGCCCGGTGAAGGGTTTGATTCTAAAGGATGAAGTTATGAGCGCAGCAATTATTGACGGCAAGGCTTTTGCAGCAAACGTGCGGGGCAAAGTGGCCGAGCACGTGACCCGTATTAAAGACGAGCACGGGATAACCCCGGGTCTGGCCGTGGTGCTGGTCGGCGAAGATCCGGCCAGTGAAGTCTATGTGCGCAACAAGGGCAAACAGACCCTGGAAGTTGGCATGAATTCCTATGAACACAAGCTCGATGCATCGACGTCCCAGGAAGACCTGCTGGCTCTGATTGATCAGTTGAACAATGACCCTGCGGTGCATGGAATTCTGTGTCAGCTGCCTTTGCCGGACCACCTCAACGAAGACCTGGTGATCAATTCCATCGTCCCGGAAAAGGATGTCGACGGGTTTCACATTTCCAATGTCGGGCTGCTGGGTACGGGACAGAAGTCGATGGTGCCCTGCACACCGCTTGGATGTTTGATGATGCTGCAGGATCATTATCAATCCAAAGGCGAGACCCTGAGCGGCAAAAATGCCGTGGTTATCGGGCGCTCCAACATTGTCGGCAAGCCGATGGCCAATCTTCTGCTGAAAGACAGCTGCACGGTGACCATTGCGCACAGCAGGACCAAGGAAATTGAAGCCCTGTGTCGCGGGGCTGACATCGTTGTGGCTGCCGTCGGACGGGCGGAAATGGTCACCGGAGACTGGATTGCCGATGGCGCCACCGTGATTGACGTGGGCATCAACCGCATCGATGCCCCGGAGCGGGGTACCAATGAGGATGGCAGTGTTAAGAAGAAGTTGGTCGGTGATGTTGATTTTGCTAGTGCGGCAGAAAAGGCAGGTGCGATAACACCGGTACCCGGTGGCGTTGGCCCAATGACCATCGCATGCCTGCTGGCCAACACCGTGACCGCCTGTTGCCGGGCCAATCAGCTTGCCGAACCGGAAGGCCTCACCGCCTGATTGCAGATGCTGCGGCCATAGGGCGCAGCATCGGGGAATCGGGGAATGGATTTGCGTTCAATAGTCAGGCATGATCACGGCTGCACACCGCCGAGCGGGCAGTCATGGTCACCCAACGAGGACATTTATGGATCCCGACTATCTTCCCTTTCATCCCAGTCCACGCAAACCGGTTTTCCAACCACCGGCTGGCGCGGTGGATGCCCATTGCCATGTGTTTGGGCCCGCTGATCAATTTCCCTATGCTGCGGAACGCAAATACACGCCCTGCGATGCGCCGAAGGAAAAACTGTTTTCGCTTCGCGACTATCTTGGCTTCGACCGCAATGTCATCGTGCAGGCGTCCTGCCATGGCCGTAACAATGACGCGCTGGTTGACGCCCTGATCAACGCCGAGGGGCGTGCCCGTGGGGTTGCCGTTGTCTCACCGACCGTGACCGATGATGAGCTGAAAGTCATGGATGCGGCGGGAGTGAGGGCAGTACGCTTTAACTTCGTGAAACGGTTGGTTGATGCAACACCGCGCGAGGTTTTTCTGGAAATTGCAGACCGGATTGCCCGTCTCGGCTGGCACATCGTGGTTTATTTTGAAGCCCCGGATCTGGAAGAACTGATACCGTTTTTAAAGCAGCTGCCAACGACCGTGGTGGTCGATCATATGGGAAGACCGGATGTGACCAAGAGCGTCGATCATCCGGATTTTCAGCGATTTGTCGGTTTCATGGATGATCATGAAAACGTCTGGACGAAAGTGTCGTGCCCGGAGCGGCTGACCGTCTCCGGCCCACCCTATGACGATGTTATCGCCCATGCCAGAACCCTGGTTGAACGGTTTCCGGACCGCGTGCTCTGGGGAACGGACTGGCCGCACCCGAATATGAAATCGCATGTGCCTGATGAAGGTGATCTGGTGGATGTCATTCCCCGCATTGCCGTCACAGAGGCGTTGCAGAGCAAATTGCTGGTTGACAATCCGACGCGGCTTTATTGGAAATAACCCCGCATCCGCATTGCAACAATTGCATTAAATTCCCCGACCATCGAAAGCCTCCATGTCCCGCAGACGCAAGAATATATTATTTATCATGTTTGATCAGCTGCGCTTTGATTATCTCAGCTGTGCCGGTCATCCCCATCTGAAGACACCGCATATGGACAGGGTCGCTCAACAGGGGGTGCGCTTTTCGCGCTGCTATGTGCAATCACCGGTTTGCGGTTCGTCGCGCATGAGTTTCTACACCGGCCGCTATGCCAGCAGTCACGGAGCCCAGTATAATAATTACCCGCTTAAAGTGGGTGAGCAGACGATCGGTGATCATCTGCGCAAACTCGGCACAAACTCCTACCTGGTGGGCAAAACCCACATGAAAGCCGATGCGGAAGGCATGGAGCGGCTGGGACTCAGCGTCGACGGTGTGATCGGTGCGCGGATTGCTGAATGCGGGTTCGATATTTTTACCCGTGATGACGGGCTCTGGGCGGAGGGGCCTGATGGTCTGTATGACGAACGCCGCTCGCCCTACAATGAATATCTCAAGAGCAAGGGCTATGAAGGCGACAACCCCTGGCATGACTATGCTAATGCAGGCGTTGACGAGGATGGGGAAATGGCATCCGGCTGGTTGTTGATGCATGCCGACAAGCCGGCCAATATTGCGGAACAGGATTCTGAGACACCGTGGCTGACGCGGGAAGTCATCCGCTTCATGGAAAGCCGTGACACCGATGAGCCGTGGATGTGCCATGCCTCCTACATCAAACCCCATTGGCCCTACATTGTACCCGAGCCCTATCATGACATGTATGGTGGCAATCAGGTGCCCGCCGCGACCCGGCACCCGGTCGAGCGGGAAGACCCCCACCCGGTCTATGATCAGTTCATGAACAATGCCATCGGCAAGATGTTTCGTCGCGATGATGTGCGCGAAGTGGTTATCCCCGCCTATATGGGCCTGATCAAACAATGCGATGACCAGATGGGCCAGTTGTTTGAATATATGGAACAATCCGGGCGCATGGACGATACGTTGATCGTGATCACCTCCGACCACGGGGACTATCTCGGCGACCACTGGCTGGGTGAAAAGGATCTGTTTCACGAGCAGTCGGTGAAAGTCCCCCTGATCATTTATGATCCATCACCGGAAGCCGACGCAACCC
>CAJQPW010000144.1 GCA_905480295.1 uncultured Rhizobiaceae group bacterium | reverse complement strand
GCCTGTTATCTGACCTTTCCTACCCGGAATGGGTGGAGGCGCGATCTTTGCTGGAACGGGTATTGGCGCGGGATGGCGATGATGCCAGTGCGCTGGCGATGGCCGGGATGGCCTGTACGATTGAGCCCAATTGCGGCTGGCGCAGTCCGACACCGGAAGAACGCAAACAGGCGACCGACTATCTGAGCAAGGCCGTTCGTCTCAATCCGGGCAGCGATTTCGCTCAGACGATGTTGATTTATGCCTTTCTGGAGCTAGAGGAAAATCATACGCGGGCGCTGTTTACTGCCGAACAATTGATGAAGACTTCTCCGCATTATGCCCAGGGTCAGATGGCCAATGCCGCAACATTGATATGCAGCGGGCAGGTGGAGGAGGGCACCAACCTGGCGTTGAAAGCGATCGAACCGCTGCGAGGCCTGCGTCTGTTCTCCCATAATGCGGTTTACCTCATGCTTGGCCTGGCGCTGTCGCAGCGTCATCAGGAGGTTCTGGACTGGGGCCAAATGGTGGAGCACAACATCCAAAATGTTCCACGAAATCTGCTGCTGATGGCAAGTTCTGCTGCTCATCTGCAAAATCACGACCTTGCGCGGGAGTATGCCGACCGGCTGCTTCAATGCCACCCAGACTTCACGCTCGGCGAAATGCGGCAGTGGCCACTGAAACGACCGGGTGACTGGGATTACATCGTTGACGGCCTGCGTGCGGCCGGGTTGCCCGAGTGAGCCGGGTCGCCCGAATGAGAAAGTGGTGCCTGGCACCGCCTGCATCCGTGCAACCGGACCCCGTCGGGTGGTTTCACTTGGGGAGACCGGCCCGGCGCAGCATCGATTCCAATTGGGTTTTGTCTTCAGCGCGCGCGAAAGGAAGTCTGCTCGCGTCACCCGAAGTCAGGCCGTGCTGATCGACCATGGTGCGAAAGCTCGCCGTGCCGGTAATTTCTGTGTAGTCACTGGCTGCAGCGGCGTAGGCCAGGGCGTGCAACCGCACCAGCGGCTTTCGTTCGTAGCCGTCCAGGGCGTAGCCAAGCGCTGTCTCCCGATTTCCTAGCAGGGCATGGCCAATCCCGAGAATGGACAGACGATAGGGAGTTATGGGCTGTTCCGGCACCTGCCGCATCACCGCTTCCAGGTCCACCAATCCGCGCGCCATGTTGCCATCGAATATGTCAGCCAGCGCGAGGTCTTCATGGGCCAGATGGTAACCGGGATTGATCGACAGGGCACGTGCGGCATCTTTGCGGCAGCCGTCATGATCGTTACCAAGCCAGAGGCGCATGCGGGCCCGGTTGTGAAAGGCAAAGTCGACATTGGGGCCAAAATAGACCGACCTGTCGGCAAACGACATCGCCGTGTCAACATCGATATCCTCAACCCTTTCAATCGCCAGGGGCACCGTCTGCATCAGCGAATAGGCGTGCATGGCAAGCACCATCGGATCTTCACCGGCAAGGGCGACAGCCGTCGCCATTGTGTCGCGCGACAGCCAGGCATTCTTTTCATCGAAATGGTGCATGTAGAACGCGGCTTTTGACAGCAGCTGTTGCACGTTTAAACTGCTGTCCGGCCGGGAAACGAAGTCTGATCCGGCGCTGGCATTGATCTCAACACGGATGGCAGCACTGATTTGTCCGACCACGCTGTCGACAAAGTCGAAAATATCCGAGATATCGCCGTCGATTTTGGTGGTCCAGCAGGTCTCACCGCTGGCGTTGACGGTTATCGATGCGTGCAGACGACATCGTGTGCCCGACACCCGGCACCGGCCCTTCAGAATGTAGGACGGAACAACGCCCTTATCCAGTTCGGTGGCGACCCGCACGCCGGACCGATTTGACAGCGCGTCGAGCAACCCGCTCTGCAGCTCCATGGCGACGTCATTGGCTGAATCCGCATCCCCGCCCTGGCTGAAATTTTCAAGCAGGATGACCGGCACTTTGTTCGATACCGGTGGTTGTGCCCCGTCCGTCGTGTCGGCCGTGCTGGGCCAGTTCCACACCCGAATGCGGCGCGCAATGTTTTTCAGTTCCGGCTCCCCGCCATCGGCAAACAGCGGAGCGATGGTGCCATCCAGGGATTGGTAGACCTGGTCGGAAATCGATACACCGCAAGGTGTGGCAACCGCTTCAAGCCGGGCGGCAATATTGACGCCGTCACCATGGATATCGCCCTCTTCGTCGTGAATGATATCGCCGATATGAATACCGATCCGCATTTTGATTGTTTCATGCGGGGTCAGACTCTGCTGCACGGCGATGGCGCAATTGACGGCGTCGAGAGCGGAGTCGAATTCAATCAGCCAGCCGTCTCCCATGCGTTTGACCACCGTGCCCTGGTGATCGGCAACCAGCGGTTCGAAAATGTCATGGCGCAGATGATTGAGGGCCGCGAGCGTGGCGGTTTCGTCAGCGCCCATCATTTTGGAATAACCAACGACATCTGCGGCCAATATTGCAGCTAGCCTGCGTTTCAATGCACCCACTCCTCGGCGAACAGGCCAATCATAGTGAAACGCCTGTCCCAATGGAATAGACCGGTCTGCGTCCGGGTAGGGGGTACCCAACGCTCCGCGGGAGGAGGAGCTTCGCCGCATTGGCACGGTTGGTTTTGTGTTCACAATCTCCACGTCCATCCAGATGATCAGGCACTATCGAAACGACGAGATGGGTGGCCAGCATGACGCACAGGTGCTTGAAAATGGCGACGTCCTTTGTTTGTCAATGGCGCCTATGGCTCCGATCTGCATCACTCCCAACTTTGGGAGCTTGACCCGGTAACCAAACAGGTGGTGTGGACCTACAAGGCAAAGGACAAACCGCACGCGATCTCCAGCTGGTACAAATCGCTCAAACCTGCTTCATGTTTCCCGAGCCATCCTGTGCAATGACGAGTCCCAGCACGATCAGTGGAAAGGCGATCATCATGGCCAGGGTAATTGCATCGCCCATGATGCCGACACCAAACACATTCACCAAAATGACACCGAAATAGGCGTTGGGGGCCAGAAACACCGGACCTTTACGGCGGATCAGGTAAAACCGCAGGGAGTAGGCGATCGTGGTGGACAGAATCGAAATGCCCAACAGGCCGATCCAGGGCCGCAATGGTGGAAGCTCACCATCGAAGATGCTTGCAAACGGCAGGATGCCGAAGACCGAGGCAATAACGGCGCTTCCCGCCATCAGTGACAGCGGATTTACCCGTGGCATGATCCGCATCAGGATCGCGGCGCAGGCAAAACAAAAGATGGCGCCCAGTGTGGCAAGCATTGGCAGGGCGTGTTCCAGACCGGTTGAGCCGACCCATTTTGAGGGCTCGGTTATCACCACCAGCCCGAGGAAACCGATGAAAAGCCCGCCCAGTTTGCGCCCAGTAATATGGACACCCAAAAACGCTGCCGAAAGCCCGATTGTGGTCAGCGGGATCAACGAAAACATCGCGCCGGTGACATTGGACGGCAGAAACGATTGTCCATAGGTCATCAGCGAAAACGGAAGCACGAAATTCATCATTGCAAGGGCCAAGGACCATTTCCAGAACCACCGTTTCCGTGGCAGGCCATCGCCAAATACATACGCTAGGGGAATAAGAAAGACCGCACCTATGACCAGCCGGCCTCCCACTGATTGTGCCAGGCTGAAGCCTTCCAGAGACAGTTTTACAAAGACGAAGGAGAGACTCATGCACACGGACATGATGCCGAATGCAAACCAGGCACCATAGTCTGTCGGCTGGTCGGACGGGGTTTCAGGCGCTGACATTCTCACCGCGTATTTGATTGGGTTGAGCGAACAGATCCAAATATATCCGATTCAATTTCAGGCAGAATATCATCGGGCAGCGGTGCGGCATAGAACCATTTGGCACGATTGATATAAAACCGGTCTGCAATCGATGCGTGATTGCTTTGAACGCACACGTTACAGACGGTCTGCGATCACCCTGATCTGATGTAATCGTGATTTGCGGGGGCGAAGGCAGCGGTCATACTTGTCGCAAATGGCCTGTGGATTGAACGGATGAACCGATCAGCAGTCTGCAGGGCTAACGATTACAAAACACTAGAAGGGCTGCTCCATGGTATCGGCAACTGGTTCCCATTCCCGCATCTGGCTCATTACGCTTCTGGCTGCGGTTTCCCTGATATGGTGCTCTGCCCTGCGCGCGCAGGAAACGGCGCCCTTGCCGGATTATGTCATCAAACAATTCGGCAAGCCTCCCGCGATCCCGCAAGGTCCGCTTTCCAAACCTTTGCAATCGGCTGTGCAGACAGCCTTTGTCGACAGCATTGTTCGATCGTCCTGGGGCCCGGATCAGACACAGGCTCTGAATATTATTTCTGAATCACATGACCCTAGAATTGTTTGGATCATAAGCGACCTGATGCGGTTTGTTTCTAACCGCGAATTGACTGCCGAGCTCGCCCATGCGGCTTCAAAACTGCTGCTTAAACAATTGCCTGATATAAATCGCTGGGGTGCGATTACTGATCACCTCATTGCCTGGGACATTCCGGCACCTCCGGACTATTTGCGCGTAAAGCGCGCTGTTTACACCAGCATCGTTCCGACCTGGGACAAAATCTTTGTCGAAGGAAATGTCGACTGGAGACATGTTTCATGGGGCGGTGTGTTGATTGATGACCGTGAATACGACACGACCGATGAATTGTGTAATTGCATTCCTGCGGCGGACAATCCGAAAGTGAGCAGCGCCAGCGAAGCGACATGGCTCAAAGACGATGACATCGTTTTCGGGATCGAAGTAAACGGCGAATTCCGTGCCTATCCGCGGCGCATCATGGAGGTGCGCGAGATGGTCAACGATACGTTGGGCGGACGGCATCTTGGCATACCTTATTGTACCTTGTGTGGATCCGCGCAGGCCTATTTTACCGATCAGTTGCCTGAAGGAATTGAACGGCCGGTCCTGCGCACATCAGGTCTTCTCATTCGCTCCAACAAGGTGATGTATGACATCGGTACGTATTCGGTATTTGATACTTTTCTGGGCACGGCGGTAACCGGGCCTCTTGCAGACAAAAACCTGAAACTCAAGCAGGCAACGGTCATCACCACGGACTGGGGTACCTGGAAAAAAACCCATCCCGAGACGACGGTGCTGGTGGAAGCGCTGGCGCTGGGTCGTGACCCGGATTTCCGCAATGGTCGAGACGCCGATGGCCCGATATTTCCGATCGGTAATGTCGATTCCCGATTGCCCGTTCATGAGGACATTGTCGGCGTTGTGTCGATGACCGGCAAACCAGTGGCGTTTCAAAGGAGCAAGGCCTTCGTGGCTCTGAAATCGGGCCGCAATATCACATTTGAGAACGTCAGTTTAGTCCTTGAGGCCGGTGGTATCAAAGCGGTCGGTGCGGATGGTTCGGAACTTGCGAGTCATCAGGCGTTCTGGTTCGCCTGGTCTCAATTCCACCCTCAAACCGCACTTTGGTTCGATTGATTGAACGCTCGCGCTTGGGCAGCGTTTGAGGGTGACGAAAACGTGTTGTGATCGAATTAATTGGAACGCAGCTTCGGGCAATCCTCGTCCAGATTATACTTCCTTGCTTGGATACCAGACATAGGCACAGTTTTAAGAGTCCGACTCGAAACTGTTTCAATGATTAGAAGCTCTTGCGATACGCCTTGTGACGATCTTGATGTGTGCTATCAGCAGCCAGCTTTCAGCTGACTGGATGGATTTCTCCCAGTCCTTTGCCAGTCTGCGACATCTT
>CAJQPW010000143.1 GCA_905480295.1 uncultured Rhizobiaceae group bacterium | reverse complement strand
GTGGGCTGTGGTGAACTGACTTTTTGGGGGCGCTCTCATTATGGCGGTGGCGCAGCGACCGGCAGCCTGCATCAGGCCGTAATGGCAGTCTCTACCGGCATGGCGGAGTGTGTTGCTGTCTTTAGGGCGCTCAACGGACGCTCGGGGCACCGATTTTCTGATGGCGTATCAGGTGCTATCACGACAGCAGATGCGATTCACTGGGGCTGGTACATGCCCTACGGGCTGCTGACGCCCGCTAGCTGGGTTGCCATGTTTACGCAGCGCTGGATGCACAATACGGGTGTAACAAGAGATGCTCTGTTCGAAGTGGCGCATGCAACCCGCGAATATGCCGTCAAGAACCCAAATGCATTCTTTTATGAACGACACTTCGACCGGGAGGAATACGATAACGCGCGCATGATTGCAGACCCCCTGCAGCTGTTTGATTGTTGCCAGGAAAGTGATGGCGCGTCTTGCGTCATCGTGACTACGCCTGAGCGCGCCAGAGACCTCAAACAGCCAGGAGTCAGTGTACGCGGCGTTTCCCAAGCGGCTGCTCCGGACCAGGAACAAATGACGTCGTTTTATCGCGAGGAATTCGCAGGTATTCCAGAGATGGAAACGGCAGCTCGCAACTGTTACGAAATGAGCGATTTGACCCCAGACGATATCGATGCGGCGGTAATTTATGACGCATTCTCGCCCATTGTCCTGTGGCAAATGGAAGCATGGAATTTCTGCGGCCATGGAGAATCCGGTGATTTCGTTCTAGATGGTGCGATGCGCCCTGACGGACGCCTGCCCTGCAACACGCATGGAGGGCAGTTGAGCGAAGCCTATATTCACGGCGTGAACGGCATTGTCGAGGCTACCAGGCTGGTACGAGGCACCTCCCTGAACCAGCCCGGGAAAGACGTTAATCACGCTCTGGTTACATCAGGTGTCGGTATACCAACTGGAGGAGCCATTCTAGGTAAATTGGATTAGGCGCCGCTTACGGGAGGGGCAGCAGTAATCTGCATCTCTCCTGTCGGAAACACACCATCGACTCTTTGTATGGACATCCTGCGCGCTATTGGACACTGTAATAGCTGGTCGCGTCGAAAAGCGGCCTGCTACTAATAAATCGCCCTCGAAGAGGGGTGACCGTCAGAGGTACACATATCGTGAAAAATAGCAGTTACCGCATTACTGCGGCTCGTTTGCTCAGCACGTCTCTCGTCTCTGTCATCCTGCTCCTCACTGCCTGCAGCGACAGCAGTAACAGCAACTCTGCAGCGCTGAATGGCTCATCTCTTGGCGTTCCAGGAGAGATAAACGACGAAGTCCTGCCGGTGCGGACCCCGCGGGTAACAGGGCCTGTTGATGGTGCGCCCGTTCTCGTAGGCACGTTTATTGATCTTCCCGGTCTCGGCTATACCACAGAAACTGAATACCTCGTGTCGGGCAGGGCCAGCGCCTATGTCAACGTTAACGAGTTACAAACTGACGGCAAGTGGCAGGTGGAGCCCAGTGGAGAGGCTGACTACGGTACCCGTGTCGTAGTCATCCGCCCCACCGATCCAGCCACATTTAACGGCACGGTCATTGTCGAGTGGCTAAACGTATCCGCAGGCTTTGACTCACCACCTGACTGGTTACAGGCACATACTGAGATCACGCGCAGCGGGTTCGCCTGGGTTGGCGTATCGGCGCAGAAAGTTGGCGTCGATGCGTTACTGGATGGCAGCGCCTGCGCAGTCAATCCTCTCTGCCTGCTAGCGGATCGTTACACCAACCTCGGCCTAAATCATCCCGGAGACTTTTACTCCTATGATATTTTTTCGCAGGTAGCCCAAGCGTTAAGAGCCCCCGGCCAAACATCACTGTTAGGAAATCTTGAGGTTAAACACCTTATAGCTGCCGGCGAATCGCAGTCTGCAGGGCGCATGATGACTTACGTCAATGCCTTCGCTCCGCTCCACGCCATGTTTGACGGCTATCTCGTTCATAGCCGCACTTCAGGGAGCGCGGGCCTGCAACAGGAGGGTATTGGTATTTGTGATGTCGCGATTCCTGCGCCGGACATCGTCAACGTCAGAGACGATCTTGGCGTCCCGACGATTATGCTTCAGACCGAAACCGATCTTTTCATTCTGGGGTCTTACCCTGACAATCAGGATGATAGTGAGAACTTCAGGCTCTGGGAAGTCGCTGGCACCGCGCACGCAGACCTCTACACTTTCTTGCTAGGCCGCGAAGACGACGGTACTGACCCCTCCTTCACGGCTGTAAGCGAGGTGCAAATTCCGGTCAATTTTCCACCCTTCACGGTGATCGATTGCAGCCCTTATCCAGTGAATTCAGGCCCGCAGCGCCTGGTAGTCAATGCCGCATTTCGCGCCCTGAACACCTGGATCGTCGATGGCACTCCCGCACCAAGGGCAGACAGGTTAAAAGTAAAGGGCAGCCCGCCCGCTTTCGTAAAGGACGAATTCGGTAATACTTTGGGCGGCGTTCGCACGCCCTACGTGGATACGCCCATCGCAACACTGGAAGGCGAGGGTCAGCCTCAAACCGACTTTTCAGAAGTGGAGGAAAGTTGCGACATCAATCTGGACAACGTGAATTTTTGTTTCCTGTCTGGAACAACGTCACTGTTTGATGCCAACACGCTCGGTGACCTATACCAGAGCAACGACGCCTATATTGAGGCACTGAATATAGCGACGGACGAAGCCGTCGAGAAGGGCTTTTTGTTGCGTGAAGATGCCGCACTGATCAAGGCAAACGCAGCCAACTCGAATATTTTCGAGGATACTCCCTGAGTCTTTATCAGAACGTCGCGACCCGCTTTGATGAACGATCTTCATCCACTGAATTGATACAGGGCTCTAGACAGCCCGCAGCCTAGGGTGCGCGTTCGAAAACCTCGTTGTAAAAACCGCCGTGAAAGCCGAAAGGCACATGGTGCTCGAGTGCGATAACGGCGACTTCCCGCTGCATATCCTGCGCATCGACAATCACGATCTCACTTTTCTTTCGCGCATGGTTATAAACGATGGAAAGAAGATAGCCGTCATCCTCCGCGTTACTTCCAGCGCGCGGAATAAAGTTGGCTTCAGAGGTGAAGCGCCCCTCGCCATAGTCGTGTAGC
>CAJQPW010000142.1 GCA_905480295.1 uncultured Rhizobiaceae group bacterium | reverse complement strand
ACCCACGCGCCGTTTCCCACCGAAAAAAGTGAACAAGAGTGCGTAAATACACATTTTTGCCTCAGTTATGTTGCTACCAATAGACATCGACATTGCTATTGGGAAGGGGACGAACATGTACAAACAAGTGCTGCCAGCTGAAATCAAAAAGCATTCTGTTGTGCTGAAAAGCCTCAATTTTTCTGATCAGCAGCCCGTTATGCAAGCGGCCTCCGAAATTCTCGTCTGGCCCGTTGATCAAAACTATGTCGCCAGCTCAGAATGGCTTAAATACAACTAAGCGATAACCAGACCCGTTTTCGACTGATCTGCCCATCCAAGCGATGGGCCATTGGTTGAATTGCACACGCGCCGCTGCGTTCGGCGCGTGGAACATTGATTTTGATTCACTCATCTGTAGTCTTTGGACTTTGCCGAGATGGCAAGCCGCATGAAACATCGGCAACACCAAGGAGCTGCAATGACCGCAGAACAATCAATCATCGCTGGTATGAAGGCGTTCATTGACAACGAATTTGCTCCAATGATTCAGCAGCTCGGCATTATACCGCAGTCAGTCACCGAGAGCGGTGCCGTGTTTTTCGTTCCCGACAATGCGTTCATGATGCGAAGCCAGGACATTGTCAGCGGTCAGGCCATAGTCAGTATTGCCGATACGGTTGGCGTGCTTACCCTGTTTGCCCATAACGCGTCACAAAGGCCCTTGACCACCATCGACATGACCTCCCACTTCATGCGCCCTCTGACAAAGGGTGGGATGCAGATTGAAACCCGGATTCTCTCCAACGGCCGCAGGCTTGCGACCGTATTCGTGGAAGCCAGGCAACAGGGGGCCGAAAAATTGGCGGCGTCTTCAACCTGCGCCTATGCCTATCTGGACGGCGGCTCTTAAAGAACGTGCTTTGCATTGATTTTTACAGTCAATTTGCCTGATCAACGGACCGATGAGCCGCAAATTGAGTGAGATCAAAACCGGTCTCCCCTTCTTTCACTTAATATGCATCCGAAATGTGGAATGGTAAAAAACATCAGGTCGAAATGATCGCTTCCAGGTGTTTACAACCCAGCCCATTCAGGCATTTTTTATATGGAAAGGCGAAAGGTGATTGATTCCATGACCGACACCCCATCCGGCGCAAAAGGCTCTGCACCCCTCGGCTCGCGCTCCGATGTCACACAGAAGGATTTGCAGCAATTGCAGGAACAGATTGAAGTCCTGCAGCTCAGGATTCGTAATCTGGAGAGCCATTCGCTCGAATTATCGTTTAAGTCGCGCATAAAGTTTCAGGAACGTCTGGGCCGGGAGGAATTTTTCTATAAAGCGTTCCGAGCCCTGTCTTTCAATCAGATCGACGGCGACTATGTGGAATTTGGCAGCCACGGCGGCACAACGTTCAGTCTGGCTTATCATCAGACGGTTCTACATCGCCACAAGGCCAAGCTTTGGGCCTTTGATTCTTTCCAGGGATTTCCTGACCAGCGGGACACCGAAGACGAGCATCCAAAATGGATCAAGGGTAAGATGTCGACGTCACTGGAAGATTTTCATCGCATATGCGCTGAAGCAGGTGTGCCGAAAGATTCCTACACAGTTGTTCCCGGGTTTTACTCAGATGTACTGCCGACCCTGGCGAAGGAAGACAGCCCCAACAACATTGCCCTGGCCTATATCGATTGCGATCTTTACTCGAGCACCCAGGACGTTTTGACCTTTCTTTGGCCACGCCTGAAGCATGGTATGATCCTCGCTTTCGACGATTATTACTGCTGGTCAGATACCCAGGCTTCCGGGGAGAGGATTGCCATGCTTGAAGCGTTCGGTGAGTCCGACGAATGGGAACTGGTGCCCTATTTGCAATTTGGCTGGCATGGGCTTGCCTTTGTTTTGCAAGACAAGGCGCTGAACCCGACCGGTTTGAAGCCGAATTTCTAACCAGACCGCCGTGGTGGGCAAACGGCCCAGTTTGTTATGCAGGTCCTCGCTCAGCCCGGGAGTGATATCGTCACGATGCCCGGCTCTGCCCCGTCTGGCGCGACCTCAACATTGCATCGTTGTCCAACGATATGAACCGTGTGCAGCTTGTCATCAGATGATTTCACGAATCCCTTCGCGCGCACCAGACCCGGCGTTTCCGCAATCAGTTGACGGGCGAACAATGCGGGATCTGCAACCGGTTCAGGCCTGAAAAAACTGGTTTTGAAATGTCCGGCATTATGGGGCTGCGCTTCCGGCTCGAGCTGCGGTTGTCTTTCAAAGTCCTGAAGTACGACCATCGGAGGGGCGCAGGAATGTTCGGTCCGCAAAACCGGTGCATTTTCACTGGCCTGTTGCAGCCATTCCTGCACCGTATTGATGCTGCTTTGGGGTATGAGATCAGCCTTGTTCATCAGCACGATATCCGCGTCCGACAGCTGACGCGTGACTTGAGAACGCCGGAGCAATAATCCACCAATGAATCGGCGATTTTGTTTCGCTGAGGCCGGAGTAAAACTCCGCCACTGATAGGCTCTCCGTTTTACCGGAGTTGTTGGTGAAGAGTGTGGATTTGTATGGTCGCGTACGCC
>CAJQPW010000141.1 GCA_905480295.1 uncultured Rhizobiaceae group bacterium | reverse complement strand
GCTCGGCAGCGGTGTCTGGGTCGGTCTGGCCCTGCTCGGCGTTGCCTTTGTCGGCATGGAATTGTTCACATCCCGCCCACCGGGCGATGCGATGATCACCACAATCTGGACCGCGTCTTCCTCCTGGACGTTGACCGCTTTGCCGCTGTTTATCTGGATGGGGGAGATCCTCTATCGAACTCGACTGTCTGAAGACATGTTCCGGGGATTGTCGCCCTGGATGGCACGTCTGCCCGGTGGTCTGATCCATACCAATATTGTTGGTTGCACCGTTTTTGCCGCCGTGTCCGGTTCATCGGCAGCGACGCTGACCACCGTCGGCAAAATGTCGATACCGGAACTGCGAAAGCGCGATTATCCCGAAAGCATGGTGATTGGAACGCTGGCTGGCGCCGCCACTCTGGGGCTGATGATTCCCCCTTCCCTCACCCTCATCGTTTATGGTGTGACGATCAATGAATCGATCACCAAACTGTTCATGGCCGGCATTTTTCCCGGCCTCGTTCTGGCCCTCATGTTCATGGGTTATGTGGCGCTGATGTCGCGCTTTTCGAAAGATTTCTCTCCTTCCGAAGAACCCAGAATGTCATTCGCAGAAAAGGTCAGAAACTCCCGGTTCCTGCTTCCGGTGATCCTGCTCATTGTGCTGGTCATCGGCTCGATGTATCTGGGTTTTGCCACTGCAACGGAAGCTGCAGCATTCGGTGTGCTGGGATCGTTGGCGCTGGCCGCTGCACAGGGGTCTTTGAATTTTGCAACCTTCATTGAAAGCCTGATGGGGGCGACCCGCACGTCGGCGATGATCGCACTGATTCTGGCCGGGGCGGCATTCCTTTCCCTGTCCATGGGCTTTACCGGTCTTCCTCGCGGCCTTGCCGATTTTATTGCGTCCATGGACCTGTCACGGTTTGAACTGCTGATGGCCCTGTTGGTCTTCTACATCATTTTGGGCTGTTTCCTCGATGGCATTTCTTCGGTCGTGCTGACCATGGCCGTGGTCGAACCGATGATCCGGCAGGCGGGGATCGACCTGATCTGGTTCGGCATATTCATCGTGGTCGTTATCGAGATGGCCCAGATCACACCACCGATCGGTTTCAACCTGTTTGTACTGCAGGGCATGACCAATCATGAAATGAACTACATTGCCAGGGCAGCGATACCGATGTTCCTGATCATGGTTCTGATGGTGTTTGTGCTGATCACTTTCCCAGATCTGGCAACCTGGTTGCCCGAGAACGTCCGCGCCCGCCCGGGTGGGTGACGGTTTGAACCAAGTTCTGGCATTTTTTGCCCGTCACGGCAGGCTTGTGCTTGTCGCAGGCCTGCTGACGGGAATCCTGCTGCCGACGGTCGCCACGATCGTCAAACCCAATTTGCCACTGCTCGTGGCAATGACCCTGTTCCTTGCTGCCCTGCGCATTGGTCCCCGTGAAGCGCTTGGCAAATTGAAGGATCTGCAGGATGTCGTTGGGCTCATCGGCATTTACCAAATCGTCGTACCACTGGTGTTATTTTTTGTTCTGCCCTTTACAGGCCTGTCTGCAACTCTGGTGACCGCACTCACGCTGATGGCCGCAGCCCCGTCAATCTCCGGCACCCCAAACCTTACAATCATGATGGGTCGCGACCCGGCACCGGCGCTGCGCATGTTGATTGCCGGAACCGCTGTGGTTCCCTTTACGTCGTTCATCGTGTTTTTGTTCGTTCCCGCCTTCGGCTCTTCCTACAGCGTGGCGGTCGCGGCGATCAAACTCTTGTTGCTCATTGGTGTGGCTACTGCCTGCGCGTTTACCCTGCGCATTTTCCTGTTTCGCGAGGCCACACAAACATTCAGGAACGGCGTAGACGGTCTTTCATCTTTGGCGATGGCAGGCATCGTGATTGGCCTGATGACAGCCGTCGGGCCTACCTTGAGGACCGACCCCCTGCAAGTCGCTATCGTGTTGCTGCTCGCTTTTTTTGCCAGTTATGGTCTGCAGATCGCCACGTATTTCCTGCTCTCCAACAGCGATAGCGACAGCAAGCGGATTGCTTACTCAATCAGTTCCGGATGCCGCAACAACGCCCTGTTCATAGCCGCACTACCTGCTGCGGTCACCGACCCGCTTCTGCTGTATATTGGCTGCTATCAGATTCCCATGTATCTGACGCCTTTGTTGCTCAAGCGGTTTTACCGATGATTCGAATGCACAAGGAACGATTGTATGAACTATTCGGCACCATCCCTGGAACGTTTTGCCCACTGTGCGTTGAGCGCGTATGGATGCGATGCCGGAGAAGCGAAAATCGTTTCCGAACATCTGGTCGCTGCTAATCTTGCTGGCCATGATTCCCACGGGATCGGCATGTTGCCGATGTATGGAGCCCAGATTCGCGATGGCAATCTGATCCCCAATCAAAAGCCGGAATTCTTGCCCCGCAACGGCGCGATAACCGTTGTCGATGCAAAAATGGGCTTTGGCCATCGCATCACCCCATTGGCGCTGGATCACGCAATGGAAACCATCGGCGAGCAGAAGGTCGCAATTCTTGCGCTGCGCAATGCAGGGCACATATGCAGGATTGGAACCTATTCGGAATATTGTTCGAGGCGCGGCTATGTTTCCATACACATGGTCAATGTGGTCGGTCATGATCCGATTGTTGCCCCGTTCGGCGCCCGCGAAGGCGGCTATTCAACCAACCCGGTTTCCATGGCCATGCCGTTAAAGGACTCCCCCGGTCCGGTGCTCGACATGGCCACCAGCACAGTCGCCTTTGGAAAGGTGCGCGTTGCCCACAACAAAGGGCAGACGGTGCCACCGGGATGCATTGTCGACAAAGAGGGGGTCGGCACAACTGATCCGGGGCCGATGGTCCGTGCCAAAGAGGGTGCGTTGACAGCCTTTGGTGAACACAAGGGCTCGGGCCTGGGTGTCATGGCCGAATTGATGGCCGGGGCACTCGCCGGAACCAATACCATCGACAAGGCCCGCACTTTCCCCAATGGCGTGCACAACAACATGCTGTCGATCATTCTGGACCCGAGCGGATTTGATGATGCCGATGCAATTGCCGAGAGAGCCCAGAGATATTGTAATTTTATCAATGGCTTACAGCCCGCTAAGGGCATTGATTCTGTCCTGATGCCGGGTGACCCGGAAAATGAGAGCCGACGCCGCCGGGGGGAACACGGTGTTCCGATTGACGCAGAGACTCTGCGCCAAACAGCTGATTCCGTCGCCAAATATGGGATCGCACCGGATCAGTTGATGAACCATCTGGAAAAATTGCCCGTCTAGGGCCGAAAACGGGCTGGCTGGTGGGTAAATATTTTCCTGCGGGCTTAACTTTCCCCGGCAAGCTTGTTACGATTTCGACACAGATGGACGCATTTGTCGAAATTGAATCCGGAATCGCGATAATACGTCGCAAATAGAAGGGGCATGATGGCCTCCGAAGTCCATTTTCTAAACAAAGAAAACTTCAACGGGAGATAAATATGAAGTTCTTTAAACGCGACGGGCAACTCATGCCCAAACACATCGTCGAGATGGCGGAAAAGGTCAAAGGTGACAGCGATGGTGTGAACCGCCGTGAATTCCTGGCCCTTGCCAGCGTCTTCGGTGCCACTGCAGCGACCGCCTATGCCATGATCGGTCTGCCAACCCCGGCCCTGGCTGACGGTCACGCCAAAAAAGGTGGCACGGTTCGCTATCAAACCGAAGTCCGGCCTTTGAAAGACCCGCGCACCTACGATTGGTCTCAGATCGCTAACTTTGCTCGTGGCTGGCAGGAATATCTTGTTCAGTACAACAACGACGCGACATTCCAGGGCATGTTGCTGGAAAGCTGGGATGTATCTGAAGACGCCAAAACCTATACATTGAACGTCCGTAAGGGTGTCAAATGGAACAATGGTGATGACTTCACCGCTGAAGATGTTGCCCGCAACATTGTCGGCTGGTGCGACAAGACCCTGGAAGGCAATTCCATGGCCGGTCGTTTCGCAACGCTCATTGATGCCGATACCAACAAAGCCATCGACGGCGCCGTACAGGTCGTGGACAGCCACACTGTTCAGCTGAACCTGCCTTCGCCTGACATCTCGCTGATCCCAGGCATGGCTGACTATCCTGCTGCCATCGTGCACAAGTCATTCACCGCTGAGACTGCGCTGTCCAACCCAATCGGTACCGGCCCCTATAAGCCAGAATCGCTGGAAGTGGGCGTGAAAGCCGTGCTCGTGCGCAACGAAGATCACACCTGGTGGAACGCCGGCAAAGGCGCCTGGATCGACCGGTTCGAATATATCGACTTCGGCACCGAGCCTGCTGCATGGGTTGCTGCTGCTGAATCCGATGAAGTCGACACAACCTATTCACTGGAAGGTGAATTCATCGAGCTGTTTGAATCGATTGACGAGTGGCGCCGGGACGACATTGTCACCGCGGCAACCATCGTTATCCGCCCGAACCAGCAGGCTGAAGTTGATGGTAAGAAGCCCTACGCCGACGTTCGTGTTCGCCGCGCCATCCAGATGGCCGTCGATAACAATGTCTGCCTTGAGCTTGGCATGAACGGTCTCGGCATTCCTGCCCAGAACCACCATGTTGGACCAATGCATCCCGACTATAAGGACATTGGTGACGTCAAGTTCGACCCGGCTGGCGCAAAGGCCCTGATGGCCGAAGCCGGCATGGCTGATTATGAGCATGAACTGATCTCCATCGACGCCGGATACCGTAAGGATACGACCGATGCGGTTGCCGACCAGATGCGCAAAGCGGGTCTGAAGGTGAAGCGTACCGTACTTCCCGGATCGACATTCTGGAACGATTGGGCGAAATATCCGTTCTCCTCCACCAACTGGAACCACCGTCCGCTCGGCGTACAGGTTCTGGCTCTGGCTTACCGTTCCGGTGAAGCCTGGAACGAGTCTGGCTTCGCCAACAAGGAGTTTGACGACACGCTGACCGCCGCTCTGGCCGTTGCCGACGTCGACAAGCGCCGCGAGCTCGTCGCCAAGGTTGAGAAAATCATGCAGGACGAAGGTGTGACGATCCAGCCGTACTGGCGCACGCTGACCAACTTCTCAAAGACCGGTCTCAAAGGGTCGCAACATCATATTTCCTTTGAATTCCATCCTGCGGAAATTTACTGGGAAGCATAGACAAAATTCACAATCAGGGGGCCACGCATGTGGCCCCCTTTTTTGTCCCCACATTGTCCGACTTTGAAGCAACCACACGAACTGGGTCCTTGCCAGACGTGACCTTTCTTGAAAGACTGATATCAAACCGGCGGGAAGCAAACTTGCCCGTCCAAGTCCAAAACGGACTGCCGAAAAACGGCAAACGGGGAGTATTATGGGGAGTTTTTTGCTCAAACGTTGTGGGGTCATGTTCCTCACCGCGTTGTGTTTGACCTTCATCGTCTTTTTTCTGACCAATCTCGACCCCAATCTGGAGAAACTCACCAAGAGTGAGGGAAACCAGCGCATGACAGATGTGCAGGTTGAAAATTGGCTTCAAAAAAACGGCTACCGTCAAAATCTGTTTAAGCGCTACGGCGAATGGCTTGGGGTTGCTCCGGGTTGGACACGGGAAGATCCCGATTCCGGCGCAGTAACCGGCCGTTGTATCCGCAGCGGCGTGACGGCAGAAGAAGCGCCTCAATTCTGCGGTCTGCTGCAGGGCCATTGGGGACATTCCCTGGTCTTCAAAGAACCCATTGGGGGCATCATCATCAAGAAGCTCGGCCTGACGGGCTGGCTGATGTTATGGGTGATGATAGCCATGGTTCCCATGGCTTTGCTGATCGGTGTCATCGCCGGCATGCGCGAGGGGTCCAAAACCGACCGAACGCTCTCTACTTTTTCAATTCTGACCACCTCAACACCGGAATATGTGTCCGGGGTGATATTGATCGTTATTTTTGCCAGCCGTCTTGGCGGCTTGAGATGGTTTAAGGGCACATCGCAATCGGCGATGGATAACATAACTTTTGAAAACTTTTTCCTGCCCGTCGTCGCGCTGGCACTCTACGGTATGGGCTACATCGCCCGCATGACCCGCGCGTCGATGGCCGAGGTGATGACCGAACAATATATCCGAACGGCCCGTCTGAAGGGGCTTTCCTTCAGTGGGGTGGTGGTCAAACACGCTTTGCGCAACGCACTGATCGCCCCGTTTACCGTGATCATGCTGCAGATACCGTGGCTGCTGACGGGTGTTGTGATCATTGAGACCCTGTTCAACTACAAGGGCTTTGGCTGGACGCTGGTGGCAGCGGTAGGCAACAACGATATTGAACTGATGATGGCGGCCTCCGTTGTCGCGGTGATGGTCGTTCTCATCACGCAGCTGATTTCTGATATCGGCTACGTCTTCCTCAACCCACGCATTCGCGTCAGCTGAGGAGAGAGATCATGGAACGTCTTGGCGGATTTGAAATCTTTGGTCAGGTTATGTGGCAATTCCTCCCTGTGTGGATTGCGCTGATCGTCATTCTTTTTGCTTCAGTCCATTTTCGTGACCGCCTTGGGCTGTACGGAAAACTGTTCGACAGCCCGATTGGCATGGCCGGTCTGGTGCTTGTGCTGTTTTGGGTTCTGACGGCGATATTTGCCGACCAGATCGCAACGTTTGATGCGCTGGACCAGCTGTCGGGGATGAAAAACAAGAAACCGGGCTGGCCAGTCAACGGGCAGGAAGGTCGACACTATATCCTGGGTGGTGACAACCTCGCTCGCGATGTGTTCAGCCGCATGGTCTATGGCAGCCGCGAAGTGCTGGTGATCGCGCCAGCGGCAACGCTGTTTGCCTTCATGGTCGGGATTACACTTGGACTGCCGGCCGGCTTTTATGGCGGTCGCATGGACACGGTCCTGTCCTTCCTTGCCAACCTGGTTCTTGCCTTTCCTGTTATCCTGCTGTTCTTCCTGCTGGTTACGCCGGAAATTCGGGCCGATGGACCGGAGTTCCAACTCTGGGGCGGACATAAATGGATCGCATCGGTGCCAAATCTGATGGCACTGTTCCTGTTCCTGTTTCCGATCATCTTCTTTATCGTCTTGTGGGTATCGCGGTATTCGACGCAGCCCCGTAAACTCACCATCTATCTCGCTGTGACGCTGGTGATTGGCATCTGGGCCTATCTCGGACTGGTGTTCAACGCTGATCCGTTGGGCATATTCTATATGGACCCCAACCTGCTGAACATCTTTGTCTCGGTGGTGTTCGTGAATTCACCAACCGTGTTTCGTATCGTGCGCGGTGTTACGATTGACATCAAAACCCGTGACTATGTGGCTGCTGCACAGACCCGCGGAGAACGCCCCTGGTACATCATGCTGTGGGAAGTGCTTCCCAATGCACGTGGACCCCTGATCGTCGATTTCTGTCTTCGTATCGGATACACCACCATCCTGCTTGGAACCCTCGGGTTCTTCGGACTGGGCGTATCACCGGAAAGCCCCAACTGGGGTCAGACCATCAACGAAGGCCGCAAACTGCTTTCGCTTTACCCGCACCTTGCTCTACCACCGGCCCTGGCGCTGATGTCGCTGGTGCTTGGACTTAACCTGCTTGCCGACGGCCTGCGTGAAGAATCGCTGAAGGATTGATCCAATGACAGAACCGATTCTTGAAATTGAAGACCTGAACATCTCTTTCTTTGTCAGAGCTGGTGAAATCCCGGCTGTGATGGATTTCTCGTGTAAGGTGATGCCCGGTGAAACCATGGGACTGGTGGGTGAATCCGGATGCGGAAAATCCACGGTTGCTCTCGGCATAATGCGGGATATGGGCAACCGCGGTAAAATTGTTGGTGGCAAGATCAAGTTTAAAGGCCGCGACATGGGTGAAATGTCGGATGAGGAATTACGGGATATCCGTGGTTCCAAAATCGCGATGATTTATCAGGAACCCATGGCCAGTCTCAACCCGGCAATGAAGATCGGCCGTCAGTTGATGGAAGTGCCGATCATTCATGAAAAAGTATCCGACAAGGAAGCCTATGACCGGGCGCTTGAAATGTTGCAATCGGTCAAGCTGCCAGACCCTGCTCGGGTCATGGATTCCTATCCTCACCAGATTTCAGGTGGTCAGCAGCAGCGCATCGTGATTGCAATGGCGCTGTTGTCAAAACCGGATCTGTTGTTGCTTGATGAACCGACAACCGCGTTGGACGTGACGGTTGAGGCCGGCATCGTGCAACTGGTCAAGGAACTTGGCCGCAAAACCGGAACCTCGATGTTGTTCATTTCGCACAATCTCGGCCTGATTCTGGAGACCTGCGACCGCATCACCGTGATGTATTCCGGCGAGGCCGTTGAAACCGGTACGGTGCATGAAGTGTTCGACCGTATGCGCCACCCCTATACACAGGGGCTTTTCAATTCGATTCCCCTGCCCGGTGCTGATAAAAATTCCCGCCCTCTGATTTCCATTCGCGGTCAGTTGCCCTTGCCAATGGAACGCCCGGTTGGCTGTAATTTTGGCCCCCGGTGCGACCACTATGTCGAAGAAATCTGTAATGCCGGACCGGTGTTCATGAACCAGGTTGAAGGTGAGGAAAACCATCGGTCGCGGTGCGAACGCATTGCAGATATCGACTGGTATGCCGAGCCGGAACGACGGCTGGTGGAAGATCCGGCCAAACCCGGTGACGTGGTTCTGGATATTCGTGATCTTAAGAAATATTACGACGTGGCTGCCAACAAGATGTTTGGTGGTGGCGACGTGAGAACCGTCAAGGCGAACGAATCCATTACATTCCAGGCTCGGGAATCAGAAACCGTAGCCATCGTTGGTGAATCCGGCTGTGGCAAGTCCACTTTAGCCAAGGTTCTGCTTGGGTTGGAAACCGCGACCGATGGCGATGTGATGCTCGGTGCAGTCGACATCGGTGATACCGAAGTCAATGACCGCACCAAGAAGACTGTCGCCTCGGTGCAGATGGTCTTCCAAAACCCGTTCGATACGTTGAACCCCAGTCACACGGTTGGGTCACAGATTATTCGCACGCTGGAGAAGTTCGGCATTGGGTCCGGCGAACAGGACCGTCGCAACCGCATGTTGGAACTGCTGGATCTGGTTAAACTGCCCCGGGCCTTTGCCGAACGCATGCCCCGACAGTTGTCAGGTGGTCAGAAGCAGCGCATCGGTGTTGCCCGCGCGTTTGCCGGTCAGCCCAGAGTGGTGGTTGCCGATGAACCCGTATCCGCCCTTGATGTGTCGGTACAGGCTGCGGTGACCGAATTGCTGATGGATATTCAGCGCGAAGCCAAAACCACGATGCTGTTCATCAGCCATGACCTGTCGGTTGTGCGTTACATCGCCGACCGGGTGGTGGTGATGTATCTTGGCCATATCGTTGAACAGGGGACAACCGACGAGATATTCTCGCCACCGTATCACCCTTATACCGAGGCCCTCCTGTCAGCGATTCCGATCGCCGACACGAGTGTTGAAAAGATGCATATTGTGTTGGACGGCGACATTCCGTCGGCCCTCAACCCGCCATCGGGTTGCCCGTTCCAGACCCGCTGCCCGCGGAAATCGGAAGTGCCCAACGGGTTGTGTGAAACAGAAATGCCGCCTTCACGCAATGTCGGAAACGGCCACGAAATCAAATGCCATCTGTCGGATGAAATCCTGGCATCGATGGAGCCGGTTATTGTGCTGGGCAAAAAGGACAAGAGCTCCAAGCCCAAGGCGGTCAAAGCACCCAAGCCTCAGGCCGTCGCTGCCATCAGCAGTAAGCCGTCCGCAAAACCGAAGTCAGCTAAGAAACCGGCCAGCAAAACGGCAAGCAAGACAACGGGCAAGACAGCGGGCAAATCGGCAGCTAAAGCGACAAGCAAATCCGCAAGCAAACCAGCGGCCAAAAAGCCAGCACGCACGGCAGCTGCCAAGATAAAAGACGCAACTCCACCCCGCATGCGCAAACCGTCCAAGCCTGATGATTTGAAAATGATTTCAGGAATCGGACCAAAGATCGAAGGCATTTTGAACGGATTAGGCGTTTATCAGTTCCAACAGGTCGCAAAATGGAAAAAAGCCGAGCGCGACTGGGTAGACGATCACCTCAGTTTCAAAGGTCGCATTGACCGGGAAGACTGGGTGCGCCAGGCCAAGGCCCTCGCCAAGGGTGGTGCGGAAGAATACATTCGGGTCTTTGGAAAAAAGCCCCGGTAGCGGAGCTTACAGATGACGCATACGCCTGAAATTATCGATGCAGATGTTCAGGCGGTGACCGCCTGGATGGGAAATCGGCCGGACACCAATTCGGTAGCCTCCTTCGTGCCAGGACCCGGCATCCAGAAACTGGCTCTGTCCTTTGACATCGCCAGGCTCCGGGAAGCCCTGGACGAATGTCTGTCGCGCTCCAGTTTTCAAGGTGGCATGCAGGAACAGGGCTTTGCGGCCCTGCCGCTGACCCAGCGTCCGGGCCAGACCGAATGGACCAGCAATGACCTGTCGGGCCGCTACTGGCTGCGCGCAGACGAAAGCTATACCGAAGAACCGCGTGAAGACCTCGTGGCCGAGGATCAGTTCAGCGAATTCAACCCGCAATTTACCGGCACCTATTTCGAAGAGGTTCATCAGGAACTGGCCCGCCGATTTCCAATCGGTCGGATGCGGGTTCTTTCCAAAGGCCTCTACAATTGCAATTCTTGGCACCGCGACCCCGAACCGCGCCTGCATATTCCGGTGATCACCAATCCCGGCTCCCTGTTTGTGGTCAATCATCATGTCACCCACCTGCCAGCCGATGGTTCGGTCTATTTCACTGATACGCGTGGATATCACACCGCCCTGAACGGTGGTGATCATCATCGCGTGCACATCGTCGCCGCGCTGGCCTACGAACAGATCACCGAGTGATGGGTTGATATGAGCCAGAGCGTCGATTTTATCCATGGCCTGACCCATCAGGACCTGCCAGAGCCCATTGTTGATGCAGCCATTCGTGCGTTGATCGATACGCTGGGCGTTGCCGTGGCCGGTTCCCAGACCCGGCTGTCGGGCATCATCCACGACCATGCCGCTCAACAATTTGGTGCCGGGTCAAACCAGCCTGCCAGCCTGTGGACGGATGGTCGTCCGGTCAGTCCTGCAGGAGCCGCGCTGGCCAATGGCATGACCATCGATTCCGTCGATGCCCATGATGGGCAGAAATTGACCAAAGGACATGTGGGTTGCGGCGTCATTCCGGCTCTGATGGCCCTGGCAGAATCGCGGGGCAAACTGGACAGCCAGGAACTGCTGACATCGCTGGTCATTGGCTACGAGATCGGGTCCCGTGCGGGCATTGCGCTGCATGCCACCGTCGAAGACTACCACACATCGGGGGCGTGGGTGGCGCTTGCAACGGCGGGCCTCGGAGCGCGTTACCTGGGCCTCAATACCCAGCAGAGCCGCCACGCCATCGGCATTGCCGAATATCACGGACCGCGCAGCCAGATGATGCGGACAATCGACCACCCGACCATGGTCAAGGACGGTTCCGGATGGGGATCCATGGCCGGGGTATCCGCCGCCTATCTCGCTGCAGAAGGATTTACCGGGGCGCCCGCCATATCCATGGAAGCGGACGAAGTGCGCGATATTTGGTCGGACCTGGGCAAACGCTGGTACATCACGGATCAGTATATCAAACTCTATCCGGTCTGCCGGTGGGCCCAACCGCCCGTCGAGGCAGCGCTGGAGTTGCAGAAGCAACATGGATTCAGCGTTGATGCCATCAAGTCCATTCGCATCGAAACTTTTCACGAGGCCAAACGCCTGGGAACAAAGCATCCAAAATCGACAGAAGAAGCACAATATTCCCTCCCCTTTTCAGTCGCTGCGGCCCTTGTCCATGGCACGATTGGTGCTCAGCACATTGCCGATGACGCCCTGGACAATCCGGCGGTCGGTGCACTGCAGGACCTGATCGATATCGACGAACTGGATGAATTCAACGCCGTGTTTCCCGAGCATCGGGTGGCCAGGGCGCATCTGCTTCTCAAGGATGGATCGGTGTTGGTGTCTGAACCCACAGAGGCTCGCGGTGATCCGGAAAACCCTGTCGGTCCCGATGTCATTGCCGACAAGTTCATGGGCCTTGTGGCACCCGTTTTAGGGGCAACCGCTGCTGACAATCTGATGGACCTGATTACAGGCCTGAAGTCGCAGCCGGATTGTCGTGAATTGCTGGCCGCGTTGGCGCGGGCTCAAAACTGATAGGATGGCAGCGAGCGGAAGGCTTCGCGCAACGCATCACCCCATCCTGTCGATATGGACTGGTAAAACGGGTCGTCGTCTTCAATCCGCTTCTCCGTGCCCACCTTCAATGAATCTGATTCATAGATTTGCAGATCAATCGGCAACCCGACTGACAGATTTGCCTTGATGGTGGAATCAAACGACACGAGCAGCAGCTTCACGGCATCTTCGAAACTCATGTCTTCCTCATAGGCACGGACCAGTATCGGCTTGCCATATTTGGCCTCACCGATCTGGAAGAACGGCGTCTCTTCGGTCACCTCAACAAAATTGCCCTCCGGATAAATCAAGAACATGGTGGGTGCACTGCCCTTGATCTGCCCACCCAGGATTATGGTGGCGCGGAATTTTGAACTTGCAGCCTGTCCGGACGAGGCGCTTTCTTGAATCACTTCTTTCAGGGTTGCGCCCACCAGACGGGCAACCTGAAACATCGACGGTTCGTGCAGGATCGTCGGACTGCGGTCAGCAGGTGCCTTTGAACGTTCCTCGATGAGACTGACCAACGCCTGGGTCGTGGCCAGATTCCCTGCCGTCATCAAGGTAATCATTCGCTCACCCGGCACTTCCCAGGTGAACATTTTTCGAGTTTTCGAAAAATTGTCGACACCGGCATTGGTGCGTGTGTCTGACATGAATACAAGGCCTTGATTCAGTTGCAGGCCAACGCAATAGGTCATCTAAGAGTTCCAGTCCGGGTGCTAGTCACCATGTAACGATTCCTATGTTTTACTGCTGCACCTGCACAGAAACAATCATCGATTCGCCTGAACTTCCCAAACGCATGCCGGAAATCGGCGCCGCCCCCCGATAATCAAGGCCTGTTGCTACCCTGACATAGCGCATGTCCGGTGAAATCTGGTTTGATACATCAAATCCAACCCATCCCAGACCATCGACATGCGCTTCCGCCCATGCATGGGAAGCATCCTGGTCAACGCGATCATTCATCATCAGATAGCCGCTGACATAGCGCGCGGGCACCCCGGCTGCGCGCACTGCTGCAATGAATATCTGGGCATGATCCTGGCAAACACCAAAACCTCCGTTGAGCGCTTCTTCGGCACTGGTGGCCGCGTATGTTCTTCCCGCCTGATAGGGAACCAATTCGATAATCCTGCTCGACAATTTGTGCAGGCTTGCCAGTTGATCGTCGCAATCAAATTGACGCCACAGCTTGCGGATTTCCCGACCCGGACGGGTCAGCGGCGTGGCCTGCACAAAATGCCAAAGTGGGGCCGGACCGTATACCCGCCCCAACACGCCGTTGGTGTCCAGCGTTTCCACCTCTCCCTGTGCTGTCAACGTGACTGAATCTGCTTCCGCATCCACGCTGACGAGGCTGGTTTGATTGCCATACTCGTCGCGATAGGTGAGTTGTTCGCAGCCACCTTCAATTTCTACTCCCCAGGAAAGAACCGTCTGCTGAGAATTGCTGACCGGCGTCAACCGCACCTGTTGCAGGGCATATTCCACCGGGGCATCATAATCATAATGCGTTTTATGTGTTATCGTCAGTCGCATGCGGCAGGATCAATCTATTTGTAGAATCGGTAGTCTTCTTCAATTTGCATACCCAATGCATTGTTATCGCGAATGAAATCGCTGATGAACTGGTGCAGACCAAATTCAAAGATCGAATTGATATCCCGATCCTTAAGCTGAGCTCTCAACACATCGGCAAGGTCATGGCAGGGCATGCGTTGGCCATAGTCCTCGGCCAGAAATTTCAGGTTGGAAACCATTTCAGCGGTGCAAAAAGCCAACGAGCGTGGCAATCGGCGGTCAAGAATGAGAAATTCCGCAATCGCTACTGAAGTCATTTCACTTTCATCGAGCCAACGAAACGCGCGATGCGCTGATACTGACCGCAGAATGGTTTCCCACTGGACATTATCAAGCGATGAGCCAACAAAACTCGCCGAAGGCAGCAGCGTATAATATTTAACATCGATGATGCGGGCGGTGTTGTCGGCCCGCTCCAGAAAAGTCCCCAGCCTGGCAAAGTCGTAAATATCGTTGCGCAACATCGTACCATGCAACGCACCGCGCACGAGCGCAGATTGCTGGCGAATCGTACCCAGAATGGAGGGCAATTCGGTTTCGCGCACCGGGCGTTTAAGCAGTGCTTTCACCGTCATCCAGTTTTCATTGACAGCTTCCCACACCTCAGTGGTCAAGGCTGTGCGCACCATGCGGGCATTGGTTCGTGCGGATTCCACAACTGAAATGACGCTCGATGGATTGTCGGGATCGCGCAACAGATAGTCGACGACATTGGGTCCGTTAAACGTGTCATATTTGGATTGATAGCCCGCTTTGACCGCAGCAGTTGTGACGACAGATTTCCATTCGGTTTCGCTGTCACTGGAACGGGTGAGAGCGATCCGGAAACCCGCTTCCACAAGACGGGCCGTGTTTTCACTCCGCTCCAGAAAGCGGAACATCCAAAACAGGCCTCCGGCGGTCTTTCCTAACACGGTTTCAGTCCTCCAAAACCCAGGTGTCTTTGGTACCGCCACCCTGACTGGAATTAACGACCAGTGATCCGGCCTTCAGCGCAACCCGGGTCAGCCCGCCGGGTGTTATGTTGATGCCCTGCGGGGACACCAGAACAAAGGGCCGCAGATCGACATGGCGCGGCGCCAGTTGTTTCTTGACGAAGATCGGAACCGTAGACAGGGCCAGGGTTGGCTGGGCGATATAATTGCCCGGCCGGGACTTCAGCTTTGCAGCAAACTTTGCCAATTCCCGCTTGCTGGCAGCCGGACCGACAAGCATGCCATAGCCGCCTGATCCGTGAACTTCCTTGACGACCAGCTCAGCTAGATTGTCCAGCACATAGGCGAGCGCATCGGGTTCGGAACAACGCCATGTCTCGACATTTTTCAAAATCGCCTTTTCACCGGTATAAAATTCAACGATGTCGGGCATGTAGGAATAAATCGCCTTGTCATCGGCAATGCCGGTGCCCGGCGCATTGGCGATCGTAATATTGCCTGCCCTGTAGACATCCATAATGCCTGGCACGCCGAGCATGGAATCTGGATTGAAGTTGAGAGGGTCGAGATAATCGTCATCAACCCGTCGGTACAGAACATCAATGGTCTTGTAGCCCCGGGTGGTGCGCATGGCGATCTTGCCATCAACCACGCGCAAATCATGGCCTTCCACCAGTTCGGTGCCCATTTGGTTGGCGAGGAAGGAATGTTCAAAATAAGCGGAATTGTGAATCCCGGGCGTCAACACGGCCACGGTGGGTCGGCCATTGCAGGACCGGGGCGCGCAGGCTGCCAGCGAACGGCGCAGATTTTTTGGATAATCGCTGACCGACTGAACCTTGATCTTGCTGAAAAGCTCGGGAAACATTTGCAGCATCGTTTCACGGTTTTCCAACATATAGGAAACGCCAGACGGGGTGCGGGCATTGTCTTCGAGAACAAAAAAATCGTCCTCGCCCGTGCGCACGATGTCGGTGCCGACGATATGGGTATAAACATTGCCTGGCGGCGTCATGCCGATCATCTGCGGCAGAAAAGCTTCGTTTTTTGAAATCAGGTCAACCGGAATACGACCGGCCCGCAAAATCTCCTGGCGGTTATAGATATCGTGCAGAAATGCGTTGATGGCCCGAACACGTTGCTCAATACCACGCGACAGTTTCGTCCATTCCCGGTTGGAAAGAATGCGCGGCACCAGATCGAAGGGAATCAATCTTTCCTGCGCTGCCGACTGACCATAGACATTGAAGGTGATGCCGATGCGGCGAAAAAATGCTTCTGCTTCTTTTGACTTCTTGGTGAGCCGGGTCGGATCCTGGGAACTGAACCAATTTTCATATTCGGAATATGGTTGCCGGACAATCTCGTCCCCACGCACCATTTCATCAAAATAACCAGCCTCTTCCGTCATCCTTAAACCATAGAGGTTATGGAGCCCGGCACAAGGTCGTAAGGGCTGCAGACGTCCCAATTATTGGGCCGAAACACCCACATTCATGCGGTTAAGCTGCACCGTGCCAAACGAAGTGAGAAAGGAGACATCCGTTGCGTCGCGGCCAAGGCCGATAATTGCCATACTGTCGGATTGTGCCATTCCGGTTGCATCGACCAAATGCCAGCCGCCATCGAGGAACAGTTCAGCTACGGCGTGAAAATCCATTGGTGTAACGTCAGGTGAATAGACGCTGACAAAGCGAGCTGGAATGCCGACGCTCCGCGCCATGGCAATCAGCATATGGGCATAGTCCCGGCACACGCCCTGTCTCTTTTCGAGGGATTCAGGCGCCGTTGTGAATTCGTGGCTCGAACCGGCGAGATAACCGATATTGTGTTGCAGCCAATCTGACATGGCGGCAATCAGATCTCCCCCCTTAAGCCCGGCAAACTCGGAGGCCATGAATTCTTCAAATCCGTGAATGGGACAGTAGCGCGACGCGAAAAGATATTTGGTGACATCACCGGGCAGTTCGGCAAGCGGCGTCTGCGCCAGTCCTTCGAGCCGGACCTGCGGTCTGTTAAGTTCAACCGTGCTGCTATAGTGACAGCCCAGTCGCTGCAGACCGTGCAGCCAGACCCGTTCACCTACGCCCTCACCGGCAGCAACCCTTGTTCTTTCCTCAACGCCTGAATAATTCACCACCCGCCGGGTGACTGTTTGATCCGGTAACGCTGCCACTTCGATCTGCAACAACAGGTCGCAAGGATTATGCAGCTGAAAATCAAGCTGCACATCAATTTTCAGTTTCACTTTGTTGCCCCCGCAAATCCAGCCCTGACGGGTTGGAAAATTCTTATCGGCCCGTCCCGACCTCTGGAAGCATCAT
>CAJQPW010000140.1 GCA_905480295.1 uncultured Rhizobiaceae group bacterium | reverse complement strand
GGTCTTCACCGATGGGTTCCCCACGTCCGATGGCCGTGGACGCATCGTGCCGGCAGACCTGCGCGCGCCGGACGAAGTTCCTGATGCTGAATTCCCGATGGTGTTGACCACCGGACGGGTTCTTGAACATTGGCATACCGGAGCCATGACACGTCGGGCCGACGTGCTGGATGATCTGGAACCGGAAGGTTTTGCCGCGATGAACCCACGGGAAATTGCCAAACAGGGCTTAACCCCGGGTCAGATGATTGAAGTTTCAACCCGGCGCGGAACGATCGACGCCTTGCTTCGCGAAGACCGTGAAGTTGCCGATGGCATGGTGTTCATTCCGTTCTGCTTCAACGAAAGCCCGGCAAACCGGCTCACCAACCCGATGCTCGATCCCTATGGCAAGATTCCAGAATTCAAATATTGCGCCGCGAAAGTTTCTTCGGCCCGACAGGCAGAAGCAGCCGAATAGGCGGGCGCTGTAACGCAGCGGATCGGGAGCGGGAATTTACAAAATTTGCCGCTCCCAGCAGGTTGAAAAACCCGATCCGCGCGCTGCCTCGATTCTTATGGGGTCAGCAGGATCTTTCCGCGATGGGCGGCGGATTCCATCATGCGATGGGCCTCCTGCACGTCTTCAAAAGAAAATGTTGCATGGGTCTGGGTGCGAAACTGTCCCTTGCTGAATAGTGGCCACACCTGTTTCTTCAAATCGGCAGCGATCTCCGACTTGAACGCCTTGCTGCGCGGCCGCAGCGTTGATCCGGTCAGGGTCAGGCGCTTCAACATGATCGGCATCAGGTTGATTTCGACTTTCGACCCTTTGTTGAAGGCCAGCTGAATGATGCGCGAATCCGGCTTGGCCGCGCTCATGTTCCGCGCGATATAGTCCCCCCCGATGATGTCGACAATAATGTCGGCGCCACCGGCCTGTTTGACCACTTCCACAAAGTCCTCTTCCCGGTAATTGATCGCCCTGTCGGCACCGAGCTGGGTACAGAATTCACAGCCTTCCGGTTTTCCGGTTGTTGTAAACACCCTCAATCCAAAGGCTTTTCCCAACTGAATGGCCGTGGAGCCAATGCCGCCGGCGCCTCCGTGCACCAGGATCAGCCCGTTGTCGGGAATGCTCTGGTTGAGAAAGACGTTGTTCCACACCGTGAACAGGGTTTCCGGCAGTCCTGCGGCGTCGGTTTCATTGACACCGTCGGGAATGGGCAGGCAGTGCCCGGCTTCGATGGCGACGTATTCTGCATATCCGCCACCATTGGTCAGGGCACAGATACGGTCACCGAGCTGCCACTGCGAGGCATTTTCTCCAACCGCCACGACTTCACCGGATACTTCCAGTCCCAACAGATCAGACGCGCCTTTGGGTGGCGGGTAGTGGCCGCGGCGCTGCACAATGTCGGGTCCGTTCACACCGGCGGCAGTGACCTTGACCAGAACTTCATCGGGTCCTGCCTGTGGCACGGCACGGTTGCCGATTGTCAGAACATCGGCGGTGCCCGGTTCCTGAATTTCAATTGTCTTCATCGTGTCGTGGATCATTGGGTCTGTTCCTGGCAGCTTGGTGGTGTGGATTTTTACAATCTTTACATTGTTTCAGCGTGTTTGGTCATGATTCTTACAATACGACCAGAAAGGAGGCCTTTGCCGGTCGGTTTTCATTATGGCCGCGCTGACTTTGGTTAAGTTGAGTGAGACATAATCATAGACATCAGGTTTGACCATGAAAATTCTCATTCTCGGAGCATCCTACGGCTCACTCTTGTCCACTAAGCTGCTTATGGCGGGCCACGACGTGACGCTGATCTGCCGCCAGCAGACCGCCGATCTGATCAATGCTGAAGGCACCACCGTGCGGTTGAAACTGCGCGATGAGAGCGAGCACCGCCTGATCAGATCTGCAGATCATCCTGGAACCGTGGATGCGGTCACGCCCGAACAGGCGCGTGCCGAGGACTATGACCTGGTGGCTCTGGCCATGCAGGAGCCGCAATATGGCGAACCATCCGTTAAGGCATTGATGCAGCGCATTGCTGCAAGCAAGCGTCCCTGCCTGTCGATCATGAATATGCCGCCGCTGGCTTATCTGCGCCGGATTGAAGCGTTGGCCGATGCCAATCTCTCTGGTTGTTATGCCGATCCGTCCGTTTGGAGCGCGTTTGAGCCCGGACTGATCAGCCTGTGCAGCCCGGACCCACAGGCTTTCCGGCCACCGGAAGAACAGGCCAATTTCCTGCATGTGGGCCTGCCAACAAATTTCAAGGCTGCCCAATTCGAAAGCGAAGAGCACAATCAGATGTTGCGCACGCTGGAACAGGACATTGCCGCCGTCCGTCTTGATGGCAAGGACGTTCCGGTCAAGCTGCGGGTATTTGAATCCCTGTTTGTACCATTGGCCAAATGGAGCATGTTGCTGACTGGCAACTACCGCTGCGTTACCGCCGGCGAGGGACGGGCGATCAAGGATGCCGTGCATCAGGATCTGGAAGAATCCCGTGAAATTTACGCCTGGGTGGATGAACTGGCCCGCAAGCTGGGTGCTGATCCTGCCGATCAGGTGCCATTTGAGAAATATGCCAATGCTGCACAGAACCTGATCAAGCCCTCTTCGGCTGCCCGCGCCATATATTCAGGAGCAACCCGTATTGAGCGCGTCGACAAATTGGTTCAGCAGGTCGCTGCTTCACTGGGCATGACCCATCCGAGCGTCGATGCCACTGTGGAGATCGTGGATCACAAATTGTACGAGAACTCCAGCATCGCTGCCTGACCGACACGTGTCCAAAACGGCAAACACACTTTGGTTTATAGAAAATGGGGGTGCTTCTGCCCCCATTTTTTTGTGACGCTGCCGCCAAAGTAAATTCTGGCTCTTTCCAAACCGCAGCGAAGTTGCGATCATCAATCGCCCTGTTCTTAAGGTGATTTTCTGATGTCTCTTCGCTCCTTTCAGTTTACCCACGCTGTTACCCGCAAACCCTGCCGTGCCATTGTTGACGGCATCCGCGCCGTCGATACGGGGGCACCGGATATTGACGTCTTTCTTCAGCATCACGACGTCTATGTCAGCACGTTGAAATCCACCGGCGCGCAGGTGACCGAATTGCCGGCGCTGGAAGAGTTTCCCGACAGCGTGTTCATCGAAGACGCGGCATTGTGTTTGCCGGAAGCGGCAATCGTGATGCGCCCGGGGGCTGAACCGCGACGCGGGGAGGCGGCAAAAATCAGGCCCGCGCTGGACGAAATCTACGACAGGGTTTTTGCCATTGAGGGTCCTGGTACGATCGAGGGGGGTGACATACTTGTCACCGACAAAGAGATCCTCGTCGGCCGCTCTGCCCGCACCAACCGGCAAGGGGTGGAAGAACTGCGCGCTATTGTCGGCGGTCTCGGATACAGCCTGCGCGATGTCGAAACCCCGCCGGATGTGTTGCATTTCAAGACCGATTGTTCGCTGCTCGACGGAAACACGATTCTGGCGACACAGCGGCTGGCACGGAGCGGATGTTTTGAAGGATACCGGGTGATCCATACCGCCGAGGGTGAAGAAGCCTGTGCCAATTCGATTCGTTTCAACGATCTGGTTCTCTTTCCGGCGGGCTTTCCCCAAACCCAGGCCTTGCTCGAGGCGCAGGGGTTCAATGTTCGTACGATTGGCAATTCAGAAGCCGCCAAACTGGATGGAGGCATGTCGTGCCTTTCCCTGCGCTTTTCCCCAAAGGGTGGCTCTGATGCTGCTTGAAACCCGCGTGAATGATCCGATGGCAAGGTCAGATTGACGATGGATCATCGGGGTATCATTGCATCGCTGACGGTTGAGCAGCGGCGGGACTTGACCAGAAAATCCGACGCTAAAGGCCTGTGGGCCCTGGCCATTCATTGTGGTGCGATCGTGCTGATCGGGAGCGTGATCGCAACGCGGGCCACGGCCTACTGGCCTCTGCTGTTGCCGGTACAGGGCATCTTGATCATCTTCCTGTTCACGCTGCTGCACGAGACCATTCACCGAACCGCGTTCCGGACGCCGCTGCTGAACGATTGTGTTGCCCATGTCTGTGGTTTTCTGATTGGTGTTCAGCCCGAATGGTTCCGCTATTTCCATTTTGCCCATCATCGCCATACCCAGGACCCTGATAAGGACCCGGAACTGGCCACGCCCAAGCCCGACTCCTGGTGGCAATATGTGGTGCATGTTTCCGGTATTCACATCTGGCGAAGCGGAGCCAGTACATTGTTCAAGAACGCATTTTTGGGTTGCGGCGACGAATTTGTGCCGGCCACAGGACGGCGGAAAGTGGTGTTGGAAGCCCGCGTGATTTTGATGCTCTATTTTCTACTGTTGGCCAGCATTGTGGTTTTTGATCTGACGGTATTGCTGTGGGTCTGGATCATTCCGGTGGTTCTGGGGCAGCCGTTTTTGCGCCTTTATTTGCTGGCCGAACACGGCCGCTGTCCCTTTGTCTCCAACATGCTGCATAACAGCCGCACCACGTTCACCAATGCCTTAATCCGGCGATTGGCCTGGAACATGCCGTACCATGCAGAACATCATGCCTATCCGGGAGTTCCGTTTCATCAACTGCCGCGGTTCCATGACGTCGTGAAACCGCATCTGACGGAAGTGGAGGAGGGCTATTCCCGTTTCCATGCAAACTATGTGGCGAAATTTTCCAAAGAGTCTCCCAACCCTTAGTCCCGTTGCTGCGCCCGTGGGTGGTGAGCCGGATATCTATTGGTTCGGAAAACGGATGCCTTCTGTCCCCGGTTGCCAGACCGCATGTTTGTCCATCACACCGGTAAACAGCGGACTGGCGATGAACTGCTGCAACCAGTTTCGCAGCGCCGGGCGGGCCTGTCGTCTAAACCATGTGGCGTCGGTGTTGGCGAACTGCCGCACAAAGGGCGCAATGGCGACATCCGCCAGCGCAATGCGGTCACCAAACAGATACGCGCTGCTTTCCAACCGCACGGCCAGTGGATCAAGACATTGCAAAGCAAGGTCGCGGTTGGTGCTGGCAAAGGCGTCGACATCCTGCCCATCGGGCGTTTTGCGCGATGCATATTTGTAATTGTCGAGCCGGGTTTTGAATTCCCCGTCAACATCGGCAATGAGTGCCAGCATCGTGGGCAAGTCGCCATGGTCAGGCGTCAGCCATTGCTGCGGATCACTCCGGTTCAGCGCCCACAACATGATGTCGAGGCTTTGTTCCAATACCCCACCATCGGTCTGCACCAGAACCGGAACCGTCGCTTTGGGCGAAGCCTCGACCATGGCTTCGGGCTTATCGCGCAGCAGGATTTCACGCAGTTCGACCGGCTGACCAGACGCGGCAACCGCCATCCGTGCACGCATCGCATAGGGACAGCGTCGAAAGCTGTAAAAGACCGGACGATCTGATTCTGCGCCTATCATTTCTTTGTCACCAAGTTGCTGCTGCGCTTGTTATCTTCACTCTACCACACATGCCTTATTTCTTGGGTGGCGAGTCCCGCTTGGCCTGATCAAACTCCCGGCGGCGTCTTGCGATCTCTTCCGCCGACAGCAGATCGGCATTGGAATAGTTATCTTTCCAATTGGCAGCCCCAGACCATTGATAGGGCGACTGCACCGTTGTCTGGGGGGCGTCAGCGGTTGTGGCCAGTTCCAGTGCCAGTTGCGCAATCTTTTTCTGGCTGGCCGGGTCATGCGGCAGTCCTGCGGCGTTGCCAAGGGGAAAGTCGTTGAACAGAAGTCTGGGAACCCCGACCTTTTCCACGATGTCGCGGGCGCAGCCCATGACAACAGTTGTGATTCCGGCGGCTTCCAGCGCGCGTGCCGCCAGCGCGGTGGACTGGTGGCAGACCGGGCAGTTGGGAACCAGCAAGGCGATGTCCACCGCGTCTTCGATGCACAGATCGACCAGATGAGCGCAATCGACATTGATCGTGGTGGCCTGCGAGCGATTGGTGGGCAATCCGTAAAAGCGCGGCGAAAGAGCGTGAAACGTGCCGTCTTCCAGCAGGCTCTTGAGCGCGCGCAGGGGGAAATAGCTGCCCTGATCTTCAGCCGATGTGTGGTCCCGGTCTATGGCGATGTGGGAAATGCGCAGATCCGGTTCCACATCGGTTGAAGCGGTATAGATTTCAAAGAATTTTGCCGCGCCATTATAGGCAGCGCCGGGGCCCTGATCCCCCCTGTCGGGCTGGAAGGGGGCGGCCGTGGTCACAATCCCGACCCGTGCCTGCGACAGGGGTTTGCCCAATGTGTGAAACGGGACGTCTTCAAATTCAGCCCAGCGGTAGGGGGCGCCGTATCCCAGGGTTTGATAATAATTGCTGATGCGTTGCAGATAGGGCAGGGGCGCGCTCATGATTGTGGTGTTTCCTGTGACGGTGCGGTGGCGTTTTGGCTGGCCGATTTTCGTTCCCTTTGCAGGGTATAGACGCCGCTTGCAATGATGACCGCCGTGCCAACCCATGTCCACATATCGGGCAATTGATTGAAAACCAGATAGCCATAGGCTGTGCCCCAGATGATCAGCGTATATTGGACCGGCGCGACGACCACAGCCTGGGCGACTTCCAGCGCCTTGATGACCAGAATTTCTGCAAAAGCGGCCATCACCGCAATGCTGACCAACAGCATGATTTCGGAACTGCCGCTGGGCGTTTGCCATACAAAGGGCAGGGGGATTGTCAAAATCAGGCTTCCCACCAATGCGGTATAGGCAACGGTGGTGGTGGTTTTGTCGGTATCGCTCAAACGACGTGAAATCACCTGCCGCATGGCGAACAAACCCGCGGCGACCACAACCAGCAACACCGCCGGGTGCATCACACCCAATCCGGGGCGGATCACGATCAGCGTTCCAATGAACCCCACGCACACGGCGGTCCAGCGGTGTATGCCGACCTTTTCCGCCAGCACCAGCGCGCCCAGCACGGTGACCATGAAGGGTGCGGTAAAACTGACAACCACAGCATCGGCCAGTGGCACGTAGCTCAGCGCCACGATGAACAGGGTCGCGGAGCCGACGGCGATGGCCCCACGCGCGATCTGTAATCCCGGCTGTGGTGTTTTCAGAATAGAAAAGCCCTTTATCATCAATATGATGACGACGCCTGCGAGCAGGCCGAGCTGCCGCGACCATACAATCTGCCAGGGGTGCAGACTGTCGGTCAGTATCTTGGCCTGGGTATCCACGGCCGAAAAAATGAACATGCCCGCCGCCATGTAAGCCAGGCCCAGCAGGCTCTGCGACCTCCGCTGCGGCTGCGGGGCCATTATCGGTGTTGCCGGGTTGATAGACATGTTTTTTATATTCTGGTCACTGACCAGCGAGATTTTCCAAGACGTGCAGCCTAGCGGCAGATTCCGGTGCGGTCCATACAATGTGAGGGGGGTCGTTCAAACGGGATTCATATCAATCCTTTGCACTGTTTCTTGAATCTCCTGCATGAGCCGAATGCACCCCTATTTGGCTCCCTTTCTCGCCGTCATTGCCCGTGCCATAGTCGATACAGGTCGTGGTGGATGATGCGAAATGCCCCGCAATGGCCCTTGGGATTGGGAGGTGAATGACCATGGCCAGATCATTGATGGCAATTCTGGTGGCCGATATTGTCGGGTTCAGCACGCTGATGCAGCACGATGATGAGGGCACGCTTGATCGCATCAACGCCTTGAAAAGTGCCAGCATTGACCCTGTGCTGCACCGCCACAACGGGCGGATTTTCAAAACCACGGGCGATGGTTTTTTGGCTGCGTTTCACAGCGCAGTCGAGGCGGTGCAATGTGCCATCGACATTCAGGAAGAATTGAAAGAGCGCGCCACCTCAACCAATCAGGCACATCCAATCGTGCTGCGCATCGGTGTTAATGTCGGGGATGTGGTGAGCCAGGATGACGATATTTTTGGTGATGGTGTAAACGTCGCCGCCCGTCTGGAGGCGCTTGCTGACCCCGGCGGGGTGTGCATTTCCGGTGCGGCCTTCGAACAGGTCAAGCACCGTATCGATACGCCGATTGATGATTTGGGACACAAGACACTGAAGAACATCGCACAACCGGTGCATGTTTTCAGGGTGCGTTTTGATGACAGCGCGCCGGTTCTTTCAAACATGCTGATGTTTGATGTCGGCCAGATGGTGGTCGATCAGGCGGCGTTGACCACGGGAGGATGCCTGTGCGGTGCGGTTCGGTACGAAATCAATCAACCCTCCATCGGGGCCGGGATCTGCCATTGTCGTTTTTGCCAGAAATCGATTGGTGCACCGGCCAATGCCTGGGTCGCTTACCCCGCAACGGCCACCCGATTTACCAGGGGGCAGCCCAAATGGTTCCAATCATCGGCAATCGCAGAGCGGGGGTTCTGTTCTACCTGCGGGACCAGCCTGACCTATCGGGTAATCCTGCCGGAAGATTGCGGATATCTGGCGATGCCGATCGTTACGCTGGATGATCCTGAAAGCGTATCGCCTTCCTGGCATGGGGGCATTGAGAGCCAGCTGACCTGGTTGGAGATTCAGGACGAATTGCCCCGCGCACGCTGTCGGGAATCGCCGTCCCTGCAGAAGGCCTGGGCAGCGGCGGGTTGCGAAAACCCGGATGACTGGACCCCTGATCGATCCTGACCAGATATCTCCGATCCGAATGTTTTTGAGGATTTGACTGCCTGCATCGGGACTGCCGGTCGACCCTGTGGGTGCCCGATCAGCGATATTTGATCGCGGGCTCAAGGCTGATCACTTTCAAAAGCCGCCATTTTGCGTCTACATTTGCCGGGCAATATCCATTTAGCACTGTTTGTGTGTAGGGAGCTGGATGAATGGCAAGAGATTTGAGAAGCGCTCAAAGCGGGCTGGAAACGGTGACAGGCGCCACCTTGGCGATCCTCGCGCTGGCGTCGGGTGTTTATACCTATCTGGGTGTGCGTGAACTGCTGAACGGGTCGGCAACGATCATTTTTCTCGGCGCGGTGATTTACTCGGTGGCGGTTTCGGTTGGTATATTTGGCTTCTGGACCTACCTGATGCGTTTCATGCCGCATGTTAAATCCGGCTTTGGAAGACGCTATCTCTATCTCGCCATGGCGCTGGGATCGGCGATGATCATCGCGATGTCCTCATGGCTCAACGCTGCCGCGCTGGCCGGTGGCGCTGCATTGGAACAGCATCTCGCCAACACCACGGAACAATATCAGCAAAAGCTCGAACAGGCCCATGACAATGCCCTGGCGGCACAGTCGCTGCTGCCCGATATCGCTCTTGCCGCGCAACGGTTTTCCCGCCTGTCCGCCGACGAGGCAGCCACCGGTGCTCTGACCGGGACCTCGGGCAGCGGCACGGTTGTGCAATTGCTGTCCCAGATGTCGCGGCAGCTGACCGGCCTGTCGGAAGAGATCATTGATTCCCGTGCGCCGACCCAGAGGATGTTTGAGGAAGGCGGAAAACACCTGTCGCAAATGCGTAAACTGGTCTCTTCGCCGGGGCCTGTTGATATCCGCGCCAACGCTTTTGCCGAACAGGCTGTTGCCCTGTCCGGCACCATCGCTTCGCTGCAACAGACGTCAATTGCCCCCTCGGTCAAACGGGTTGCGGAGGATCTGGGCCGCACGTTCATCGCACCGGTGGCCGATGGTGGCACCACCGATCTTGTTGCCCGCCAAAATGATGTGGTGAGTAGGGTTGAAGCCTCCGTAAAGGCGCAAAGCGCGGCGCTGGTGCAGGCCGCAGAAGAAATTCTTTCCCGCCCCGCCGTGGACCCGGTGCGCTTTACACCGCTTTCGACACCAGAAGCCGTGCTGCGTTACGCCAGCGAATTCCTGCCCAGCTGGGCCGGTGCGATTTCGATCGATCTGTTGCCCGCCGTCCTGATCTTTGTGCTTTGCATCGTTCAGGCGGCAATCCGCCAGGAAGAAGGGGACGAACGCGAAGCCCATGATGTTTCGGCCGCCGAAATGATGCGTTCCATCAAACTCTACAAGCAGCTGAACGCGTTGGAAGAGGGGGAGACGGCACCGCCTCCGCTTCCCGATGATCCCAAGGTGACGGCCATTTTGACGCCAACATCAAAGCCCTGACATGGATGAACCCAACGATGTTGCCAAACGTCCGCTGACCGCATTGGTGCGGTTTGTCAGCGATGGCCGGATTCTGAAATACATTTTCCTGGCGATGCTTGCGATGACGGTTGCAACCGTCGGTATCGATTTGCGGGAAATGGTGGCGGCAGCGCCCGATGGCATTCCGGGGTCCCAGCGGGTGGAACCGGCACCGATGGATCTGCCCCGGTTTGGCGATCAGACCCGCACCTATCTGCCCAAGACCATGCCAGTTGGTCCGTCGCGCCGCGCGCCCAGACTGCCCGGGATCAATGGGCCGGTGGACACGATGGTGATGGGTGATCCGATGCAGTTCTACAAGGGCACAGATGGTGACTATTCCGCCGTCGGCACGATCACAAACGGCACGGCAGAACGGTTGCAGGACTTTGTTGACGAAAATGAAAAGCAGATAGGCCGGTTATTTTTACATTCGCCGGGGGGCTCGGTTGCCGATGCGCTGGCCATGTCACGGATCATTCGCGAGGCGGGGATATCCACCGTGGTTCCCGCCAATGCCTATTGCGCATCGTCCTGCCCGCTGGTTCTGGCTGGCGGACTGTACCGCAATTCCGGTGCAGACGCCTGGGTGGGGGTGCATCAGGTCTACAGCACCGGCGACGCGATTGGCACATTGCAACGCGGCATGGCGGAGGCTCAGACGATCTCGGCTGTTTGTCAAAACCATCTGGAGGACATGGGCGTCGATCCGAAATTATGGGTCTATGCGATGCAAACCCCGCCCGCCAATCTGTTCATACTGACGGAAAAGCAGATCCTTGACCTGCGGCTGGCCAACGGACCCCGGCCCACGACATTACCAATCTGGCGGCCAGCGTCGTCGGGGTAGGGGGCACCTTACTCCAGTCGTGTGACGGCTGCTTTCAGTACGTCAATTAATTCTGCCTTGGACTTCCGGCTCAACCGGTCGGGGTCGATGGTCAGGGAAAAGCCTTCATCTTCCCGGCTGAATACCGATGAGCGTTGCGGGGCCTCATCGTATATGTCCTTGACCGCATAGGTTCGGATCGGTTTTGCAAAACCTTTCATGGTGATGGCGTCGCGCTCTTCCACCTTCAGCCAGTCTTTCACCAGCGAATAGGTTTCGGCAGCCAGCAGAATGCCACCGGCATCGGCGTTTTCTTCCAGCCGTGCCGCAAGATTCACTTCGCTGCCAATGATCGTGTAATCCATGCGCTCACTGGACCCGAAATTCCCTGCCGTGCAATAGCCGGTATTGATGCCGATGCGGGCCCGGAACGGCTGGTCGATCAAGCCCTGGCTGCGCCATCGGTCCTGCAAAGTCTCCAGTCTGTTCTGCATCTCAATCGCCATGCGTACACAGGCCGCAGCGTCTTCCTCTATCCCCTTGCTGACCGGGTCGCCAAAATAGAACATCATGGCGTCGCCTATGAATTTGTCGAAATAGGCGTCGTGGGCCTGGGCGATGTGCGACATTTCAGAGAGATATTCATTGAGCAGCGCGGTCAGTTCTTCCGCCTCCAGCTGGTCGGTGATCTCGGTGAAATCGACGATGTCGGAAAAGAAGATGGTCAGCTTCTTGCGCCGCGCTTCTATGGCCGCGCGCTGTTCACCGGCAATGATGGACTGGTAAAGCTGTGGCGGAATATATTTTGCCCGTTGGTCCGAGACGGTGCCGAGCACCTCGTTGGTCCGTCGCATGTCATTGACCAGCTGGGTATTTTCAATGGCGATATTGGCCTGTGATGCGAAGGTTTCCAACAGGGCAAATTCTTCTTCTTCCAGGCCCCCCGGGCTCAACCGCAGTAACGCCAGAACGCCCACGGCGTTCCCGTTGTGCACAATCGGTATCATGGTGACCGCGCGATAACCGGATGCAAGAAAATTGTTCTTGGCGCCCTGGCTGAACTGATCAGAGGAGCTGGCAACGTCGGGTATGTCGATTACCGCACCGTCCAGGATGACAAATCCGTGCATGGTGTCGCGCGTTAAGGGCGCCGGAAAACGGCCGCGCCATGCTTCCACATTCAACGGGTCCGGGCCGGCAATGGCGGCCGCTTGCACTTGCTTGTCAGCCTTCAGTGCAATGCTGAGCGTTGCCTCGGGAAACAGGGTCAGGCCGGTTTGAACAATCGTATCAAAGACCTGTTGTACGTCCTTTGAGGAACTGCTGATGACGCGCAAGATCTCACCGGTCGCTGTCTGCCGGTCGAGCGCTTCTTTCAGTTCCTGTTGCAGCCCGGCGATCTGGGCTTTTGTGCTGGCCCTGTCACCGTCGTTCGCCCCGGGTATCTCCTGGTCTTCATCTTTATGCATGGTGCCAACCCCTGTCGTCTCAAACAGCCTGGATGATCTATCATAGCCGAAATTGCCCTGTAGAAGAAGGACACCGGGCAGGGGTGCATAGAAGCGGCTAAGCCGGGTACCACTGAAACCGACAATCGACCATTTACATTATGCGGCAAGCGCTTCTACCTTTGCAGGCACAAATACGGTGGCATGCGAAACGGGGACAGAAGATGAAAATTGCAACAATGGCGACAGGCGGCATCGGCGGCTATCTGGCGGTGCGGCTGGGATTGGCCGGGCATCAGGTTGCCACCATTGCCAGGGGCGACCATCTTAAGGCTATCCGCGAAAAGGGGTTGCTGCTGAACGGGCATGCCGAAGACGAGACCTGCGAACCCTGGATCGCCACCGATAACCCCGCTGAAGTCGGTGAGGTCGATGCCATCATATTCGGTGTAAAGGGGGATGGTCTTGAGGCGGCGGCGAAAGCCTGTTTGCCAATGATCGGGGCAAATACGATCGTTGTCCCCTTTCTCAATGGCGTGGAGGCATCAGACCGGCTGTGCAAGATCCTGCCAGCGGAAAATGTCGGCAACGGCGTTGCCAAGGTATCGACGACGATTGCTGCCCCCGGCGTGATCAAACAGACCGGAGAATTCAACAGTTTTGTATTTGCCGAAAGAGACAGCCGGCCCTCAACCCGCGTTGATGCCCTGCGTGAGGCGATCAATGCGGCTGGCGCCACGGCGCCGCATACCGACGATATCGATCAGGAATTGTGGCTGAAATTCATCTTGTTTTCTGCGGTGTCGGGCGTCACTGCGGCGGCAAGATGCACGATGGGGGATGTCAGGGAAAACCCGGAACTGTCGAAACTGTACCAGTCGATCGTTGCAGAAACCGCCACCCTGGCCCGTGCCTGCCAAATTGACCTGCCCGATGATGTTGAAGAAAAAATCTGGTTGGCGGCGCAGCGATTTCCGGCTGCCATGCGGGCCTCAACAGCTATCGATCTGGAGCAGGGACGGCCACTGGAAACTGAATGGATTTCCGGCGCGGTCTACCGTTTGTCCCGGGAAAAGGGACTGGACGCGCCTTACAACCAGACGGTCTATTCGATCTTGAGCCCGTTTCGACACGGACGCCCATGAGCCCGCTTAGCACCCCACTTTCGCAACAGGAGGCCAGACTATGAAAGCCGATCCCGACCGGGTTTTGCGCGACCTCTATCATTTGCGGAAAATCGGCACATACAAGTCCGGCGTGCACCGGCCAACCCTTTCGCAGGACGATATAACCGCCCGCAAATGGCTTGCCGGTCAGCTGGCGGATATTGGACACGAGACGTGTATCGATGGTGTCGCCAATGTCTTCGGTCGCGCGCCGGGCGCAGGGCCCCACGTGCTGTGCGGCAGTCATCTGGAAAGCCAGAACCATGCGGGATGGCTCGATGGCGCGCTCGGTGTGGTCTATGCACTGGAAGCCGCCCGCGTTGCTGCATCCGACAATCAACTCGTCGGTCGCGGTGTTGATGTCATCGCATTCGCCGATGAGGAAGGGCATTTCTCAGGAGATTTTTCGTTTCTCGGCAGTGAATCCTTTGTTGGCGAGATCAGTGAAGAACAGATCGACGCCGCAACCGACAGGAGCGGTCGGGGAACCCTGCGCGAAATGCTGGCGAAACAGGAGCTTGATGGACGCCAGCGGGTCAGTATGGAAGCGGGGCGTTATTGCGGTTTTCTTGAAGCGCATATTGAACAGGGTGACCGGCTTGAAAGCGCGGGACGGGGCATTGGTGTTGTCACGTCCATCGTTGCGATCTGGCAATACCGGATCACGGCAACAGGCTTTCAAAACCATGCGGGCACCACAACCATGAAATCCCGCCGTGACGCGGGCAGGGCATTGATGCAGGTTTGGAGCGCAATCGAAGCCAGTTTTCCCACAGTCTGTGGGCCTGACTCCGTGTGGACCGTTGGCCGGGTGACGCTGCAACCGGGGCAACCGAGCATCATTCCCGGGCAGGCGGAGATGGTATTTCAGTTTCGCGATGCCGATCCCGACAATCTAAACCGGATGCATGATGCGCTCACCCGGCTGACCAGAGAAGTGGACGCAGCGAGCCCCTGTGCCCTTGAGCTTGAGGTGCTGGCGCAATCGAGCCCGGCGCATATGGCGAAGGGGCCGAAAGACGCATTGCAGGATGCCGCGCAACAATGGGCACCCGATCACTATTCAATTATGCCGAGCGGCGCCGGACATGATGCGCAGGTGATCGCGCGACACATTCCCAGCGGCATGATGTTTGTTCCATCGATTGGCGGCATCAGCCACCACTGGTCTGAAAACACCTCTGACAGCGATATCGCGCTTGGGGCGCAGGTCTATGTGCAGGCGGTGCTGAACCTGCTGGCGGCGAATTCGAACGGCTGAACTCAGCGCTTGTGGCAACGCAAACCAGTCGTTCAGCAGAAACGGTCTGGAATATTTTCCAATGCAGCAATCCAAACCCGGTTTGATTCCGTAAACACAATGACAAACATAAACCGGTCGAGCTCCCGCCCATAAAATGGCAGCTCGGTCGCAGGAAATTGGAATCGAACGATGCAGAAACTAATCTTGGCGCTGGCCTTTTGCCTTACTCAAAGTTTTACCATTGCCCAGGCGGACACCGGTGTTATCTCTGCCTATGTGCCCAACAGCAAATTGGTGGGCAAAGGGCGGCTGAGCTACATGGTCTGGAACATCTTTGACGCCAAGCTCTATGCGCCGAACGGTCGGTGGAACCCGAAAACGCCGTTTGCGCTTTCTCTGAACTATCTGCGCAGTTTTTCCGGTGCCGACATCACGGAGCGCTCGATTGATGAAATCAGGAAGAACAGCTCAACCAGCTCGAAAAAACTGGCGAGATGGCAGCGTCAAATGGGTGCCATTTTTCCTGATGTGACGTCCAGAACCACGATTACCGGCATTCGAAACAAGCAGGGCCACACGGTGTTCCTGCGTAATGGGAAGAAGATCGGCACCATTCGTGATCGGGAGTTCTCCGACCGGTTCTTCGGTATCTGGCTGGGCAGGAATTCCAGCAATCAGTCGCTGCGCAGAAAACTGATTGGCAGCAGCATTTAGCAGCAAGCCGAGCGCTGGCAGCCGACGCCGGAACCCCGGCGCTCAATCGGCCGTCAGCCGCGCCATATCGGACGGG
>CAJQPW010000139.1 GCA_905480295.1 uncultured Rhizobiaceae group bacterium | reverse complement strand
TCAGCAGTGACGGTTTTATCCAGCGCTTTCAGGTAGATTTCGTGGACTCCACGCAATTCGGCCCGTGAATCGAAAACATCAACATCGTTAGAATTCAGGCCACTCTTATAGAGACCTTCCAATCGGGTGATCTCGGCCTCTTTATTGGCAACCAGCTTGTTCCAATCGAAGCTGGACTCCCCAACGCTCCAGCCGAATCCCGCCGCATCTTCAAAGTGCTCATGAAAAGTCGAGGCATAGACATACAGTTTTTTGGGAACACAACCGCGGACAACACAGGTTCCGCCATAGCGGCTTTCTTCTGCCACAGCCACGGTTTTGCCCAGAGCAGCAGTCCGGTTTGCAGCCCGGACGCCGCCCGATCCGCCACCTATGACGAACAAATCATAGTCATATGCCATTGTAATTCCTGCCCCAACCCGGTGTGCGGACGATCAGTTACCCGACGCCGCCATCTTTTTGTTGACGTTGACTGCCAGATCGCGGGTAATTCCGTTGGCCCAGATGCGGGCGGCCTTGCCCAGTTCCCGCGCCAATAATGGAGTGGCTACCAGGTATTTTGCACCGGTTGGCGAGTTGAAAAATGTTGTAATTTCAGTCAATTCCGACTCGGTGAAGTTTTTGGCAAACAGACGGGCGGCCTCCCCTTCCAGATCGCCACGACGAACGGCCAGAGCTATTGCTTCATCATCTACCGTGTTGCCGATTTTTTCAGCGTCACTGGGGTTGTTGGCAGTGAGTTGATTCTTCAATTTGGCCGATGCACCCAACAATATTGAGTCAAATGTTTCGGTGGCTTTCGTGGCCGTCAGCGCTTTTTTGGCCTCGGCAATATGCGATGCAGAAATTTCCTGTGCATAGCCAGTTGAAACAAAACATACAGCTACAGCGATGGCGCATAGGCTCTTTTTGAAAAACATGAAGTCTGGGCTCCGATTATAAGTTTGGTTCGACGGTCGATTGATTCTGAATCCAACCGCCCTCAGTTTGAATCATTTTGTGCAACAACGATGCGCGCACGCGTATTGTCGGCAACTATGGCGCGGCTCGCAAGTCCGGTAAACAGACCATGCTCAACCACTCCAGGAATACCGTTCAACGTGATGGAAAGTGCTTCTGGATCGACAATGCGGCCAAAAGATGCATCGAGGATATAATGACCTCCGTCCGTGACAAAGACGTCACCATCAGCATTTGTTCGTAATTCGATAGCACCGCTCAGCCCCATCGCGGCGGCCTGCGACCGGATCATTTCGGTGGTGGCAGCTAAACCAAATATGTTGACCTCTATTGGCAGGGGAAACTGTCCCAAAACGTTCACCAGCTTGTTGTCGTCCGCGATCACCAGCATATCGCGAGAGGCAGCAGCAACAATCTTTTCGCGCAGCAACGCGCCGCCGCCACCTTTGATGAGTGCCAGTGACCCATCAATTTCATCTGCACCATCGATGGTCAGATCAAGTTGTGGGGTTTCATCGAGCGTTGTCAGCGGCACGCCCAGCTCTTCACATAGTTCGCGCGTCCGTTCAGACGTAGGCACGCCGACGATTTCCAAACCACTCCGGACCTTATGCGCCAGTGAATGGACGAAAGCTTCGGCCGTGCTGCCAGTTCCAATGCCCAGTTTCATCCCGCTGGAGACAAAATCCAATGCGGCTTCCCCAGCAATTTGTTTCGGTGTTTTGGCCATAGGGCGGGCGGTACCATGTCAGAGCGATGTGCACCATAGGAAAATGGTGTATTTCTCCAGCAAATTCCTAGTTGAAAGATTCGTTTATGACAATCGCACCCCCTCTGATCATCTTTGATCTCGATGGAACTCTTGTAGATAGCAATCGTGACCTCATCCCGGCCCTCAATATGGCGACCGAACCAGAGGGACTTCCCCCAATCTCTATGGAGGATGTGGGCCATGTTGTCGGCAAGGGTGCAATGCAGATGATTGAACGGGCTTTTGCTTTTTACAACCGGGAACTGGAGGTGAATGGTGACGTTCACAAGACCGTTTTTGCTCGGTTTTTGCAGCGATATGAGGACCATATTGCTGATAACACGGTGTTTTTTCCCGGCGCGGTTTCGGCTTTAAAGTCGCTGACGAACGCAGGATACCGCCATGCCGTATGCACCAACAAGTTTGAACAATTGGCGCAGAAGCTGTTGCATGAACTGGGGGAAACAGAGCATTTTGAAGTCGTAACCGGTGGCGATACCTTTCCAGTGAAAAAGCCGGACCCGACCCACCTGACAGAAACGGCCCGGTTGGCAGGGTTTCCCACAGACCGTTGCATCATGGTCGGCGACAGCATCAACGACATTGTCGCTGCCCAACAGGGAAACATACCCGTTATTGCTGTTGATTTTGGTTATACCGATGTGCCGGTGTCCCAACTCAGTCCCGACCTCATTATCTCGCATTTCGATGAATTGCCGGATGCGGTGCGTCAGTTGCATGACCTCATCGACTCCAGATCCAACTAGTTGGTCATGGCCGCGGAGACAGCTTCCCTATCAATCTTGAGCAGACTGGCAACGCGTTCAACAAGCAGAACTTCAATTTCATGCATCCGGTCATCGGCGAATACCATTTCCCACATGTGAGAAATGAGCTTCAGCAGTTCATCCGGCTCGAGTTCCGAAAGCAGCAGCTTGGCCAGTTCGGCCATGTCATGGCCACTCAGTTTTTGTGCTTCCGCATGTTCTATCAACGCATGGGTGGCAGTCGCGTCGAGATCGAAATCGTCTGCCAGTATGCGTTCTAGTCGCGCCATCTCCTTCGGATGAGTGTAACCGTCGGCGGGCATGATCATGAACAGAAAATAAGCCACAGCACTGCGCGCCGGGAATGATGTATCCGCCTCGCGGATCGCAATCAGCTTTTGGTCTACATTTTCCATCTGCGATTCCCGACCAGCCTTGTTTGAAGTTCAAAAACCCTGGCCAACACTTTAATCTTGCGCAACACCAAGTGACACAATTGGAGGGTTTTTGCCCTGACCGCTTGTACATCGCCCCACCGTGGCGATAAACAGGAGAAAATTCTGGCCAGGACCCACTGCTATGACAGACCAAAATAGCCCCACCAACGCTCATGTCGATCTCTTTCCGCTGGACGCAGACAATACCCCCTACCGAAAACTGACCGACAAACATGTCTCAACGGTGGATGTAAATGGACAGACCTTTTTGAAGGTCGAACCGGAAGCGATCCGACTCCTTGCAGAAGAAGCTTTTGCCGATATCAATCACCTGCTTCGCCCCGGTCACTTGAAACAGCTGGCATCTATTCTTGATGACCCGGAGGCGACACCGAACGACCGTTTCGTCGCCTTCGATCTGTTAAAAAACGCAAATATTGCCGCTGGTGGGGTCTTGCCGATGTGCCAGGATACCGGCACCGCAATCGTAATGGCCAAACGTGGTCGTGCTGTATTGACCGATGGAGCGGATGAATCTTCTCTCAGTCAGGGCATCATGGACGCCTATTTCAAGAAGAACCTGCGTTATTCACAGCTGGCCCCGCTGTCGATGTTTGAAGAGCAAAATACGAAAAACAATCTCCCGGCGCAGATTGACGTGTATTCAGAGGGCACAGACTCCTACAAATTTCAGTTCATTGCCAAGGGCGGCGGGTCGGCCAATAAAACCTTTTTTTATCAGGGCACCCCGTCCCTGCTGACCCATGATCGCATGATTGATTTCCTGCAGGAAAAAATCCTGACACTCGGTACAGCTGCCTGTCCTCCCTACCATCTCGCCGTTGTGATCGGTGGCACGTCTGCCGAACAAACGCTGAAAACCGTCAAAATGGCGTCCACACGTTATCTTGATGGCCTGCCGACAGAAGGGTCGGAACTTGGCCATGCTTTCCGCGACATCGCGATGGAAGAAGAAATTCATAAACTAACCCAGAGCATGGGCGTCGGGGCACAATTTGGCGGCAAGTATTTTTGCCATGATGTGCGGGTGGTGAGACTGCCCCGTCACGGTGCCTCTCTGCCAATCGGCATCGGTGTATCCTGTTCCGCTGACCGTCAAGCCATGGGCAAAATTACCAGCGAAGGGGTCTTTCTGGAGCAGTTGGAGACAGATCCAGCCCAATATATTCCCGACATCGATGAATCGGAGTTTTCTGGGCATGTTGTTGAAATCGACCTGCAACAACCGATGGCTGATATTTTGGCCGAACTGAGCAGGCATCCGGTGAAAACCCGACTGTCCCTGAATGGTACAATTATCGTCGCGCGAGACCTGGCCCACGCCAAGATCCGAGCCCGTCTCGAGGCCGGTGAAGAAATGCCGGACTACATGAAAGACCATCCGGTCTATTATGCCGGCCCGGCAAAAACCCCCGATGGCATGGCCTCTGGTGCCTTTGGTCCGACCACCGCAGGCCGAATGGATTCCTTTGTCGATCAGTTCCAATCGTTTGGTGGATCGATGGTGATGCTGGCCAAGGGCAACCGGTCTCGTCAGGTTCGTGATGCCTGCAAACAGCACGGCGGGTTCTATCTTGGATCGATTGGTGGGCCTGCTGCCCGGCTTGCACAGGATTGCATCAAGAAGGTTGAAGTCGTCGAATATCCCGAATTGGGCATGGAGGCGGTATGGCGCATTGAGGTGGAGAATTTCCCGGCCTTCATCGTCATCGATGACAAAGGCAACGACTTTTTTAAGGATCTTAATCTCAGTTAGGACGGGAAACCGGTGCCCTTGGCCAGCGCAAGCACACCATCGGCCAAAACAAAAATTTAGCTGATGACACAATTGTCAACGAAAAGTCTAGAATTTGCCGCAATTTGGATTCCCATCACGGAGAATTCATCTTATAATTTCTTGTATACGACTCGTTGCCGAAGATGTGTGGACTGGCCCGCAACTGGCCAATTTCGGTAAAAGAACGAGAATTGGGAGAAAAAAATGAGTTTCAATAAGTTTTCAATTCGCAGCCTGGTCCTGGGTGCAGTGGCTATGCTGGTGACGTCCCTGATCCCGGCAGATCAGGTCTATGCCAGCAGCGGAGAGCGCTGGTTTGATTATTTCACCCGCACCTGGCAGAACGGAACCCGCCCCTTCCGCAGACGTTCGGCGTCCAACAAATCGCCAATTCGTAAGCGCGTTGTTCGTTTTGATTCAAGCGTCGCACCGGGAACCATCATCGTTGATACGTCTGAACGTCGTTTGTACTATGTGATGAAGCGTGGCAAAGCCATGAAATATGGCATCGGTGTCGGCCGCGACGGATTTCAGTGGCAAGGACGCCATCGCGTAACCCGCAAGGCAGAATGGCCGGGCTGGACTCCACCAAAGACCATGATCCGTCGTGTAAAACGTGAGACCGGAAAGACGCTGAAACCCTATTACAAGGGTGGTCCGGACAATCCACTCGGCGCTCGCGCCCTCTATATCGGATCAACCATCTACCGTATTCATGGAACCAACCAGCCATGGACTATCGGCAAAGCCATGTCTTCGGGGTGTATTCGCCTCGCCAATGACGATGTGACCGATTTGTATTCCCGGGTAAAAATTGGTTCGCGGGTCATCGTTCGCAACTAGAGTTTACTGATCAAAGCTTTCCGAAAGCCGGTGGATCGTGATCCGCCGGCTTTTTTTATC
>CAJQPW010000138.1 GCA_905480295.1 uncultured Rhizobiaceae group bacterium | reverse complement strand
GAGTATCTTCTTGCATGGCGGGCCGGACCTTCCGTTGATGGCGAATGATGTTGTTCAAACACCAAAATCATACGCTATTCCAACAGCTTGATCCATGCCCGCCAACCAATTCAACCGACATGATGAATAATTGGGGCTAGTGAATTACTTCACCAGTCTCGATGCTCATTCTAGCGCCGATCGAAGGGCACAAACTCGTAGCAAAGCTTTAGCGTGCAAGTACCATCCCGTGATGGGACGCGAAAACGTCGGGTTCTGTTGTCTGGATATTTGCATTGGCCGACGTTGCTGACGAAACGTCTGTAGAGGCTATTGCCTTTATAGTTCATGACCACAGAACCACGCTTCCTGATCAGGTCTTTCAACCCTGCGCAGGTGTAAGATCGGGTGCTAGGTCGTGCGTCAGATGATGCCACGGGCCAGATGACGCTAAACGTCAACACCAGCCCTGCAATGATCGAACCCCGGGTGATTTGTCTGTCTGACATAATTCATGCCTCCACTTGCCCTAGTTTGTTCCAATCATAGACCCCAAATATGTCTTGGTGTTGTCGAAATGACCGGTACCGAGCACAATATCTTGAAGAGCCTGGAATGCAATTTAACAGCGTTCTGGTGTATTTACGTGACCTTGGCGCGTTTGTGGAACCGAGGTTGATCCCATTCCCCAGACTCCAAAATGTCTTTGAGAATTTCCACTGCCCGACGCACGTCATCTTCATCAATATATAGGGGTGCAAAGCCAAATCGGATGATATCAGGCGAGCGGAAATCACCGACCACGCCGCGTTCGATCAGGGCCTGCAACAACGGATACCCATCAGCATATCGAAAGGACACCTGCGACCCCCTGATGTCGGGTTGACGGGGGCTGGCCAGTTTGAGTTGCGGGCATTTGGTCTCAACTTCGGAAATGAACAATTCACACAGGGCCACGGATCTTGTTCGAATATCTGCCATTGAGACATCATCAAAAACATCCAGTGCCGCTTCCAGTGCGGCCATCTGGATGACAGATGGCGTTCCCACGCGCATCCGCTCAATTCCTGAGCCGGGGCGGTAGGGGCGTTCAAAAGCAAAGGGGGCATCGTGCCCCAGCCAGCCCGACAACGCGGGTTCAATGGTTTCAGACAGGTCGCGCCGAACATAAATGAATGCCGGTGCGCCGGGTCCGGCATTGAGGTATTTGTAGGTGCAACCAACCGCAAATTCGCATCCAGACTGTTCCAGCTCGACTTCAAATGCGCCGGCCGAGTGAGCCAGGTCCCAGATCACGACCGCGCCGGCTTCTTGCGCCTTCTGCGTCAAGGCCATCATGTCGTGCTTGCGGCCCGTTTTGTAATCGACCTGGGTCAACATCAACACCGCTACCTTGTCATCGATTGCGTCGGCAACGTTTTCAGGTTCGACAAGTTGGACTTGATGACCGGCATCCATAGATTTTATCAGGCCATCGGCCATATACAGATCTGTTGGAAAGTTGCCGGTATCTGACAAAATGACCTTGCGGTCAGGACGCATCGCTAGGGCCGCGGCCAGAGCCTGATATACTTTGATTGACAGCGTGTCACCGATCACCACGGTTCCAGAGGGAGCCCCAACCAACTTGCCGATACGGTCCCCGAGTTGAATCGGTTGCTGCATCCATCCAGCCTGGTTCCATCCTTTGATAAGGAGTTCTCCCCACTCGTCTTCAACCATTGACGAGATTCGGCCTGCCGCGGCGCTTGGAAGCGGCCCCAGGGAGTTGCCATCAAGATAAATCATGCCCTCTGGCACAATGAACTGGTCTTTTTTCAACGCAATCAGCCTTTTTGGAAATGGTCGTGAATTTTGCGGGCCATGGCTTCAGATACTCCGTCCACCTTCATCAGGTCTTCCACGGCAGCACGGCCCGTTGCCTTTGCACTGCCGAAATGATGCAGAATGGCGCGTTTGCGCGCAGGTCCTATACCGGCAATCTCATCGAGTGGATTTTTCAACGTATCCTTCTTGCGGCGTGCCCGATGCGTGCCGATAGCAAATCTGTGGGCTTCATCGCGCAAACGCTGGATGAAGTATAGAGCAGGGTCGCGCAAGGGGAGTGAAAACGGTTGTTTTCCCGGCATAAAAAACCGCTCCCGACCAGCATCTCGGTCAGGGCCTTTTGCAACGCCAACAAGCGCTACTTTGCCATCCAGTCCGAGCTCCCGCATTACCTCACGCACCGCAGACAATTGGCCGGCGCCACCGTCTATCAGAACCAGATCTGGCCATGGAGGAAGCGTGTCAGTCTGGCGCGACTCATCTGCATGACTATCTTCTTCGTGGACCGTTTCATCATTGTCTTGATTGCTGGGCTCTAGATCGCCGTGTTCTTTCAGCAATCGGGCAAACCGGCGGGTAAAGACTTCTTTCTTCATGCCATAGTCATCGCCTGGCACGAGTTCCTGATTTTTGATGTTGAACTTGCGATACTGGTTCTTTGCAAAACCTTCCGGCCCGGCAACCACCATCGCACCGACAGCGTTGGTGCCCATTATGTGAGAATTATCATATACTTCGATGCGCTGGGGAGTGTCGTCGAGTTCAAAAACTTCCTGCAGACCGGTGAGTAATTTGGTTTGAGTAGCGGTTTCAGCCAGCTTCCGACCCAGTGCTTCCCGGGCGTTGAAATGCACCTGTTTGACAAGATCGCGTTTCTCACCGCGTTGGGGTTTGTAGACCTGAACTTTGCGGTTGGCCTTCACCGATAGCGCTTCGGCCAGCAAGTCAGCCTCGGCAATGTCTTGTGACAACAATACGAGCTTTGGCACGGGTTTATCATCATAGAACTGGCTGACGAAGGCGTTGAGAACTTCAGCCTCGTCAAAACTCCTGTCGGCGCGCGGGAAATAGGCACGGTTGCCCCAGTTCTGCCCGGTGCGAAAGAAGAAGATCTGGATGCAAAACTGTCCACCCTCCTGATGCACCGCAAAAATGTCCGCTTCCTTCACGGTTTGCGGATTGATGCCCTGGTGGCTCTGCACGTGGGACAGGGCGGCGAGCCGATCGCGGTAGATGGCCGCCGTTTCGAAATCGAGATCGTCCGATGCCTGCTGCATGCGTTTTGAGAAACGGTTTTTGATCTCCTGGCTTTTACCGGTCAGGAAGTCCTTGGTCTGCTTGACGAGCTCGGCATAGTCTTCGGCCGATACCTCACCGGTGCAGGGGGCAGCGCATCGCTTGATCTGATGCAACAGGCAAGGCCGGGTTCGGTTGGCATAAAAGGAATCAGTGCAGGTGCGGATGAGGAAAATGCGTTGCAATGCGTTGATGGTGACATTGACCGACCCGGCATTGGCAAACGGACCATAATAGTCGCCCTTGCGCGAACGGGCACCGCGAAACTTGAAAAGGCCAGGGGCTTCGTGGTCACCAGACAGGAGAATGTAAGGAAAGGATTTGTCGTCCCGAATCAAAACATTAAAGCGTGGCCGTAAGCGCTTGATCAGATTCGCTTCCAGCAGCAGAGCCTCGGTTTCTGTGTGGGTGGTGACAAACTCCATCTGGGTGGTTTCAGCGATCATGCGTGCGGTGCGATTGCCACCATGGCCGATGCCGCGGGCATAATTCTGCACCCGATTGCGCAGGTTTTTCGCCTTGCCGACATAAAGGACATCACCGGCCCCGTTCATCATGCGATAGACCCCGGGTTTTTTGGGCAATCGCGTGACAAAATCTGCGATCAATTCGGCACCAATCTTGCCGGAAGCGTTGTCGGTTTCTTCCCACATGATGTCGCCGGAATCCCGTGGCTTGGCCCGCTTGGCAACTGGATCGGCTGTTTTGGCTGAATCGCTCATGCTTCAGACTAACACATCATTTGAGGGGCATCTGGTCCGGGGTCTGCCAGCCAAGATGTTGTCCACCGTCGAGCGCTATCATCTGTCCCGTAACCGACTTTGCCCGCATAAAATATAATACGGTATCAACGAATTCGGAAAGCGCAGGTGAGCGCTGCAGCAGCAATGTCTGCAGCTGTTTGTCAAATTCGTCCTGGGTTTGATGGTCGCTGGGCAGGGTTGGGCCGGGGCCGATTGCATTGACCCGGATGGTGGGGGCAAACGCCTGAGCCATGGTCTTGGTGGCAGCCCACAATGCCGATTTCGACAAAGTGTAGGATGGAAAGTTGGGTGTCAGCTTCCACACCCGTTCGTCTATCATGTTGACGATCAGTCCTTCGTCGAGTTGCTGAGCAGCAAATGCCGAGGCCAGCAGGGCGGGGGCCTTAACGTGAAGGTTGAAATGGCGATCCCACCTGGCACTGTCGAGTTTTCCGTAGCTGTCTTCTTCAAACAGGGATGCATTGTTGATCAGAACGTCTAAAGGGCCTAGCTGCCGGCGCACCTTGTCGACAAGTCCTCGCGCATCGGTTTCGACTTCAAGATTGGCCTGGACGCTGATCGCGGTCCCACCATTTGCCTTGATTTCATCAACAACAGTTTCGGCGGCCGAACGGGAGCCATTATAATGCACGGCCGTTGCATATCCAACTTCAGCCAGACCCAGACAAAGACTGCGTCCGACCCGCTTTGCGCCGCCTGTGACGAGTACCGTGTGTTTCATGAAACGTCCTAAATGATCACCGTCGATACCAGATAGGCCAGATACAGGCCGGTGAGCAAGATACCGCCGTTTCGTCCCACCGACAGTTTGAATGCCGGCAGGGCAATCAGGATCAGGGTTGCAGCCAGCATCACCCACATGTCGAATTGTACAATGTGACGATCTGCTGAGAACCCGCCGCTGACCAGCGCTGTCGTTCCCATGATCGCCGTGATGTTAAAAAGGTTGGAACCGACCACGTTGCCCAGGGCGACGGAAGCGTTGTTGTGCCGGGCGGCCATGATGCCGGTGGCCAGTTCCGGCAACGACGTGCCGATGGCAACGATGGTAAGTCCAATGACGGCCTCAGGCACAGACCAGCGCTGGGCGATCTCCACGGCTGCATCAACCGTGAATGTGGCGCCCAGCGGAAGGGCAATCAGTCCAAGGGCGATTAAGGCTGCAATACGATAGGGCGCCGAGGGCACAGCACCGATTTCATCATGATAATCGTCTTGAGGTTGTTTGGATCTTTTGGCGTTGAAGAATTGCTGGACCAGAAAGGCTGCAAGACAGGCCAGCAACAAAAGACCGTCCAACCGTGAAATCGGTGACCAGCTCAGTTGCAGCATAAAGATGACTGTCAGACCAAAGAGAAAGAAAAGCGAACCGTGAACCGCGGGATTGGCACCGCGAATAGGGGCAAAGAGCGCTGGAATACCCAACACCAACAAGACATTGGCAATGTTGGAACCCACGACATTGCCAACCGCCAGCCCGCCAGAACCTTCAAGTGCCGCCTGCAGGGATACGACAAGTTCCGGGGCCGATGTGCCAAGTGCGACCACAGTCAGCCCAATGATCAGCGGAGAAATGTTTAACCGCTCGGCCAACCCAACAGCTCCCTTGACCAGCCAGTCACCCCCAACGAGCAGAAGCACCAGGCCAAGACAAAACAGCAGATAGATCAGCATTGGCAGGCTCCCGGCATAAAATGACTGACAATCGATGGACTTGGTCCGTCGACGCCACCGGCGAGCCGGTTAGGTTCTTTCAGGTGTGAGGGTGTTCCGCCCCCGCTATTGCATTATCGCAATTGGGGGGTCAGGCCGTTGGTTTCAAGTCCGCCAGATCAGGATGGGACGCATCAAATGCATCGCGCCACGCCACAAGGTCATCGCGGCCGGATTCCCATTTGCCGGCAAAGCGCAAATCGAGATATCCAAGACTGGCGCTCAGCGCAATTGAACCGATATTGGCATCTGCTCCTGACGGGGGAAGATCTGCCATGGCCGCATCGAGACCGCGCTCCACTTTGCCCCATAACCGTTCCTGCCAGGCCTTGTGAACTTTTTCTTCCGGGCGAAAACGCATTTCATACATGAAGCCGACGGCGCAATCATTGATGCCGTCGCACAGGGCTTCCATGCGTTCTGCCTTCAGCAACCCGGCGGAATCGGTGGGAAACAATTTTCCACCGCTGGCACGGTCCAGATAACGGGTGATGGAGCGACTGTCGAAGATTCCGGTTCCATCATCGAGCACCAAACAGGGTATTTTCGACAGCGGATTGGCCGCGTCGAGAACAGGATCGCCATTGGTGGAGTCCACCGCAACGGTTTCCATTTCTATGCCGGCAAATTTGGCGGCAAGGGCGGCTTTGGCGACATAGGGAGACGCGGGTGAGCTCAAAAATTTCATGGTGTTTCCGTTCAGGATCAGTAGTTCAGGACCCGGCAAGAGCCGTCATATTCATTCCAGCGGTCAAATCCCTGAAGGCAAAATTCCACATTGTAGTGATTGCCGGCCAGACCCTGTCCGCCTTCAATCAGATACAACAAGGTCGGATGGGTGCCGTCAGTCAGTCGAGCATGGGCGCGACAATAGCGGCGAGGAATCGGGCTGACATGGGTGCTTTGAACAAGCCGCTCCCGGGTCAGTTCGATGTTTTCGAGATAAAATCCCCGTTGCCACGTGGCATCTTCAGCCCAGTTAAACCGCTCAACAATTTTGCCGAGCACACTGGCATCGTCACATTCTGGAAAGCTGGTTTTTTGAAACAAGGGGTCAAGCAGGCCCGCCTGTGCGGGTGCGACGGGCGCTGCAACCAGCATGGCTGCCAATACGCTCGCAATCATTGGTCTCAGTGACGTCATCACGCGGCTCCTCTTTCGGAAGCCCTAAGATGCGGCAGCTTGTTCGGTCGGTCAATCAGAACTGAGCTGCACTCCTCATGTTTCTCCTCACTATGGGGATTATTTTGCAGAAAGATCCTGAATCCGGTAACCCCAACCCTTGTCATCTTTCAGCGTTTCGCTGAGCCAGGGCATGATCGTATGCAGCTCATTGCTGAGAATGTAAGGGGGATTCAGTATTACCATTCCGCAGCCGTTCAACATGGCTACTGGCCGTGGTTCGCGGATATAGAGTTCAACATTCATCAGATCTTTGAACTTCAATCCACGCAGCGTTTCCAACCATTCGTCGGTATGGTCGCGGCGTTTGACCGGATACCACAGCGCGACCACGCCGCCAGGCCAGCGTTGGGAGGATTTTTTCAGCAAATCAATCATCCGGTCAAAATCCTTGCCGTCTTCAAACGGTGGATCGACCAGCATCACGCCGCGTTTTTCCTTCGGAGGAATATGGCCGGTGCTGGCCAGCCATCCGTCGCTGTCATAAACGCGCGTTTGATAGTCCCCTTGAAATTCCTGTTTCAGCTTTTGGCTGTCTTCCTCATGCAGCTCAAACAGGGAGAGGCGGTCAGTTTTTCGCAGCAACGCGTGGGCGACGCGGGGAGAGCCGGGATAATGACCTTCGCCCACAGTGCGAACCGCATCTTTCCAGGGACCGATAAGCCGGTTCACTGCAGCTGGCGGCTGGGCGTCCATTATTCGCTTCACCCCGCTTTGCCACTCCCCGGTTTTACCCGCCTGCTCGGAACCAAGATCGTACAGGCCAATGCCCGAATGGGTGTCGAATACGCGAAATGGCTTGTCCTTGACCTTCATATATTCCAGCAAACGCGCCAAAATGATGTGTTTGAAGACGTCTGCGAAATTTCCGGCGTGGTATGCGTGGCGGTAATTCATACGGATAAAGCCAATTGTTGGGTTGCAGGATGTTTGCTATCAAGTCATTCGACAACACGATAGGGCAAATGCGATGAACAAGCCGCTGAATGTGAAAATTCTCAACTCGGCATGCCCGCACGATTGCCCGTCCACCTGTGCATTGGATGTGGAAGTCATTGATGGGACTTCAATCGGTCGCGTGCGCGGTGCTGCCGACAACAGCTACACCGATGGCGTTATCTGCGCCAAGGTTGCCCGTTACGCAGAACGTATTCATCACCCTGACCGCCTGCTTCACCCCATGCTGCGCAGCAATGCCAAAGGTGGGACCTCAGCAGAATGGAGCGACATATCCTGGCAAGCGGCGCTGGACCTGATCGCCGAAAAATTTGTCTCAGCTGAGCAGAAATATGGGTCGGAAACGGTCTGGCCCTATATCTATGCTGGCACGATGGGGTTGATCCAGCGCGATTCGGTACATCGGTTGCGCCATGCCAAGAGGTGGTCGAAACAGTTTGATACGATCTGCATCAACAACGCCTGGACCGGGTTCTCGGCTGCCACTGGCAAGCTCATGGGCCCCGATCCACGGGAAATGGCGGAATCCGATTGTGTGATCATCTGGGGGACCAATGCCGTATCCACCCAGGTCAATGTGATGACACACGCGATCAAGGCGCGGAAAAACCGAGGCGCCAAAATCGTGGTGATCGATGTCTATCAAAATGACACGATGAAACAGGCGGATCTGGCCCTGTGTCTGAAGCCCGGGACGGATGCCGCGCTGGCGTGTGCCATCATGCATTGCCTGTTTCGTGACGACAAAGCGGACCGCGGATTCCTGAATGAATTCAGCGATGTGCCGGAAGAACTTGAATCACATTTACAATCAAGGTCACCCCAGTGGGCGTCGGAAATCACTGGCCTGTCGGTTGATGAGATTGAATCATTTGCAGCCCTGATTGCAGAACGACCACGCAGCTATTTTCGACTGGGATACGGCTTTACCCGAACCCGCAACGGTGCCGTCAACATGCACGCCGCGACCTGCATTTCAACCGTGCTCGGTTCATGGAAATACAAAGGTGGTGGGGCGTTCCATTCCAACTCTGAAATCTACAATCTCAAGGGAGGATTTATTCAGGGTGCCGGTTTCAACGATCCTGACATCCGGTCGCTGGACCAGTCGAAAATTGGCCGCATTCTAACCGGTGATCGGGCATCGCTTTATGATGGTCCTCCGGTGACTGCCATGCTGGTTCAGAATACCAACCCGGTTTCTGTGGCACCGGAGCAGGAACTGGTGAAAAGAGGATTTGCCCGCGAAGACCTGTTTGTCGCCGTGCACGAGCAGTTCATGACCGAAACGGCGGCAATGGCAGATCTTGTCCTGCCCGCCACGATGTTCATGGAGCATGACGATGTTTATCGGGGTGGCGGACATCAGCACATTTTGCATGGTCCCAAGTTGATCGACGGGCCAACCACCTGCCGCAGCAACTTCTTTGTGATTGAGGAACTGGCCAAACGCCTGGGTGTGGATCATCAGCCCGGATTCGGTCTGACTGAAAATGCTCTGATCGACGATATGCTGCAACGCAGCAACCGCGGAACCCTTGAACAATTGCGACGCGATAAGTGGATTGATTGTCAGCCCGATTTTGATGAAAGCCACTATGTCAGTGGGTTTGCGCATACCGATGGAAAATTCCACCTCAAGGCTGATTGGTACAATGTACCGTGGGGAACGCCGCCGGCGAACATGGGTTTGCAAGGGCCTGTTGATGAGGCGCCGACCTTGCCGGATCATTGGACGGTGGTTGAACAGGCAGACGAGGCCCATCCTTTTCGTCTGGCGACATCGCCTTCACGGTCGTTTCTCAATTCCACGTTCAACGAGACTGAAACATCGACAAAGCGCGAAGGCAGGCCTTCGGTCCTGATGCATCCAGATGACCTGTTAGATCAGGACATTTCTGACGGAACAAAGGTGAAGCTGACCAATCAACGAGGGTCAGTGATCGTTCATGTGAAGGCGTATGATGGATTGAGGCGAGGGGTTCTGGTGGTGGAGGGCATATGGCCCAATCATGCTCATGAAGATGGGCGCGGCATCAACACGCTGACCAGTGCAGATTCAGCCGCCCCCCATGGAGCCGCAGTGTTTCATGATACAAAGGTGCGTGTAGAGCTTATTTGATCATTCCATGCGTGCAACATCGCTGCTGCTCACATTGAGGTCCTTGACGGCGTCGTCGCCGCTCCATCGCACGGATTGATCGCCGATCAGACGCAGCGCATGGGGAAACAACTCATGCTCGGCCTTCAATACCCGTGCAGCCAGGCTTTCTGGCGTATCATCAGGTTCTACCCTGACCGCCGCCTGGGCGATGATCGGACCGCCATCGAGTTCAGCGTTGACGAAATGCACTGTGCATCCGTGGATGCGAACACCGCGTTCCAACGCCCTGGCGTGGGTATCAATTCCCCTAAACGAGGGCAGAAGACTGGGATGGATGTTGACCAGCTGTCCCCGCCATTGGTTGACGAAACCATCGGTGAGAATTCGCATGTAGCCCGCCAGGCAGATCAGCCGGGCACCAGATTCGCGCAACGCGTCATTGACGGCATGCTCGTGCGCCTCACGGCTGTCGTATCCGGTATGGTCAATGACACGGATAGGGATGCCATGTTCCTGGGCCAGTTCCAGACCTGCCGCGTGCGGGCGGTTGGATAGGACCAGCACGATTTCAACGGGATAGTCCGGGTCCATGGTCGCGCGTGCAAGCGCACCCATGTTGGACCCCGTTCCCGAAATCAGCACAGCAACTTTCAGTTTGCTCATGTCAGCTCCAGTTGATCTGGCCTTCAAACCGCACGGATGAATCACCATCCACCAGGTGTCCCAGCTCGATCACGGTCTCGCCCAGATCCTGTAATCTTTGGCTCAGTGTTTCACTGTTTTGCGGTGGTACGATGACCACCATGCCGATACCGCAGTTAAACGTACGCAACATTTCGCTCTCTTCGACACCCCCTTCGGTTTTCAACCACGAAAACACCGCAGGCGGGGTAATGTGCGAAAGTTCAATGTGTGCCGAGAGGTGTTTCGGCAGCACCCGTGGCAGATTTTCGGTCAGCCCACCGCCGGTGATATGGGCCAGTCCGGAGATGCCAGCGTCGCTGCCCAGTCCATCAAGGATGGATTTTACATATATTCGCGTTGGCCGCAAAAGCGATTCTGCCAGGCTGGTTTCGTCAAAAGGGCTCTGTGTGGTCCATTCCAGGCCGCTGCGCTCGACAATCCGCCGCACCAGAGAATAGCCGTTTGAATGGACGCCATCAGATGCCAGTCCAAGCAGGACGTCTCCTTTGTTCATGGCGCGTGGCAACAGGTTTTCGCGTTCCACCGCACCAACAGAAAAACCTGCAAGGTCATAGTCACCTGCAGCATACATGCCAGGCATTTCTGCGGTTTCGCCACCTGTCAGTGCGCAACCGGCGATTTCGCAACCCCGGGCAATGCCGGCTATCACCTGTTCCGCAACGCCATTGTCCAATTTACCGGTTGCAAAATAGTCAAGAAAAAACAGGGGTTCTGCTCCCTGCACGATCAAATCGTTGACACACATGGCCACCAGATCGATGCCAATCGTGCTGTGCTGATCGGTTTCAATCGCGATTTTCAGCTTTGTTCCGACCCCATCATTGGCAGCGACAAGAAGCGGGTCTTTATAGCCGGTGGCCTTGAGATCAAACACACCACCAAAACCACCAATTGAACCATCGGCACCGGGACGGCGGGTGGCCGCGATCAATGGCTTTATTGCGTTGACGAGTGCGTTACCCGCATCGATATCGACACCGGAATCGGCATAGGTCAAAGGAGGTTTGTTGTCGCTCATGCCCCTCTATACGCAGGCTGGCCGCCAACGTCTTGTCTGGTAATGCACAAGGCCGTGGAAAACTCTGGTAATTTTGACAATTTTATATCGGCATCGGCCTTGTGTGCTGCTTCAGTTCGCGCCACGCAGGGTTATGCGATGGGCAAATTGATCTCCGTCAGAAATCGTAATCTGCGAAAACCCGGCCAGTCGTGCCAAATCGAAGAAGTTCAGATTTTCTGGCGAAGGTGCTTCCGTAAAAAGCGGCGAGGTGCGTGCCTGCGATGTCAGCGCTGCCAACAGGGCCCGCAACCGGTAAATCGTGTCATATTTGCCCGATCCGGTCGCGACCACGATCATCTTCTGTGCCTTCGCACCCTTGGCGAAAATGTGGTATTGTGGTGCGAAGCCCTTGCTCAACTGCTGCTTGTCCAAACCAATCATCAGTCCGATACGAGATCTTTTCGATACCCCACGCAGCACCTTTAACGGCGACACATAGACTTCCGTTGTCTGCGGGTTGGGATAATAATATCCCGCATGGCTGTCACCGGCCTGTGCGTGTGAGGCCGCGGCAAATCCCGCCAGTGTCGCGCCCAGCATAACGCTGGGGACGATGCGCATTGGTTTGATCACGTTAAAATCCTTTGTCTTCCTGCAACAATAAGTGGTGTCTAGGCCCATCAAGTCAAATAAACTGGCATTCAAGGTTGCGAGAGGTGTTGCAAACCGTTACCGAAAACGGCAATTTCAAGCTCAAACTTTCGCTATCGGCACACCCTTTTGACTATCGCAAATCTGATTACCTTGCTTCGCATTGTGTTGGTACCGGTTATTGTCTGGGCCATCCTCAGCGATCTGTATCTCATCGGTTTCCTGGTGTTCCTGCTGGCTGGGTTATCCGATGCCATCGACGGTACGGTGGCGCGCTATTTCGATCAACAGACCGAATTGGGAACCATTCTGGATCCCATTGCCGACAAACTAATGCTGGTCTCGGTTTTTATCGCGCTGGCTTATCTCAGTGAAATTCCGTTGTGGCTGGTGATCCTGATCGTCAGCAGGGACTTGCTGATCATCTTTGGAGTCATGCTGGCATTTCTCTTGTCCTTGCCAGTGACAATCCGCCCGCTATGGGTTTCCAAGACCAATACAGTCGCGCAAATTGCGCTGGCCGCCTGGGTGCTTTTTTCACTGGCCTTTGAAATTGAGGCTTCCAATGCCAAACTGGCGTTGGAATGGATTACCGGCCTGCTGACTTTTCTTTCTGCAGCCGCCTATCTGCGTGAAGGGGTCAAACTCTTCGCAACCGACAAAAACGCAATATCCTAGCGCTTAACCAGCGTTCGAAAGGCTGAAACTTGGCGAAATCCAATTCGGACAACAGCAACCCGCCTGAGCAGAAGCCCGTGGTTGGCAATGCGGGAACGATTGCCAGTGCGATTTTGGTATCGGCTTCTGCGCGACGGCAGATGTGGTTCTGGTTTGCCGCTCTGGTTGCGACAGCGCTGTTCTTGTTCATATTCCGATCAATTTTATTGCCCTTTATTGCCGGTATGGCGCTGGCCTATTTGCTGGACCCGGTGGCCGACAGGCTGGAAAAGATTGGCGCAAGCAGGCTGGTGGCAACTTGCATCATCTTGTTGGTTTTCCTGGTTCTGTTCGTATTTGCACTTATTTTGATCGTTCCCATTCTGTCACATCAGTTAAACGGTCTGATTGAACGCCTGCCGGATTATGTCACTCGACTACAGTCCTTGTTTTCCAGCGCCGAAAATCCCTGGCTGCGTGAACTGATCGGAGTGAGTCCGCTCAATATCCGCGAAAACCTCAATGGTTTGCTGCAACAGGGAGCGGGATGGCTATCCAGCCTGTTGGGGTCCTTATGGAATTCTGGCAAGGCACTGGTCGATGTGATTTCGCTCTTTGTGATAACGCCGATTGTTGCGTTCTATTTGCTGCTCGACTGGGATCGCATGATCGCACGGGTCGACAGCTGGTTGCCACGCGACCATAAACCTGAGCTGGAACAGATTGCTGGCGACATCAATGCCGCTATTGCGGGCTTTGTGCGGGGGCAGGGCGCCGTTTGTTTAATATTGGGCTCATTTTATGCCGTCGGGCTTACAGCAGCCGGTCTCAGTTTTGGCCTTTTGATTGGGATGTTTGCCGGCCTGGTGAGTTTCATTCCCTTTGTTGGATCAATCCTTGGCATGATCCTGGCAGTCGGTGTTGCGCTGGTTCAATTCTGGCCCGACTACACGTGGATTGCGTTGATATTTTTCATTTTCATCGTTGGTCAATTTGTCGAGGGCAATATTCTCCAGCCCAAATTGGTGGGCGAGAGCGTCGGGCTTCACCCGGTCTGGCTGATGTTCTCGTTGTCTGCATTTGGCGTATTGCTTGGTTTTACCGGCCTGTTGATAGCGGTTCCAGTCGCTGCAGCTATTGGTGTTTTGGTGCGCTACGGCTTGAACAAATATCTGGCCAGTCCGCTGTATCTGGGAAACGATGGCTCTAAAGGTGGAGAATAGTTGTCGATGGATCCTTCCGCACAACTGCCTTTGGATCTGGCCAACGATGCTGCCAGTGGGCGTGATGATCTGATCGTAACGCCCGCCAACAGGCAGGCGCTGGCCCATCTTGATTCCTGGCCTGACTGGCCGGCCCCGATTGCCGTTCTGGCTGGGCCTGTTGGCGCGGGAAAGACCCATCTGTCGGCAATCTGGTCTCAGCAGGCGGGGGCGCAATTTGTCGCGATGAATGATGATTTTTCCCAACAATTGGAGCAACCGTCCAATATTGTGGTGGAAGATGTATCGGCCGAAGATCTGGATGAGACCTGGATGTTTCACCTCATCAACACGGTCCGTGCAAACAATGGCAGTCTGCTGATTACGAGCCGGGTCTGGCCCGGACAATGGCGCGTTCAGCTGCCTGATCTGCAATCCCGCTTGAAGCTTGCTCAGCTGATTGAGTTGCACGAACCCGACGACGCCTTGTTGGGTGGAGTGTTGAGCAAGTTGTTTTCTGACCGGCAAATTCAGGTTGAACCGCCGGTCGTCAATTATCTGGTGTTAAGGATGGAACGTTCGCTCGCCTGCGCTCAGGGACTGGTGGAGGCATTGGATGAGCTGTCAATGTCTCACAAGCGGGCGATAACCAAGCCACTGGCGGCGATCGCTTTGCAACAGATGGGCTTGCAGCAATAAGTTTGCCGGCGTCATTGGGCGCGCTGAACATTATCGAAATTGTCATTTCATTTCCATCAGCATACGGTATCTAGACCGGTAATCAGTTCTAACCCCGAGTGTTTTGCGTCCTATGCTTTCTGAAAACATCGAAACCAGCCCCGAACGGTTCATCAATCGCGAAATTTCGTGGTTGCAGTTTAACCGCAGGGTTTTGATGGAGGCCGAAAACGAGACCCATCCACTGCTGGAACGGCTGCGGTTTTTGACCATATCAGCGGATAATCTCAATGAATTCTTGATGGTGCGCATAGCGGGCCTGGCTGCCCAGGTGCGCGAACAACTGGCCACCTTGTCCGACAATGGGCAAACCCCGACCGAGCAGCTCAGTGGCGCAACCAAGGAAATTGCCAGTCTGCAGCAGCACCAGCATGCGGTTCTTGAGTCGCTGATGAAGGAATTGAACAAGGTTTCGATCGAGATCCTGGGCAGTTCCGATCTCGACGTGGATGAGAGAATCTGGGCGGAAAATCACTTTCTCTCCCATGTCTTTCCGATTCTGACACCGCTCTGCATCGATCCGGCTCATCCGTTTCCATTTGTTCCAAATCTCGGACTGACTCTGGTTTTGAACCTGCGCCGCAATGCCGATGGCAAACCGATGACGGCGCTGTTGCGACTGCCGCAACCGCTGAAACGCTTTGTTGGCCTGCCGGCCATTGTTGATGAGACCGAGGAGGACGAGACTCCGCAGGCTCCCAGCAGGTTCATCAGCGTAGAAGAGATCATCGGATTGTTCATCGATCGGTTGTTTCCCGGATACTCAACCGTTGAGAGCGGCATGTTCCGCCTTGTCAGAGACAGCGATATCGAAGTGCAGGAAGAAGCGGAGGATTTGGTTCGCCTGTTTGAATCCGCCCTGAAACAACGGCGGCGGGGGCAGGTTATCCGACTTGAGTTTACAGCCGACACGCCGCAAGGGCTTCGCGAGTTTGTCATGAAGGAGCTAAAGGTAACAAATGCCGAGACGGTGGTACTCGATGGTTTGCTGGCGATCGACAATCTTAACGATATCGTATCTGTCGGCAGCAAGTTGTTGCGCTATGAAGCCTATAATCCCCGGTTTCCTGAACGTATTCGTGAGCACAATGGTGATTGCTTTGCAGCCATTCGTCAGAAAGACCTTGTGGTTCACCATCCTTACGAAAGCTTCGATGTTGTCGTACGCTTTATTCATCAGGCAGCGCGGGACCCGGATGTGGTCGCGATCAAACAGACGCTCTACCGCACGTCCAATGACAGCCCCATTGTTCAGGCCTTAATTGAAGCTGCGGAAAGCGGGAAATCTGTTACCGCGTTGGTCGAGCTGAAAGCCCGGTTCGACGAAGAGGCCAATATACGATGGGCGCGTGATCTAGAACGCGCCGGCGTGCAGGTGGTCTACGGGTTTATCGAATTGAAGACCCACGCAAAATTGTCGCTAGTCGTGCGGCGTGAGGGCGGTGAACTGGTCAATTTTTGTCACATCGGAACCGGGAATTATCACCCGACAAATGCCCGCATCTACACCGATCTGTCCTATTTCACGAAAGACCCGTCGATTACTCTAGATGTCGCCCGTGTTTTCAATTTCATCACCGGGTATGCTGAACCCCGTGGGCTCAACAAGCTGCTTGTTTCACCCAGTTCCCTGCGCAAAAAACTGTCCAAGCTGATTGATGCGGAACGCAAACACGCAAAGGCGGGAAAGCCGGCGCAGATCTGGATGAAAATGAATTCTCTTGTTGATCCGAAAATGATCGATCAACTTTATGCAGCCAGCAAAGACGGTGTACAAATCGACCTGATCGTACGCGGCATCTGCTGCCTGCGCCCGCAAGTAGCGGGCCTGTCAGAAAACATCAGGGTGAAGTCGATTATTGGCAGATTTCTCGAACATGGCCGGATATTTTGCTTTGGCAATGGCGAAGGTCTGCCATCCAAGAAAGCATTGGTGTTTGCCGGGTCTGCCGACCTTATGCCTCGCAACCTCGATCGTCGGGTGGAGGTGTTGGTGCCGTTGGAAAATCCTACGGTTCATCAACAGGTTCTTGATCAGATCATGCTTGGCAACCTGATGGACAATTTGCAAAGTTGGCAGATATTACCCGATGGAACGGCCCGGCGTATCGAAGTAGGTCCCGGACAAAAGCCGTTTAGTACCCAGGACTATTTCATGACCAATCCCAGCCTGTCGGGACGTGGAAAATCGCTCAAGAAAAACGCACCCAAGTCCATTCTTGAACCGGCATCACAGGCAGAGCCTCTGGTTGACCTCCAGGACGAACCTTTGGTTGAGCCCGCGGCCTGATGGCGAGAACATTAAAATCGGTCTTGAAGGCCCAGGGACGTTTGCGCAAACTTGTACCGGTGGCCATCATCGATATTGGCTCCAACTCGGTCCGTCTTGTGGTCTATGAAGGTCTCTCGAGGTCACCGACACCGCTCTACAACGAAAAAATATTGTGTGGCCTGGGGTCGCAGATTGCCTCGACCGGTCGACTGGACAGCGATGCCGTTGAGCGCGCACTTGCGGCGCTGCGACGATTTCGAATGCTCGCCCGTCAGGCCGGCGCTGAGAAGATTTACACGCTTGCCACGGCGGCGGCGCGTGAAGCCAGCAACGGGCCGCAATTCATCGAGCGGGCCACCGACATTCTGGATTGCGATATTCATGTGTTGACGGGCGCAGAGGAGGCTGAATATGCAGCCTATGGCATTCAGTGTGGATTTCTTGAACCTGTCGGCGTCGTGGCTGATATGGGCGGCGGCAGTGTTGAACTGACCAAGATTGACAAAGACCCGACGGGGCAGGGGGTGACGCTGCCATTGGGAGGGCTGCGCCTCCAGGACGAGTCCGGTGACAACGTAATCGAGGCCCGCAAGCTGGTTCGGCAGGCTCTGAAGGGCAACGAGGTTTTAAAGTCGGCACGCGGTGGCACCTTCTATGCAGTGGGTGGTACCTGGCGTGCACTGGGGCGCCTGCATATGGCCCGCTGCAAATATCCGCTTACGGTGATGCACAGCTACGCGATTGGTTCGAAGGAAGCGCGAAAACTATGCAGCCGTTTGACAGGAAAAAATGGTGCTGCAGTGCGGGGCATAGAGGCTGTCTCGTCCAACCGTCGCTCGCTGATGCCTTTTGGAGCGGTATTGCTGTCGGAAATCATGGCGATGATGAAACCTGAGCGCATCGTGTTTTCGGGTCTTGGTGTCCGCGAGGGCTATCTATATTCGCTGTTGCCCTCAAAGGTTCAAAAACTTGACCCCCTTCTAACTGCCGCTGAAGAATTTGCCGTATTGCGTGCCCGCTCACCCCAGCACGCCAAAGAACTGGTCAGTTGGACGGATCAGGCATTTCGGACATTCAATGTAGATGAAACCAACGATGAGAAACGCTACCGCATCGCCGCTTGCCAATTGGCCGACATCACCTGGCGATCTCATCCCGACTATCGCGGCGACCAGTCGTTAAATCTCATTTCAAATGCCGATTTTGTCGGTGTTGATCATCCGGGGCGGGCCTATCTGGCGCTGGCTTCCTATTACCGCCACGAGGGATTGGTCGATGACGAGGCCGGTCCGGCGCTGATTACTGTTGCGTCACAGCGGCTGAGGGAAAGAGCCCGGTTGCTCGGCGCCCTGTTTCGCATCGCATTTCAGTTTTCTGCGGCGATGCCGGGCGTATTGCCCGACATCGGTTTTGAGGCTGATGAGTCCGGTCCGGTCAATCTGACCGTGGCTCCACGACAGGCCGATTTTGAAGGCGAACGCTTGAATCGTCGCATGAAAGGGCTCAGTTCGGTCCTGAAGCGAGACGTAACCTGGGCGGTTAGTTCTGATCCAGACCGCTGAGCATCAGATTGAGCGCCTGCACGCAGGCACCGCTGGCGCCTTTGCCGAGATTGTCCAGCAAGGCGACCAAATTGACCTGATCTTGATTGCCAAAAACGTGAAGTTCCATCGTATCGGCACCCGCCAGCGCTGTTGGATCGAGCCGCACAACCGCACGGCTTTCCTCCAGTGGTGCCACGCGGACATGTTCGCATCCCGCATAATGGGTCGCGAGACAGGCGTGAACCTCTTCTGGAGTGTCGGCTTTCATGGCCGCCAAATGCAGGGGAACCTGAACAATCATGCCCTGGGGGAACCGTCCGACAGACGGCGAAAATATAGGGGCGTTGTCGAGCAAGCCATAGTTCTGGATTTCAGGAACATGTTTGTGGGTAAGACCCGTCGCATACAGGAAATGCGGCGCATCAATTGCGTCTTCACGGCTTGCGTCTTCCATCTGAGCTATAAGGTTCTTGCCGCCGCCCGTGTAGCCGGATACCGCATTGATCGTGACCAGAGCATCCTTTCCGAGCAGGCCCTGTTTGGTCAGCGGCCTAATCAGTGCAATCGCGCCGGTGGAATAACATCCGGGATTTGAAACAAACCGGGCCTGGGCAATTTTTGCCGAATGATCCGGGTCCAACTCTTTGAAACCAAACACCCATTCGGGGTTGGTTCTATGTGCCGTGGAGGCATCGATCAGCCGTGTATTGCCATCTGCAACCATTGATGCCGCCTCACGTGAGGCATCATCGGGCAGGCAGAGAATGGCAAAGTCCGCTTCATTCAGCAGGCTTTGCCGAACCGACGCATCGCGCCGGTCTTCATGGGCAATCGAAAGAAGGGTGATATCTTTCCGGCTTTTCAACCGGTCCAGGATTTGAAGGCCGGTGGTTCCGTGCTCACCGTCCACGTAAACTTTGGGATTCGTCATGATTATCTCGTATGTCAAAGGGATAGGGCGGGAATCGGAATCAATGTCCGAACCCGTTGAATCGGTTTATGAAGACCTAAATCGTCGTTCCCAAAGATTTCCGAGCATGTACATGGCCACTGTTGATCCTGCAATCGAAGTGATATCAGCGTTGTCATAGGATGGGGAGACCTCAACCACATCGGAGCCTACCACGTCAAGTGTTTTGAGCCTGCGCAGAATCATCAACGCCTGTGCCGTACTCAATCCACCCGACACCGGAGTTCCCGTACCCGGGGCAAATGCCGGGTCAAGACAGTCGATATCAAAGGTCATGTAGGTCTTCTTGCCTGCCGTGCGGGCCAGGATGCGTGTCGCAATCTCGGTCGGCGTCATTTCATGGCATTGCAATGCATCAAGGATTTCAATGCCACAATCGGTCGGGGCAATGGTTCTTATGCCGACCTGGATGGAATGTTCGACATCAATCAGTCCGTCGCGTACGGCGCGGATGATGAAGGTTCCGTGGTCAACAGCGCCTTCCTTGTCGTCCCATGTGTCCTGATGGGCGTCGAATTGAACCAGCGCCAGCGGTCCGTGTTTTTTTACATGCGCCTGCAGCAGCGGGTAGGTGACGAAATGGTCTCCGCCAATGGATAGCAGGTAGGGCAGGGAGTCTGCGTTGATAATTTTGTCTGCACCAGCTTCGATCGCAGCGGGTACCTCGTTCTGGTGACCATAATAGAAATAACAATCACCATAATCGACCACGGCCATGTCATCGAACAATCGGGAACCAAACGGATATTGCGGATCATTGTCCATGCCACAGGAGGCTTCGCGCACGCCACGTGGGCCAAACCGCGTGCCGGGACGGTTGGACGTTGCCGTGTCCAGGGGAATGCCCCAGACCACCGCGTCGACGCCGGTCAGATCGGTCGTGTATTTGCGGCGCATGAAAGAAAGGGCCCCGGCATAGGTCGGGTCGGCGGCCTGGCGATGAAGGTCGGTTGCCGTAAACGCGTTATCCATGCCAAGGGGTTTGTCGTCAGCCATCGGATATGAAGCCTCAAATAGTTTGGGGACCGGGCGGCTCGTCTTCAAATCCGACGGTGTGCTGTACCAGTCTAGCGGTTCAAGTATTTCTTGATATACGAAGAGATCAGATCTGGCGACTCCTCCAATTCAAAATGGGTAACGTAGTTGTTTTCCGCGTCGATCAGGAAAGCGTGGGTCGTGTGATCCATCATATAGTAGTTGTCACCGCGTTTTGCGTTCCAATTGATGCGCTTGTCGCCGCCAAATTGCCGCTTCACCTGCATCATTCTCGGCATTGCTGAGGGCATCGCATGCATCGGCCGTCGGGCGTAAAATATACCAAAAGTGCGGGCAGCATCATCAATCTGGTCTGCCGAACCGGTTAGGCCGGTGATATGGGGCCAGTTCTTCTGCCAATCGGCCAGTCTTTCAACGCTGTCGCGTTCCGGGTCGATGGAAATGAACAACAATTGAACCTTATCGGCATCGGCACCCAGCAGTGTATGGACGCGTTCGAAACTGATCCAGGTTGGTGGGCATTGCATCAGACAAGTGGTGTATCCGAAGTAAACCAGAGATAATTGCCCCTTGAGGTCTTCGAAACGCAGTAATTTACCGCTTGCCTGGGTCAGTTCGAAACGTGCCTTGGCATCGACCAATGGGCGATGAATCAATGATTCCGCAACAGCGGAGCCAGACGAAAAGCCTAAAATTGTAAGGGTAATCAAAGCTTTGAGCAGTTTTGACATAGCATTCTCCTAATGCTGTCCCCAAGTTGCCCGTGCTGGTTAGCTGGTCACAATTAAGCAGTTGTGATGCCGTAACGCAAACCAAAACAGCTTTGTATTTTGGATCGTGTGTACAAGTATTGTCACACAATATTTGCGGTGAAAAAAAAGGGCCGCAGAAATGCGGCCCTTCCAAAACTTCTGGTAAAAACCAAACGCGTTAGCGTTTGGAGAACTGGAACGAACGACGGGCTTTAGCGCGGCCGTATTTTTTCCGTTCAACAACGCGGCTGTCGCGGGTAAGGAAGCCACCGGATTTCAGTGTTCCACGCAACTCGGGCTCGTAATAGGTGAGAGCCTT
>CAJQPW010000137.1 GCA_905480295.1 uncultured Rhizobiaceae group bacterium | reverse complement strand
AGGTTCCTGATATCGGGGCGCGGATAACCAGTGATATCGAACTGGGATTAGCAAACCCGGCCTGGGCAAGTTATCGAATGTCCCGAAACGCATGGTCCTCGTTGACCAGGAACGGCTGATGCAGATAAGCGCACGGCCCTGTATCGCCGCAACGACCGCAACGCGTTTGAATATCTGATGCCGTGTTGGCTTCCTTGGTTTCGGCCGACCCCATTGCTCAGCGATGACGCATTTTCTGGTCTCAGATTTTTCATGATCACCGTGGCAAAACAGAAAAGATCTGGTCAATCTTTATCCACGATCCAACTCAGCAACTGGTGTCTGTGAAATACTCAACGATATATCGTTGTTGAGCAGGAATTCTTCAATTTCTGGTCGCCTGAAGACCCGCACAAAACTAAAGTTAAGCTTCAGCCTGCTCTGAAGGCTTGTTCAGGTGTCGGTCTCGTCCAGCCATTTCGAAATCTCCGCGCTCTGCTCGCCCAGCGCCGGAGCACGATTGGCTGGAACATAGGCCGGAGCGCCGCCCAACCGAAACGGCAGGGTTGGAACGGCAATGCCGTCTTCCAATGTCTGCACGAAGCCGCGTGTTTTCACCTGATCAGACTCCAGCGCCTCTGAGAGACCGCGCAACCGCGCGCAGGGCACCCCGGCGGATTGCAGGATCGGCTCCCAGTCCTCAGCCGACTTGCGGGCCAGTTCTGTTTCAAGCTCTTTCACCAGGTCTTCCGCATGCATCTTTCTGGCGCTGCGCTCACCAAACCGGGGGTCTGAAAGCCAGTCTTCCCGCCCCAGCGCCACCGCCAGATTGTGAAAGTGAGATTCCTCGTTGACCCCCAAAGACATAACCCCGTCTTTACAGTCAAAGCTGCCCGCGCCGGGCGAACGGCTGTTGGCCAGATTGCCCCGTCGCTGGGGGGCGTTCCCCGTTTTCAGATAATCGGTCACGGAAGAACTCATCAGGCTCAATCCAGTTTCCAGCATCGATACATCAATAAAATTGCCACGCCCGGAACTGGCCCTTTCATACAGCGCCGCCGATACGGCAAAGCCCGCCGCCATTGCAGTGGCATAATCGAGCACCGGCGCACCGGTTCGTATCGGGCCACTTTCCCGGGTCCCCGTCGCTTCCATCAGGCCACAGGCAGCCTGAATGTTGACATCGTAGGCGGCTGTATTTTCCTGCGGTCCTCCCCGGCCGTACCCGGTCATCGCGCAGTGAATGAGATGCGGATGACGTTGGGCTAGGCTGGATTCATCCAGCCCGAGACGCAGCATTGTTTTGGGCACATGGTTTTCAACCAGAATGTCCGCCCGCGCCAGCAATTGATGAAATTTTTCAATCCCTTCTGCAGATTCCAGATCAAGTGCAATGGATTTTTTACCCGCCCCTTGTGTCAAATAGGAGGTGCTCATGCCGGCTTTTGCTGACTCCGCATCCGTCCCGCCACGGTGTCGAATGGCGTCGCCTTTTGTGGTTGATTCCACCTTGATCACATCAGCACCCAGCAGGCCGAGATAGTAGGAACAGGCCGGTCCCGCCAAGACATGGGTAAAGTCGATAACAAGCAGGTTTTTGAAAGGGTGTGTTCTAGACATCGGATTCTGTTCCATCCATTTTCAATCAGTGAAGTTGATCTGATTTTGCAAAGCAAGCAGCGACAAAAGATCAACCTATGTTGATTTTGAATCGAAGCTTGTTTAGTCGATCATATTGTTGTCTAGTCAACCAGTTCATTTAGGGAGAGACTTATGAATTTCGCAATCAAATTGGCTGCATGCACTGCAGCCACCGCCATGATGTCTGCAGGAGCAGTCGCTGCAGATTATCCAAGTAAACCAGTCAAGATCGTTGTCGGCTTTTCCGCCGGTGGTGGTACCGACACAACTGCCCGTGGTTTCGCTTCTTATATCCATGAAGCGCCAAGCATGAACGGTCAGCCAGCCTATATCGTCAACCTGCCCGGCGCATCCGGTCAAAAAGCCGCTAAAATGGTTCTCGGTGAAGATACCGATGGCCACACGCTTTACATGATCAACATCGGCACATTCATCGCCGGTGAATTGGCCAAAGGTGCAGACCGCCCGTATCACATTCCAGATGCATTCGTTAATCTTGGCTGCGCGTCACAGCTGGTGACATCGCTTCAGGTGCACACATCCAACTCTGCCAAAACAATGCAGGACTTCATTGCCAACGCGAAAGCTTCCGGCAAAGAAGTTACCTGGGGCACGTCCGGTGCGGCAACCATGCACGCAACAATCGGCCACCTGTTCTTCGACACCCATGGCATCAAGCACAAAAAAGTGCCGTTTAAAGGTGGTTCCAAGGCCCGTGCTGCTCTGGTTTCCCAGTCAGTGGAAGCTGTTTTCGGTGGCGTGAACACCGTTGTTGGTTTTGAAAAAGACATCCTGGCTCTGGCTTCTGCCGGTGCAGCCCGCGATCCAATGGCGCCTGATTTGGCAACCTTTGGTGAGCAGGGTACAGCCGGTATCGACTTTACCGGTCTGATGTGCCTGTTCGGTCCAAAGGGCGTCTCTGATGAGGTTCAGGCCGACGTTGGCGCGGCGATCGAACACATCGCAGGCATTAAAGGCTACAAGCGTTACATGGGTAAAAACGACCTGGCGTCGTTCTATACCGATGGCGCAAAAGCTACTGCCGCTCAGGATACCATGTTCAAAGTCATGGGTCCTGTTGTCGCTAAAATCCTAGCAAACAACTAAGTTTGTGAACTGAATTGGGGGCAAGCCCTTGCGGGCTCGCCCCCTTTTTGTGTTCATAGGCCAGCCTGCAATCCGGGGAGGGGTGTATGGACAACCAAGATTACAAAATCAAAGTAGAATACGGCGTCAGCGCAGTTGTTCTGCTGATTGGTGTCTTTTTCGTTTTTCTTGCATTTACGATCGACACATCCAAAGAGGCCGTTGGTCCGCGCACCATGCCGATGTTCCTGGCAGTGTCGCTGATAGTTGGTGGGCTTTGGTTGTCGCTGCGTGCCTATTATGGGCGGGCGGGCGACCTCAAGGAAGGCTATGGCTTTCTTGAAAGTGATGTGCCGCGCATTGCTTTCGTCGTCGGCTGCGGCGTTCTCTTCGTATTCGTTTTCTGGGCCCTGGGCTATTTTGTTGCGATCATCACCACCTATATCGCGATGCTTTACGCATTCGGTGTCAGAAATTGGTTATGGATGATAGGCGGCGCGATTGCCCTCGCCTTCGTCTTCCAATGGCTCTTCATGGGAATAATGTTATTGAACGATCCGGCAGGCGCTATCCTCGATTTGCGTTCATATACCGACTGGATCAAGGGAGCCTGACTGATGATGGTATTCGATGATATTATTGGTGGTTTCGGCACGCTGTTCAGCGACCAATTTGCCATCTGGTTTGTTTTCCTGGCCGCCTTTGTCGGCATTGTATTCGGCGCGCTCCCCGGCCTGACCGCTGCAGCCGCGATTGCGATGATGCTGCCGATTTTGATTGCTTATAATGACGAGATCGGGGGACTTGCAGGGCTCGCCTTTCTTTATGTGATCGGCAAATCCGGCAGGTATGGAGGGTCGATTGCCGCGATCCTGTTCAATACACCGGGGACGGCGGCATCTGCAGCAACCATGCAGGACGGCTATCCGATGACGCAGAAGGGGCAGGCGGGTAAAGCGCTGAAGACAGCTACTGTGGCCTCGGCATATGGAGATTATTTCGGTGAGATCGTCTTGATATTCGGCGCGGTGGCAATTGCCGCATTCACCCGTCAGTTCGGCCCACCTGAGAATTTTGCAATTTATCTGATGGCCTTTGTGGTGATCGGTTCGGTCGTCAATGACAGCATTATCAAAGGCATCATCTCGACTTTGTTTGGCGCCGTTGTTGCGTTGATCGGTGAG
>CAJQPW010000136.1 GCA_905480295.1 uncultured Rhizobiaceae group bacterium | reverse complement strand
GACGCTGTCACCGATGTGGTTCTGAACCAGATTTACCGATTCACGACGTTGCAGACGTCGTTTGGCTGCAATTTCGTTGCTCTCAATGGCGGACGCCCGGAGCAGATGACATTGCGGGACATGTTGAAAGCTTTTGTCAGTTTCCGCGAAGAGGTCGTCACCCGCCGAACCAAATTTTTGCTCAACAAAGCGCGCGTACGGGCGCATGTGTTGGTTGGACTTGCCATTGCAGTTGCCAATATTGATGAGGTGATTGCGCTGATCCGACGTGCTCCTGATCCGGCAACAGCCCGGGCACAACTGATGGAACGGCGGTGGCCGGCCAAAGATGTGGCGCCGTTGATCGAGTTGATCGACGATCCGCGCCACAAATTGAATGAAGACGGCACCTATTTTCTGTCGGAAGAACAGGCGCGTGCAATTCTTGATCTGCGGTTGCAGCGCCTGACGGCCCTGGGGCGGGATGAAATTGCTGATGAATTGAATACGATCGGCGAGGAAATTCGTGACTACCTCGATATACTTTCGTCGCGCGCTCGTGTGCAGGCTATTGTAAAGTCGGAGCTTTCTGACGTTAGAGAAGCCTTTGCCACACCGCGTCGTACCGAAATCATTGAAGGCGGGTTTGAGCATGATGATGAAGATCTGATTGCCCGCGAAGACATGGTCGTGACCGTCAGTCATGGCGGTTATATCAAACGCGTGCCGCTGGCCACCTACCGGGCGCAGCGCCGGGGTGGCAAGGGTCGTTCAGGCATGAGCACCAAGGACGAGGATTTTGTAACCCGACTGTTTGTGGTCAACACCCACACGCCGGTGGTGTTCTTCTCCTCACGCGGCATCGCTTACAAGCTCAAAGTATGGAAACTCCCACTGGCAGCGCCGCAGGCCCGCGGTAAAGCGCTGATCAACCTGTTGCCGCTGCAGCAGGGAGAAACGATCACCACCATCATGCCATTGCCTGAGGACGAGGACACCTGGGATACGCTGGACGTCATGTTCGCCACCACAAAGGGCACGGTGCGCCGCAACAAGCTGTCAGATTTTGTGCAGGTCAACCGCAATGGCAAGATTGCCATGAAGCTGGAAGATGATGATGGCATTGTCGGTGTGGAAACGTGTTCTGCAACCGACGATGTTCTTCTGACGTCATCTGCGGGGCAGGCCATTCGTTTCAGGGTCAATGATGTGCGCGTGTTCAACAGCCGAAATTCTGTTGGTGTCCGGGGTATACGCCTTGGAAAAGGGGACAGTGTGATCTCCATGGCCATTATGCGTGGATTTGAAGCTGATCCCGCGGAGCGTACAGCCTATCTCAAACGCGCCGCCGCCGACCGCAGAGCGCTGGCTGGCGAAGATAACGAGGACGAAGCTGATCTCGATGTTGCCAGCGATGATGATGAGGGCGTTGAAGAAGCGGCTCTCAGTGTCGAACGTTACGCTGAGATGGGTGCTTCGGAACAATTCATTTTAACGCTTACCGATCAAGGGTTTGGGAAGCGTTCTTCAAGCTATGATTTCAGAGTTTCCGGCCGTGGTGGTAAGGGTTTGAAAGCCACCGACATGTCCAAGCAGTCCGAAATTGGTCATATGGTTGCAGCATTTCCTATTGAGGACAGCGATCAGATCATGCTGGTGTCGAATGCCGGTCAGTTGATCCGGGTGCCCGTTGACAACATTCGGTTTGCCAGCAGGGCAAGCAAGGGTGTTCGGGTATTCCGCACTGCGGATGAAGAATCGGTTGTGTCTGTGGAACGGATCAGTGAACCGGAAGAAGATGAGGCGGATGATGGCGTTGACAGCGGGGAGGACGCTGATGCAACTCCAAACGATCCGCCTCCTGGAGATAGCTAAAATACGGGATCAAAAATTAGTGTGGATGTCACGTCGTCCTGTGTGTTCCTGATAGGCGCGGATTTTCCACATTTCCTTCAGGGCAATAGGTTTAATTTCTTTCTGACTGCGCAGATGCATAACTGTTGCTGCGAAAGTGACGGCGCTTACTCCGATTGCTGCGGCTAACATTTTTTTCTCTTTCCAAACCGAGGCTGTAATTATCAATTTCTCAGGCAAGTTGCTTGCCTTGCCCAATAGATGGGGTATGGGTTGAAATCTTCCAGTGCAAAAACGCACATTGTAGAACAAGGGTAATCAATGTTCTTTGATCACACCTCCTTTTTTACGTTTGTTATCGCCAGTGTGGTGATCCTGATTGTCCCCGGTCCATCGGTGACTGTGATTGTGGCTAACAGCTTGAAATATGGCGTTAAAGCAGGGCTAGTGAGCATCGCAGGAACCCAGGCCGGACTGGTTATCTTACTGGTCATTCTGGCGCTGGGATTGGAAGCGATCACAACAACGTTAGCGTGGTTATTTGATTGGTTGCGGTTGGCCGGTGGCGCTTATTTGGTCTGGTTGGGCTATAAATTATTGCGGTCAAATGGCGATCTGGGACAACCGGATACACCTGATCGACAGCAGGGCTCATGTTTCTGGCAGGGGTTTGTGGTGATCCTTTCCAACCCCAAAGTGCTGTTTTTCTTCGGTGCGTTTTTGCCGCAATTCATTTCTCCGCAGGGAAATGCGGGTCTTCAAACCCTGTTTTTCGGTCTGATTTTTATGGTTTTGGCCACGTTTCTCGATTCCCTTTACGCACTGGCGGCCGGGCGGGCAGGGCAATTGTTGACCAAGCGCAATGTGCGCGCCGTTGAGGTGGCCGGCGGATCGATGATGGTTGGTGGCGGTTTGTGGCTTGCCCTGAGCCGGTCCTGACCGGTGCGGCAATATATCACCGTTTTCCTGCAGACATTGCGTTTCAACGGATGCGGGGTTAAGTGAGCCAGATGATACGCAAGGCTTTTTATCCCGGCTCCTTCGATCCGTTCACAAACGGTCACCTCGATATTCTGTTGCAGGCGCTCGGTCTTGCAGATGAAGTGGTGATCGCCATTGGTGTTCATTCCTCCAAACCCGGCATGTTTACCTTTGATGAGCGACGCGATCTCATTAATCAGGTGGTGCCTGCTGCTTTGGCGTCCCGGGTGTCGGTCATCTCTTTCGACAACCTGACCACCGATGCGGCTGTCGAAGCAGGGACATCTATTATGATCCGAGGCGTTCGTGATGGATCCGATCTTGACTATGAAATGCAGCTTGCGGGCATGAACGGCGCCTTGAACGAAAACCTTCAGACGGTTTTTCTGCCTGCCAGTCCCGATACCCGACCCATCACCGCCACATTGGTGCGTCAGGTTGCGTCGATGGGAGGAGATGCCTCCCTGTTTGTACCTGAGCCGGTTGCCAAGGCGCTGGCTTCGAAATTTCCAAAATAAGGCCTGGTTCAACCTGGCCAAGCAATCGGACATTCCCATGAAACTGATAAATACTTTCTTCCTATCCCTTTTCATGTTGGCGGCCAGCACGGCTGCCCATGCGGCCAGCAAGGCAAATACGTTGTTGCTGGACACCAAACACGGCCAGGTCGCGATCGAACTTTTGCCCAACAAAGCGCCCAATCACGTCAAACAGATCCGTACACTTGCCAATAAAGGCTTCTACGATGGCCTGAAATTCCACCGCGTGATTGAAGGGTTTATGGCTCAGACCGGAGATCCACTCGGTAATGGCACCGGTGGGTCAGACTTGCCGGACTTGAAGGAAGAGTTCAATGACGTTTCCTTCCTGCGCGGCGTCGTGGGGATGGCGCGGTCGCAGGACCCTGACAGCGGCAATTCGCAGTTTTTCATCATGTTTAAACCCGGTACGTTTCTCGATGGCCAATATACTGTGTTCGGCCGGGTTACGTCTGGTATGGAACATGTAGACAAGATCAAAAGAGGCAGTGGTCAAAGCGGGATGGTTTCCAACCCGGACAGCATT
>CAJQPW010000135.1 GCA_905480295.1 uncultured Rhizobiaceae group bacterium | reverse complement strand
GTACTGTCGGCACTTTTTGGTTTGTAGACCTGCGCCACTGTCACATCATTCCATTTTTCTCGGTCGATCTTGTTTACCATTTGCAGATCAATATAGCCCAAAAGATGATCGCTCTCCTGAACAGGCAGGAAGCTGATGTTGTTAGGCAACATCACATTTTGGACCACGTCCGATATCTGCTGGCCTGGTGTCACTGTAGTCGGATTATGCGTCATCAGGTGTTCAACCGTTTGGCCTTGCAACGCCCGTTTGTTTATCAGACTTCGATATGAACTTTGAGATGCGCTGACTATGAAGAAGCCGATGATGATGTACCAGAAGCCACCAACACCAATCTGGAGGACAAGACCCAGCACGCCGGCCAGAATTAAAAACGCTCCAAAAACAAGTCCGAAACGGCTGGCAATGCGGGTTGCAAAGAGGAGGTCCCTTTTGAATGCCCAAAGTGCAGCGCGAAATATTCTGCCACCGTCCAATGGAAACGCTGGCACCATGTTGAATACTGCCAGGAGCAAATTTATCTGCCACAAATATTTCAATATGGCGCCCAATGGCCGACTACCGGAAGATGAGCCGAAATTAGCCATCATCAAATAGGCCAATCCGGCAAGCAATACACTCATCACCGGTCCGGCGATGGCAATCCAGAACTCCGAGACGGGATCGCGCGGTTCGGTTTCCAACTCGGCAACACCACCAAAGATAAACAGAGTAATGCTGCCCACGTTGAGGCCAAAGCGACGAGCCATCAAGGAATGGGCCAGCTCATGAAGAATTACCGACGCGAAGAGGCCAAGCATAGCAACGGTTGAGAACAATACGTAGCTGCGATTGGAATACCCGGGTAATTCGATTGGAAAATGGGTACTCGAAAGACCCCACACAACAAGCGCTGCGATCAAAAACCAACTGGGGTCAACGCGGATTTTGAACCCGAATATCTGCACCACTTCTATCGCGTTTTTGAACATCAAACCACCTCTGAAAAGGTTACCGACCGGCAACTCAATATAGACGAGCGGGCGCCTCCTTCCTTGATGCAAGTCAAACCAACCCTGAAGGCGGACTGCTAGGCTGGTCGTTGGAAGGAGCAGACAATGAAACACTTACCGACTTCAATACTTTGCGGTGTGTTTGCCACCCTGCTGACTGGCAGCGCATTCTCACTCCCAGCCTTTGCCAGTGACGCGGAGCAGGCTCTGGAAGGTCAGAAACTGGCTCGCCAATGGTGCAGCAGGTGTCACAATGTTGAACCTGGCGGTCCGTTCAAACAATTTCCGCCGAGTTTTGCATCGATATCCGCTTACCGGTCTTCAGGCCAAATTCATGCCAGAATTGTGGTTCCCCCCCTGCATTCCAACATGCCCAATGTGGCGTTCATTCTTACACCAGACAATGTGGCCAACCTGGTCAAGTTCATTGTCTCCTTAGAGGACCGGTGACGATTTTTCGTTTGCAGAACAACATTTCCTAGCTGCGGTGGCAGACACGAACATCGATGGATTGAATCAGACTTTGTAACAAATGACGGAGGAAACCGCATGTATAAGAAAATCTTGATCGCAACGGACGGGTCCAAATTTGCGAAAACTGCAGTTTCGCACGGCATTGAACTCGCTCAACGCGTGGGTGCAAAGGTTGTGGTTGTGACCGTGACCCAAGGCTGGTCCGCGTATCAAATGGCTGAAAAAATACAAAAAGGCGCTGCAAATCCAATTCCGGACTATGTCGCGTCGATGAAGGAACTGGCAGGGCAAATTCTGGACGATGCCAAGAAAGTTGCTGAGGCCGCAGATGTTTCATGCAAAGTTGTTCATATCAGCAACGGACATCCGGCAGAGGGCATTATTGAAACGGCCGATAAGGAAACCTGCGACCTGATCGTGATGGCGTCACACGGGCGTCGTGGACTGAACAGAATGCTGTTGGGCAGCCAGACAGCAGAAGTGCTGGGATTCAGCAAGATACCCGTGCTGGTCTTGCGGTAACAGCGCAGCTAAACTCATTTTCGCGATTGTTTGACGGGGTCGCCGGCAGGCTGGAAGATTGATGTTAGAAATCCTAACCCCAACGCAAATGGGTCGGGCCGATCAACTCACCATTGATTGTGGCATACCTGGCATCGACCTGATGGAAGCCGCCGGCCTCGTGCTGCTGGATGCAGCTCACAAATATTTTGGGAACGCACACTCTATCCTCGTTTTGTGCGGCCCGGGAAACAATGGCGGTGACGGATACGTTGTGGCGCGGCTGCTGAGCCAAATCGGACGTACCGTGGATCTGTTTTCCCCCATGGGGACGGATAACTTGTCTGGCGATGCACAGGTCGCCTTTAGATCTCTTCCGGTAGAAGTTGCCCAAATCGATGACCCACAGTGGGCATCTTATGACTTGATAATAGACGGCCTCTTTGGAGCCGGCCTGACCAAAAACATTGAATACCAACTGGCTGATATTGTCAGAAGTGTGAATTTGTCCCCGGCCAAGGTGCTGGCGGTTGACCTCCCCAGTGGAATAAATGGTGCGACCGGACAGAAATGCGGAGAAGCCGTGGTTGCCGATGTGACTGCGACTTTCTTCAGATGCAAACCAGGTCACTTGCTGTTTCCCGGTCGATCCCATTGCGGCAAAATTGAAATTGGTCAGATTGGCATTGAGAACTCTGTGCTTGCAGATCTCGGCATCGACATCTTTCGCAATGTACCCGACCTCTGGCGGCCGAATTTTCCAGTCAATTCCGAATTCCTTGGGAAAAAATCATCTGAATGCGTACTGGCCCAATTTTCAAAATCGGCGGGGCAAGGATTTGTTCAATCGGCTGAGGCTACCGTGTTGTCGGTCAATGCTTCTGCTTTTGCGGCTTTCGACGGCAAGTTCGATCAACTGGTCGAATGGAAGCAACGCGGAATTAGCACAGTGATAATATCGGCAAGCCAGGATGAGATTGCAAAGCTGTTCCCTAAATTTGGAGGGGCGCCGTCCAAACTCGAAGTGGCCAGGACGATGGCGCGGGAACTGAATGCTGTCACCATATTGAAAGGTCCTGACACAGCCGTTGCAGAACCCAGCGGACGGGTTTCGATTTCAGAAAATCAACTATCAAAGACGGCGATGACCGATCATGATGAAACGCTGGCGTGCTTGGTGGTGGATCTGATGGCAGGCAAAATGCCAACTTTTTTTGCCGCATGTGCGGCAACCTGGATCCTGGCTGAAGCGCAAGGCTTGCTGGCTTCGGGAAAGCGGGCGAGCGACATGGATCAAGCGATTAAATCTATCGTTGGTAGTCTGCAGAATAACGGCAATCAATCTGATGAGGCCTCTTGCTGTATCAGCCTGCAGTCGCTACCGCGGACTAATTAAGCCTCCATCCTGCAACGAGTCATTGGGATATAATATCACGCGATCGCCATCTTTCAGGCCGGATATCACCTGTGCGGCCTCGTCGTTGATATTGCCGATCTTGAGAGATCGTATCACTGCTCGGTCGTCCTTTATGCCAAACACCGCCCACTCTCCATTTGACCGAAACAGTGCTCCAATCGGAATCTGCAATACGTCAGAATCTTCCCAGACAACCAAATTGGCCATTATCCGATACCCGTGACCGAGCTGTTTAGGAGTCATAATTGGGTCAATCACAATATTAACTCTTTGTTCTTCGATCCCAAGTGAAGACACTTTGGTAAACGCCGCTGGCTCCACCTTCCGGACCTGCCCTTCAATCTCTTGCGCACCACCCCAGTCCGACAACACCACCTGCGTTCCAGGCTTTATGTGAACCGCGTCACTTGACAGCAGGTCAACCACCACTTCGAGGTTTTCAGGATTACCTATTTCCGCAATGCGGGTGCCGGGGATGACTGGCTGTTCGCTTCTTGCCAGTATTTTCAATACAACGCCGTCTACTGGCGCAGAAATTTTTATACAACAATCGGTTCCCGCCCTTTGATTTGAATCCGTTCCTGGCTGCACCATGCGAGCCCGCACGCTTTCAAGCTCGGCCGTGCGCAGATCTATGGCTGCTTTGGCACTTTCCACCTGAGCATTTTGCAGCTGCAGGGCGTTGTAGGCCTGCTCCATCTGGCTCTGCGGTAAAAAGTTCTTCTGCGACAGAGTTACCGCTCGATCATAGGCACTTTGGGCCAACCGCAACGCCACCCTGGAGCGTTCGCGTTCAACCAATGCCAGATCGACTGCTGATTGAGCAGCTTTCAGCGAAGACTGCAATTCGAGTTGTAAGCGTTGATTGAGAAAGGGGGGGTCAAGTGGGCGGATAGAACTGATTGTTGTTTTGCCAGCAAATACAAGATCACCCTCATCGAGATCCAGCCGGTCCAGTTGCCCCGAAATGGGGGATGAAACCGTGTAGACATCCCGAACACGGGTCGTGCCTTCTTCACGAATTGTCAATTGAAAATGACCTGATGCTACTTTTGCAAGATCAACACTTGTGGCCTGTTCCCGGAACGCGACAAATATTCCGTAGGGGATCGCCCCGACAACTAACATCACTATAATTCGCTCAGTCCATGTCAGCATCAAGACTATTCCCTTGTTTTGAGTACGCTTACGAGATCCAGTCGGCTTATTCGTCGCCGCACGATCATCGCAGATAACAATGCAGCGAGCAGAATGATCAGACTGGCGGTGGCAAAAGTTGAATCATGAACGACCAGCGGGACCCGAAACAGGTCACTCTGAAACCCCTTTAAAACGCTCCACGAGAATGCATATCCGAGCACCCACCCAAGCGGTTGTGCCAGCAAGATGATAACAGCAAGTTCAGTCAGCAATACGCGCGACACCTCCGCCCGAGTAAAGCCGAAAACGCGCAGGCTTGCCAGCTCTCGCGCTCGTTCCGACAGCTGTATGCGGGCTGAATTATAGATAACCCCAAACGCCATGATCACCGCCAATGCGATATAGACCCGATTCATAATGGCAATATTTTCTTCAACCGTGTCTCGAAATTTTTGATAGGAAAGCCCCTGCAGTGCGATAGAGGCGATCGCCGGCATGCTTTTGATTGAGTCGTAAAGCCTGTCTCGTTGCGCGCGATCAATGAGTATCCGCGCGCCCGATATCTGTCGGCCATCACCCATCAGTCGGTTGAGGCCCTGCAGGCTCATATTGGCGGTCAGCCCGACGAAATTTTGTGCGACACCAACAACAGCCGGCAGAGTCGCATTTGCCAAGGTTTGGCCTGTCCCGAATTCAGTTGCATATCCCGAACTGCTGTGAACAAAAGGTACACGGAACAAGCTTCCATGCTTTTCAAGAAAATCAATCTCCACGTTGTCACCTGGACGCAGCCGCAATTTTTCAGCAACCCTATCTGAAAGAACGATTCCATTTGACGGCAGCACCATCGGCTGCAAATCCTTGTCCAAAACCCGGGAAAGCCGGCTATCGGAATGTGATCCGAAGATAGACATACGAACTTCTCGATGTTGATTTCGAAGTTTTACCGGAGTCAATCGAAACGGTTCGGCACGGATAACACCCGGCAAATGCAAGACATCTTCAATGGCCCGATAACCATTATTGCTGGTGAAACTTATTGTTGCATCCTGTCGGTCAGCTCTGAAAAAAATGGTGTCTATCATGAACTCGACAGAGTCATAGGTGAACATTGCGGTGACCAGCAGTGCAGTAGACAGAGCCGTGCCAAACGTCGTCAGCAGCAATCGAAACGGCCACCGAAATAGGTGACGCAAAGCCATCGTGGTGAGCTGAGAAAAAACGTGAAGCGAGTGAAACCGAGAGGACAGTAGCGATTTGTAAACAACCGGACTTGGCGGTTGCATGGCGACGGCCGGTGTCAGCTTCCCAATTGACCGAATGGATTTAACCGTTCCCACCAATGCGGCAGAAATCGTTACGCCACCAGCAAGTAAATAGAGATCTGCATTTTGTTTGAATATGAGAAACGGAAACGAAAAGAAACGCGCATAGAGCAAGGTCAATTCACGGCCCATCCAATAGCCGCATGCTGCCCCGATCATCAGACCGACAAGTGATATCACGACAATAAATTTTGCATAATGCCAACCGACTGCCCAGCCGCTATATCCCAGAGCCTTTAGCAGGCCAATCTGTTGCCTCTCCAACGTGATCAAACGGGAGAGGATCATGTTGACCAGAAATGCCGACACAAACAGGAATATTGGTGGGATCACCTTTGACATGCCGCTTAGCTGCTGCAATTCAGCATCAAGAAAGGCGTGGGACATCTGGTCTTTTCGGCCATGCGCGCCTTGCCCGCCATACGGGCGTAGAAGTTTGTCGAGCCTGTCGATGATCATTGGTTCATCGGCGTTGCGTAACGTCGTTACAGAAAGGCTGTTTGCCACGCCCTGCATATCGAATATGCCGCGCAGCACTTTCTCCGACATATAGAAAATTGCAAAGCGGCGGTCGTCAGGGACCATATCACCGGGACCTATCGCATAGATATATTCGGGGGACAGGACGACCCCAACAATTTTCATACTTCGCTTACGACCGTTCATGATGACGTCAAACCTGTCGCCCGGCCTCAGGTTGTGTGCGCTTGCAAAACGCTCAACAACAGCAACCTCATCACGTCCCAGAGGTGATGGAAGTCGACCCAGGCGAATATAAAGCCGATTGACGCGGGACTGACGGTGTTGCGGGAGAGAAACCACCAGCGCAGAAGCAGGCTCCTGCATTGCCGGCATATCGAGTATGACGGGTTTCGCTATCAGCATTTCGACAGAACCGACTCCGGGAATTTGAGCGATATCTGGTTTGATTGTTTCCGGCACCCGATGGGCGTTCGCAAAAATGTTTGCAAAACGATATCGGTCATAAAATGCAGCGCGGGTTTCTTCCAGTGAGCGGTATGCACCGACCGAGATGATGATCGTCGCAACGCCACATGCCATGACCAATG
>CAJQPW010000134.1 GCA_905480295.1 uncultured Rhizobiaceae group bacterium | reverse complement strand
CCCCTTCCGCCATTGTCATCGTTGCCACCATTCGCGCCATGAAGATGAACGGTGGCGTGAAGAAGCAGGACCTTGGTGCAGAGAACGTGCAGGCCGTGAAAGACGGCTGCCCGAACCTTGGCCGCCACATTGAAAACATCGGCAAGTTCGGCGTTCCCGCCGTGGTCGCCATCAACCACTTTGCCGGTGACAGTGAAGCGGAAGTACAGGCCTGCAAGGACTATGTGGAAAGCCTGGGTTCCGAAGCGATCCTTTGTAAACACTGGGCCGACGGTGGTGCAGGCACAAAGGAACTCGCCACCCGCATTTCGGAAATTGCCGATGCAGACAAGGGCGCGTTTGAGGTTCTATACCGCGATGGCATGCCGCTGATGCAGAAAATTGAAACGGTGGCCAAAGAAATCTACCGCGCCGATGAAGTGCTGGCCGACAAGAAAATCCGCGACCAGCTCAGGCAGTGGGAAGAAGCGGGCTTTGGCGATCTGCCGGTCTGCATGGCGAAGACGCAATATTCTTTCTCCACCGACCCGAACCTGCGCGGTGCCCCCACGGGCCACTCGCTGCCGATCCGCGAAGTGCGCCTGTCAGCCGGAGCCGGATTTGTTGTGGTCGTCTGCGGCGAAATCATGACGATGCCAGGCCTGCCGCGCGTACCGTCATCCGAGAGCATCATGCTCAACGATGAAGGTCAGATTGAAGGGCTGTTCTAGGAGAGTGATTACATGATCAGAAAAATTCTCGTTCCAGTGCGTGGCGACGGCAAGGGCGACAACGTCCTGGCCCATGCCGCTGCACTGGCGCGACGGTTTAAAGCTCACGTCGAAATCGCTCATTGCAGAGCACGACCCGAAGACTTAATGCCTTATGGAGTACCCATTCCAGCCTTTCTAAAAAAGCAAATACTCGAACAGGCATCGGGCGTGGCCGATCAGGAAGAGGCAGGCCTCAAGGCCGAAGTTCATGCGCTGGCAAAATCGTTCAAACTGTGCATGACGGACAACCCCACAGGAAAGTCCGCGACGGCATCCTGGTTAGAGGAGTCTGGTCGTCAGGTCGACGTTATCAAGCGGCACGGGCGGTTGGCGGACCTTATTTGTGTGGCCAAACCTGATGTCGACCGCAATCTTGGTGCAAACACATTAAAAGCAGCGCTGTTCAATACCGGACGTCCGGTGATGATGTGCCCTAACACAGATGTCCTGCACGAGAAATTGGGCGATGCGTTGGCCATTGGCTGGAATGGTTCGACTGAGTCAGCACGCGCGCTGGCGCTTACAATGAACCTCATTGAGGCAGCCTCAAAAGTCGTCATTCTAACAGCAGGTAAGGAAGTGCACGGAGCTAGCACGCAGGATCTGGTTGACTACCTGAAGATGAGGGGCGTGACGGCGGAAATCCTACGATTCACTCCCGATGGCAATATCGGTTTGTCTTTGCTCAATCAGGCACAAGCGAATGGTTGCGATACATTGATCATGGGAGCCTATGGCGACAGTCATGAGGCAGAAACAGTTTTTGGAGGCAATACTCAATCGGTGGTGGACAATGCACAAATGCCCGTAATACTCGTTCATTGAACAAGACTCGTAATAGCAAAAATAAAAGCCGCAATGAAGCGGATGGGAATTGAGAATCGAAACCAGCGTGGTCACCAAAGTGACCTCGCCGCCAAACTGGGAGGATACCAAATGGCTTTATTGAAAAAACTTGTACTCAGCACCGTGGGTGCCGCTGCATTTGCAGCTGCAACCGTGGGAAGCGTTGCCTACGCATTTGAACCAAACAAGCCTGTCAACTTCATCATCATGGCCGGCAAAGGCGGCGGTGCTGACAAGATGGCGCGGCTGATGCAGGCCATCATCGAGAAAGAAAAACTCTCACCGCGTCCGTTGGTTCCAACCAACAAATCAGGCGGTTCTGGAGCGGAAGCTTTGCAAGCTGCAAAAGGCGCAAACGACCCGGACCACACGATAATGGTGACCCTGAATTCATTCTTCACCACACCGCTGCGCCAACCGGGGCTTGGTGTCGACATCATGAAATTCGCCCCGGTCGGTCGCATGGCGGAGGATACGTTCTTGCTGTGGGTCCACAAAGATAGCGGACTGAAAACCTTCGAGGAGTTTCTTGAAAAAGCCAAAACCGATGGCAAAAAATGGGTAATGGGTGGGACCGGCAAGAATTCCGAAGATAACATCATTACCGACTATCTGAACGGCCAATACGGTCTGTCGATGAAATATATTCCCTACAAGGGTGGCGGCGCCGTGGCCAAACAGGTCGCCGGTAAGCAGTTGAACTCATCGGTGAACAACCCGTCGGAAGCACTGGGCTTCTATGAGTCCGGTGACATGGTTCCACTGGTGGCATTCACCGACGAACGCCTGCCGATGTTCCCGGACGTACCAACTCTGAAGGAAAAAGGCGGTGACTTCTCCTACTTCATGCAGCGCGCCGTTGTCGGCGCCCCTGGCATGTCCGAGGATGCACTGAATTACTACACCGGACTGTTCCAGAAAGTGTACGATTCAGCCGACTGGCAGAAATACAAGAAGGACAAATCACTGATGGGTGATTTCATGGCCGGTGGTGATCTGGTGAAATACTGGGGAACCCAGCGTGACCGCCACACATCAATCCTGAAAGCGTCTGGAGCGATCAAGTAAAGCGGAGTTTGCCGCGCCAGCATGAGTTGTTGGCGCGGCAAAAAAATTCGCAACCAGTCCCCAATTGTCACTTTCGCA
>CAJQPW010000133.1 GCA_905480295.1 uncultured Rhizobiaceae group bacterium | reverse complement strand
ACACCGATTGCCCTGCGCGATGGTAATTTGCAGGTTCCTGAATTGCCGGGATTGGGAGTCACTGTTTTGCCGGCGCAACTGGATATTCATTCAAAATCGTTTGTCGACGAACAGGACATTTCAGTCAGTCGCGGCGGCGGGCCGAATGCCTGAATTCAGCGTCAGCGGGCGGGTTTCACGAGATCTGCAAATGCGGATATTTTTTCATTCGACATATAACCATATCGGTTGACCCACATATTGCCACCAGACGCTTCCCAACAAGCGCGGGCGCGCCGGGCGACATCATCAAGCGGTCCATAAGCGTGCGTGAAGGCGTAGATCTGGCATGCATCGGTGGCGGCCTGTGCCGTGTTGATCTTTTCTCTGATTGCACTGTCTGAAGCGGTGTGATCCTCATCCGGTTCCGGGTAGCGAAATTGTTCAATTGCCGAGGGCGGTTGTTCCCCTGTGCCGAAAGTGGTGACCAGCGCATTTGCAATTGCCTGACTGCTGGCTGAACCAACGGCCATGGCTTGCGCGTAGTCCGACAGGATCATCGGCCAGTGCATCGTGTAGAACTTGACGCCAATGCCCTGCACAATCCGGGCCGTGCTGGCCAGGTCGAAACCTGATAACAGGTGGAACGGCGGCGGGAAGGTTTGTGGAACCAGAGCCATGTGCTGCGGCAATGCGGCACGAAACGAGGTGATCAGATCGAAGGACAGCTTGCGCCGTAACGTCAACAGGTCAAGCATGCCCGGATAATCAGCCAGCCAACGGGCAAGATTGCTGTCGTCCAAATATTGACTTTTGCCCAGCAACTCATCGGTCAGTGCTTGGCTGAGATTATGCTGCACTTGCCTTGCATGCAGCCGCATCCGATCAGTGTCGATGTTCATTGCTCCGGCAACGCGGAGCGCATGATCGCTGAAACCGAAAAACAATGCGTGGGCGTGATATGGCGGATATTCGGGCCAGTCGAGCCGAATGCCGTCTATATCGGGATAGGCGCGTGCCAGATCTTTCATCATGGCACGTCCATATTCAATCACATCAGGCGCGGCGAGGCTGGCATTGGCATCAACCCGCGGCGGACCGGCGCTGCCATCTGGCCCCAGTGGGCGGTCGCTGTCAGATGGACCGCCAAACTGCACCCTGTAACCGGGTGGAATTGCCGACTGAACCTGAAACCATACTTTTATTCCACGGTTTTTTGCAGCTCTTACAAACTCGGCAACAGTGTCGCCTTCGCGCCGTGTCAGTTCATCGGGTTCCGGTGGTTGATAGGGCGTGTTGGTGTAGAGAGATTTGTCGGGAATGAAACTGGGCGCTGTCCGCACCTTGATTTCGCGTCGTCCCCAAAGTTCTCTGTCGAGCAAACGGACCTTTCCCGACCCCGCATCTGCTGGCGGTTCCCTTGTTCCTGCGTCTGACGGCTCCATGACATAGGGGCTTGTGGCGATGTCTGTTACATGGGCCGACTGCAGCCGATCAAGCAGCGGTTCAATGCCTTCTGCCTGAGCCCATTCCGGTAAAACAGTAATGCCGAAGGTGATGACGGTTTCTCCCTAATTGACCATGGCGCGCCGGGCGACACGGGTATTGTAGGCGCTGGAAATGTGCCATTCACGAAGCACATCGAGTAATTCCTGCTTGGTATCTGCCTTGTCAGGATCATCCCAGAGATTTTCGGCTTCACCTTTTTCGGATGTCAGATCGAAAAGCTGGCCAAATTCATGATCCATGAAATGTACCAATTTATGCGTCTTGGACCGCACCATGGTCATGTATTTTGCCCCGGTGAAATTGACGTCCCCGCTCTGCTCGCAAAAGACGTGATCGCGCCCGACGAAATCGTCTCCGTGCAGTGCTTCATTCAATGAAATCGCTTCGTGGGTTTCATCAAGTTCAGCCCCCGCCCACTCCAGAATGCTTGGTCCCAGATCGAAAAGTTGAACCATTTCGTCAACGGTGCGGCCGCCCTTAAACCGCTTCGGCGCGCTGATGATCAGCGGCACACGTGTGATCTCATCATAGGGTGCCCATTTCTGACTGAGGCCATGGTCTCCAAGACAATCTCCGTGATCGGAACAGAATACGATGATTGAATTGTCATACCGACCGGCATCCTTCAGCGCATCGATGATCAATCCGACTTCGCGATCAATCATTTCCACATTGGCACAATAGAACGCCCGCATGCGGTGCAATTGCTCATCGGTTGGATCAAGGCTCCATGCAACGGAATCATGGTCCACTTCCACATCATGGGTTCGCTTCACCTTGAACGGGGGCGGCAGTTGTTCGAGTTCTTCAGCCGTGACATTCGGCAGTGGAATGTCACGATCCATGTACCGCTCGGCATATTCCGGGGTCGGATCATAGGGAGGATGGGGACCTGGAAAGCCGATCACCATGAACAGGGGCTTTTCAACTGGCTTGGTTTCCAGATACCAGCGCGCCATGCCGCCAACAAAGATATCTGAATGCAGATGTTCCGGCAGTTCCCAGGTGAATGCTCCCAGAGCTTGGCGGTAATCATCGCGTTTGCGATATTGGGAGCGCTGCTGTTTTTTCAATCCATGGGCAGCCAGCGCCTTGTCCCATTCGTCCAGATACCATCGTCCTTCGTAATATCGATCTTTGTTTTCAACAACGAAACGCTCGTCAAACCCGGCTGGAGCCTCATAGGGAATCGTGTGCATCTTGCCGATGGAAACGGTTTGGTAGCCACGCTCCTGCAGGCGCGGAATCCATGTTTTGCTCCATTCCATCCCATTGGCGGTGACCCCGTTGGTGTGAGGGTATTGTCCTGAA
>CAJQPW010000132.1 GCA_905480295.1 uncultured Rhizobiaceae group bacterium | reverse complement strand
ATTCGATTTGAGGTGATTGATACCGGCATTGGCGTACAGAAAGAGCGGCAGCACGAATTGTTCACCGAATTCGCCACCATAGATTCAAGCTATGCGCGGAAATTTGGTGGCACTGGGCTCGGTCTTTCAATCTGCAAGGCGCTGTGTGAAGCAATGGATGGTGAAATCGGCTTCACTCCGCGAAAGGATCAAGGGTCGATATTCTGGTTTGAAGTCCCGTTGGCGCAAAGCAGTGCCCAAAAGGTTGCAGAAGACGACTACCCGGAAACGAACAAAGACATCATTGGCGACATGGCCGATGTGCGGATTCTACTGGCTGAAGACAACGTCACCAACCAACTCGTTGTCGGCAACATGCTTGAAAGATTTGGCTGCACTGTCGACACGGTGAGCGACGGTCAGGAAGCGATCGATGGAATTCTCGCCCATGACTATGATGCAATATTGATGGACGTTTCAATGCCGGAGATGGATGGTATCGCGGCTACCGGTATCATCCGAAAACTGGACGGGCGGGCCGGACGTGTACCGATCATTGCACTGACCGCCTATGCCCTTGACGAAGATCGTCAACGGGTACTGGCCGCAGGCATGGATGATTTCGTCTCAAAGCCGATCTCACGCATGGAACTGGCACGCGCCCTGTCACGGCACATTGGTACCAAGACCGGCCGTGGAAAAACCCACGCACCCAAAGACTCCAAACCGAATGGCAACCTGTTTGACGAAGCAATTCTGGCCGGCGTTATTGATGGCATGGACGACGAACTCAGCATGCGCATCCTTGAGGAATTTCAAACTGACATCACCCGCCATCTGACGGACCTCAATAAATCCTGTGATGCCGGTGACGGTGAAATGTTTGAACGTGCAACACACGGTCTGATGGGCGTCAGCGGTACATTTGGCGCAACCGAACTCCAACGTCTGTCCGGAGTTGCCAACAACCTTCTTCGTTCTGGTCAAAACGACGAGGCCTTTGCCATGCAAGAGGAAATCAACAGATTCGCAAAAGCGGTCCTGGGTTCGGCCAGACAACGGTTTGCCGCGATGAGCGACGACACGGCCAGCAACGAGAGGTAACACCCATGAGTGCGATAGGTAAAAAAATCCTCATCGTCGAAGACGCCATTTCAGTCGGGCTCAGCTACCAATCGTGGCTGCGCAAAGATGGGTTGGAGGCAGTACATGTCACAACCGGCACGCAAGCGCTGGAGCACCTCGTCAAGGGTGAGTATCAGGTTGTATTGCTCGACCTGCAATTGCCGGACATCAGTGGCATGGATGTCATGGAAGCCATTCGCAAACAGAAAATCCCGGTCACAGTTGTCGTTGTTACCTCCACCGGGTCAATCAACACAGCGGTCGATGTGATGCGGGCTGGTGCCTACGATTATGTCGTCAAACCGGCGGCCCAAGAGCGCTTGATTACAACCACCCGCAACGCCATCGAACACCAGGTTCTGCATACCGTTGTTACGGAGATTGCCAAACCCTACCAAAAATCAAATTTGAACGGCTTTATTGGTTCGTCCCTTCCGATGATTGCAGTCTATCGAATGATCGAAGCCGTCGGGCGTTCGTCGGCCAACGTCTTCATCACTGGAGAAAGCGGAACGGGCAAAGAAGTCTGTGCCCAGGCCATTCATAAATCATCGGCTCGCAATCAGAAGCCATTCGTGGCTCTGAATTGCGCCGCAATTCCCAAGGATTTGATGGAATCTGAAATTTTTGGCCATCTCAAAGGCGCATTTACGGGTGCCACCTCAAACCGAGAAGGTGCTGTGTCTGCCGCCAACGGAGGCACGCTGTTTCTGGATGAGATTTGCGAAATGGATATGAACCTACAATCCAAACTGTTGCGGTTCCTACAAACGGAACAAATACAAAAGGTTGGCAGCGACAAGTTGGAGAAGGTTGATGTACGCATTCTATGTGCCACCAACAGGCACCCCCAAACTGAGGTCGAAGAAGGCCGCTTTCGCGAAGATCTGTTCTATCGCCTGCACGTCGTACCCATCCAACTGCCGCCGCTGCGTGACCGAGATGAGGACGTCGTGGAAATTGCCACCGCTTTATTGACCCAAATATCGGAAGAAGAGGGAAAGGCATTCAAAGCATATTCCGACGAGGCTAAAGTCAGCCTCAGCCAGCATGGCTGGCCCGGAAACGTACGTGAATTACAAAATGTCGTACGCAATGCAGTTATACTCAACGACGGCGAAATAATTGAAGCGGAGATGCTGTCGATTGGTGGCGCAGGAGTATCAGGGCGTCCGAAACCAAGATCGGAATCATCGACCGTCACCGGCGATCAACGGGTTCTCGAGGTTGAATTGGGCCGTGCCTATAGCGATATCGAAAGGGAAGTTGTGGAAGCAACTATCGCCCATTGCAAGGGCAGCATTCCCCGTGCAGCAGAGGTGTTGAAAATGAGCCCCTCAACGATCTATCGAAAGCGTGAATCGTGGTCCTAAAAAAAAGCCCGGTCATTGCCGGGCCGAAGTTTAGCTGTTGTGTGAAATTCTGTCCGCGTCGCGTTCTCAGCCGACGTCCATATCCATTCAGCCCCTTTTCTTAGCGATCAGCTTTTTGATTTGATTGGCGGAAGGAGAGCGCTTTTTGTGAGCGCCCTCCTCCTGCACAACGTCGTCGTCGCCCTAACTGTTTCCGATGTGAACATCGATCATTTCAACGATGCCGTCGGCAAATTTTTCCAATTGATGGATCGTACCCTGCTGCGTCGATGGCTGTAGCCACCACCCAATTGCCGGGCCACTGCATCAAAGGTAACGATGGCAACGCCCTTCCAACAAACCCATGTTCAATCCCTCAGCTGCGATTATGAAGTGAAAGGTGTGGAACCGGATGACCGCGATGACGTTTTGCCGGACCAGCATCTCGACCACCGATGATATACAATCTCCTGCCAACAGCATTGTTTCGGTCCCTCGTCCGATCTGTCTCGCGAACAACCGGCCTGGAATCCAATGCAGACCATTCGGCATCCATCGCTACGATTGCTGCCCGTTCAGTTCTTTCCATGATGGCGTAGTTGATCGATATCGCGGGTAAGTTTGAAAAGGCTGCTGCGTCAGGGTGGAAGACAGTTCCACACCAATGACCGGTGCAAACCGCTCTATAGATGCAACCATCAATCTGAGGCACGAAGGTTTGAAATTCACGCCGCAGGGTTTCACGATCAAACAGGAACATTCCGGTATTCCAGAATATGCGTTTTTCCTGCACCAGCTGCTCCGCTTCGTTGCGGCCGGGTCTTTCGACAAAAGTTTTGAGTCTGAAACCGGTCCGGTCTGCCAGTGCTGCGCCAGCACGCATATATCCGAGATTGGTGTCCGCGTAGCTTGGCGTCGTGCCAAAGGCGACAATCAGGCCATCTCGTTGCGCAGCACATGCCGCATCATCGATGGCCCGGAAAAATTCGCTTTGCTCACCAACCACGTATTCGCACGGCATGGCCAGGAACAAGCCGCTGTCAGAATCTTCAACCAACTCCACTGCTAGCAAAACGGCTGCGGATGTATCTTTGCTCATGGGTTCACAGATCACGGCCGAGGGTGTGCAGCCCATTGCATCAAGTTGTTGCTGCGCAAGATCCTCATAAGGCGCGCTGACAACAACAATGGGGTCTAGGTTCAGGACCCATTAATTTGCATTGAGTGATGATTTCTGATTCAGGGTGGCAAAGGAGTTTGCCATGTCTGATTTGTTTCTGCTCTCACCGGCTCAAATGTCGAAAATACAGCCTTTCTTTCCAAAGTCCCACG
>CAJQPW010000131.1 GCA_905480295.1 uncultured Rhizobiaceae group bacterium | reverse complement strand
GACGACAAGCGCAGCGACTGGACAGGTGTTGCTTTGTTAACGCCGTCCGGCACTGTCTCGGTAGAGACAAGCAGAACGAAGGCGCGTTTGCAAGGCTCCGTGACGGTCAATACCCTTTCTGACGGCGACCTCAGAGACGACGGCTGTACTGGCGACTCTCTTGATGACAGGCAGAAATATTTTCCTCGCCTGCTGGGCACGATGAACACGATTTTGATAGAGGACTGGGTGAAACTCAACGTCAGCGCTCGGGCAGACCAGAACCGGGTCAGTTCCGCCCGGGCCAGGAGTAATGACGGTCTCGATCGCAACGGGAATACCAATACTTTTTATCGGTATGAAATAAGCCCCTCTACTTCGCGTAAAATCGGAAGTAACACAAAAGCAGATTTACGATACACCTACAGCGAGGTGCTTAATTCAGAGGATTCGGTCAGCGATAGTAGTCGTCACGCGGTTGTATCTTCTGTCAAGGGCGATTTTAATTCGCGCATGACATGGGATGTGAAAGGCCGTTACAGCAACACGTCATATAATGATGATGCGGTCAATGTGTTCACCGGCGAAAGCGTGCCCAGGGAAGACACCGAGCTCAAGTCGCTGTCAGGTAAACTTGGCTATCAACTGACCCGAACCCTGCAGGTCAATGGGACTTACGGTTGGGAGTGGAATGATTTCCAGACATTTCAGGGTCGTGACACGGGCGGTCAAGCCTGGGACGTGGGCCTGCGGTGGGCACCGTCTCCTCGAACGTTAGTCGATGTTGGCATAGGAGATCGTTTTTTCGGGACTACCCCGCGTGTAAGAATCAGGCATGAGCGACAGCGCAGTACGATCACAGCTAACTATGAGAAAGTGATTACCTTTCAGCGCGACCTGGCGACCTACGGTATAAATGATCCGGCTGAGGGTCTAGGTACATTTAGTGATGGGGATCCACTCTTCAGTGGCGGCAGCGATCGTTTTGATGCCGACGGGGATGCTATTGATGGCATCGGCACCGATACCAGTATTAATAGCGACGGGGTCATCATTGACGAGCGACTGACGCTTACCTACGTTTACAAGGGGCGGGTTGGAACGTTGCAGATGTTCGGCAGCTACTCTCAACAGACCCGGGAAGAAGATGGACAGGAGGCGGATTTCACTGATTGGGAAATCTCTTTTAGCCCCACCATGTCGGGGCGCTACAACTTGGTGGGATCGGTCTATTATGAGGACGTAAAGCCAGCTGGTTTCACCACCGGTCAGGACTTTAGTAACCAAGCGGAATCAGAACAATGGACTTATCGATTGAATCTCACTTACCGCATGAGTGACCGCATGAACTTGACGTTCGGTTATCGCTTTGTCGATCGACAATCAGACTTGCGTCTCAACGAGTACAAAGAAAACCTCTTTCAAATTGGTTTCCGCCTTTTCCTGTAGAGGTTAACTTTTATGGGCGGCGAGGCAGTGTCAAAGAGAGTTCTCTGTGTGGTGGGTGCTCGGCCTAATTTCATGAAAATTGCACCTATTATGCGCGCGTTCGCTGCGTCCTCATCCAATCTTAATGCCACTTTGGTACACACTGGCCAGCACTATGACGTGGCGATGAAACACGCGTTTTTCGATCAGCTGCATATTCCTGAACCTGATGTAGATCTTGAGGTCGGATCGGGTACTCACGCTCAGCAAACCGCAGAAATAATGAAACGATTCGAGCCTGTGCTGGATGACGTGCATCCCTGTGCGGTACTGGTGGTGGGAGACGTTAACTCGACGATTGCTTGTGCGCTTGTAGCGGTGAAGAAAGGTATTCCTGTTGTTCACGTGGAAGCGGGTTTGCGCAGTGGCGATCGTGGTATGCCGGAGGAAATTAATCGGATATTGACCGACCAACTATCCGATTTACTGTTTCTTACAGAGGATAGCGCGAAGAATAATCTGGCCAAAGAGGGTATTGCCAGTGAAAAGATTCACTTTGTCGGAAACGTCATGATCGATACGCTGCTATACAACCTCGCCGATGCGATTCCCGCAAAAACATCATTATCAGGCATGAAGCTTGACAGCGCACTCTGTGAAAAAGGGCGTTATGGCGTTGTCACTTTGCATCGCCCGTCCAATGTCGATGATCCTGCGGTGCTTCGTGATCTCCTGGAAGTGCTTGCTCGCGTGAGTGAGCGTACGCCCTTGTTGTTTCCGATTCATCCCCGCACCAACGCTTGTATCGAATCGGCAGGGCTCCACGCAATACTTGAGAAAGCTGCGATAACCGCAATTCCTCCTCAGGGTTATTTGGAAATGCTTGGCCTGATGAAAGATGCCCAGGTGGTGCTTACCGACTCAGGGGGTATACAGGAGGAAACCACCGCACTTGGCGTGCCCTGCATAACACTGCGTGACAATACAGAACGGCCGATTACCGTTGAACAGGGGACCAATACGATCGTTGGTACCGATCCCGGCAAGATCATGGCCTGCTACGAGGACGTTGTTTCGACAGGGGGCAAAGTGGGCAGGGTGCCCGCTCTCTGGGATGGGAAAGCAGCCTCGCGCATAGTACAGATCATTCACCAGTGGGCATCGGGATAAAATCTATGGGTGCCCCGGCTGAAGCGCTCGACAGTGGGCAGGTGCGCAATGCGATGACAGTAGACGTGGAAGATTACTTTCAGGTCTCCGCTTTCGAATCGCATGTTGACAAGGCAACCTGGGACAGTTTCCCCAAACGTGTTGAAGATAATACGTTGCGTATACTCGATCTCTTTGCTCGACATGAGGTAAGGGGTACCTTTTTCATGCTTGGCTGGGTGGCGGAGCGCCATCCTGGGCTTGTTAAAGCAATTGTTGAGGCTGGACACGAGCTAGCCAGCCACGGCTGGGAGCATATACGCGTCAACACTCAGACGCCTGAAGCGTTTAGAGATGATATCGATCGTACCCGAAGTCTCCTTCAGGACTTAAGCGGTGAGCCAGTGATTGGATACAGGGCGGCTAGTTATTCTATCGGGACGAATGAAGCCTGGGCGTGGGATCAACTGGCAGAGGCAGGGTACGAGTATAGTTCCAGTATTGTGCCGATCCGGCATGACCTTTATGGCATACCCGGAGCACCACGCTTCCCTTTCAGTACAGCAGGTGGAGCGCTTCTCGAAATTCCGATTACAACAGTACCCTTGGCTGGGCGTAACATTAATTGTGGTGGCGGTGGCTGGTTTCGCTTGTTTCCTTACGCTTTTTCTCGATGGGCGCTTGCTCGAGTCAATCGGCTGGATGGAGAGTCAGGTATTTTCTATTTTCATCCATGGGAAATTGACCCTGATCAGCCTCGCCAGCAGCAGCTGGACTTGAAGACGCGCTTTCGTCATTACCTGAACCTGAATCGCACGTATAACCGTTTGGAGAAATTGTTGACCGATTTTTCCTGGGGCCGAATGGATGAAATTTTTCTGACAGAGGGCAGGCGGACTTGACGCTGACGGTGAGAAAGCTCGATAACCAGTTGATGGATAGCTGGGATGACTACGTCCAGCGCACTGAGACGGCCACTTTCTTTCACCTTTCCTGCTGGAAAACTGTACTCGAACGTGCTTTCGGCCATCGAACGCATTTTTTGTGTGCGCAGGAAAACGGTGACATTGTAGGCATTCTTCCTCTTGCCGAGATCAAGAGTGTGTTGTTTGGACACTCACTAGCTTCCCTGCCATTTTGCGTATACGGCGGGGTGGTTGCAGACAGCGATGAGGCAGCGAATACTCTGCGAAAAACAGCGTCGGACCTGTCAGATACTCTAAAAGTTGGTGCCCTTGAGTTGCGCAATCGCGAAGCAAGTGAAGCCGGTTGGCCTGTCAAAGACCTCTATTTTACGTTTCGCAAAGCGATAGATCCTAGTGATGAGGTAAACCTGAAGGCCATTCCAAATCGTCAGCGGGCGATGGTGCGTAAGGGCATCAAGGAGGGTCTGCTCAGTGAGTGGACCCAGTCAACGGATCGGTTCTTTCGTGTCTATTCTGAAAGTGTGAAAAACCTTGGGACACCGGTTTTCTCGCGGAAGTATCTGCGGATTCTTAAGGATGAGTTCAAGGCGGACTGCAGTATCTTGATGATTTCGCATAAAGGTCGCGATGTCGCGGGTGTAATGAATTTCTATTTCCGAGATGAGGTGATTCCGTATTACGGTGGCAGCATCGCAGAAGCCCGGCATATAAAGGGCGTTAATCATTTTATGTATTGGGAGCTTATGCGCCTTTCCGCTGCACAAGGCTATCGCTTGTTCGACTTCGGTCGCAGTAAGGCGGGCACTGGCCCCTATAGCTTTAAGAAGAACTTCGGTTTTGAACCTAGCCCGCTGCCCTATGAGTATTACCTTGCGACTTCAGACGCGGTGCCAGATATCAATCCTCTTAATCCAAAGTATCAGACAATGATCAAGGTTTGGGGCAAGCTTCCTTTGCCGGTTGCTAATTTTGTTGGCCCATTTCTCGCCCGTTCGCTAGGTTAGGGAAGAATGTCCCGACAATCAGTTTTGGGACGGGCAGATGCACGCGCTGGCATGTGGGTTGTCGGGCTTTTCTTTCTGGCATTGTTGTATGTGTATCACGCCACTGCCCTGTCCATGGTCGCCATCTGGGCGCGCTCTGAAACCTTCGCTCATGGTTTTTTGATTTTACCAATCTCTTTGTGGCTGATTTACATTCGGTGGGATGAAATCGCTACCGTGCGCCCGCAACCAAATCTTATTTTGAGTGCGCTTCTATTGCCTGTGGGACTCGTTTGGCTAGTGGCTGCAGTGGTCGACGTGCAGGTGTTGCAGCAGTTGG
>CAJQPW010000130.1 GCA_905480295.1 uncultured Rhizobiaceae group bacterium | reverse complement strand
GACAAATTCATAAGTCCGGCCATCGCCCATGACACCCACGGTCTGAACGGGGAGCAGAACGGCAAAGGCCTGCCAGATCGTATCATAGAGGCCGGCTTTGCGGATTTCGTCGAGATAGATGGCATCGGCCTTTTGCAGAATCTCGACCTTGGCGCGGCTGACCGGTCCGGGGCAGCGGATTGCAAGGCCGGGACCGGGAAACGGATGACGCCCGATAAAACTCTGTGGCAGACCCAGTTCAGCACCAAGCAGACGCACTTCATCCTTGAACAGCTCACGCAGGGGCTCAACAAGCTGCATGTTCATCCGTTCGGGCAATCCACCGACATTATGGTGCGATTTGATGGTCACCGAAGGACCGCCGGTAAAACTGACACTTTCAATCACATCTGGATAAAGCGTTCCCTGGGCGAGAAAGTCCGCTCCACCCAGCTTGTGAGCTTCGGCATCAAAAACATCGATGAATAATTTTCCGATGGTCTTGCGTTTGACCTCCGGGTCGTCCTCGCCTTCCAGAGCGTCAAGAAACAGATCGCTGGCGTCCACGTGAACCAGATTGATGCTATAGTGATCGTTGAACATTTTAACGACCTCGGCGGCTTCATTCATCCGCATCAGTCCGTGGTCCACCAGGATGCAGGTCAACTGGTCGCCGACAGCCTCATGAATCAACAGCGCGGCCACGGAAGAATCCACCCCACCGGAAAGGCCACAAATCACACGCTTGTCACCAACCTGCTTGCGGACGGCCTCAATCGCCCGGTCCTTATAGGCGGCCATGGACCAATCCCCGGTCAAACCGGCGATGGAATGCACGAAGTTCGACAGCAGTTTTGCACCATCCGGCGTGTGCACCACTTCGGGATGAAACATGGTGGTATAATAATTGCGCGTCTCATCGCTGGCGATGGCGAAGGGGGCGTTTGGCGACGTGCCGACCACTTCAAAACCGTCGGGCAGTTCGGTGACCCGGTCGCCGTGGCTCATCCAGACCGGATAGCAGCTGCCGACCTCCCAGACACCTTCAAATAACCGGCTGGGCTTTTTGATTTCCACATCAGCGCGGCCAAATTCCCGATGATGCCCGCCTTCAACCTTCCCGCCCAGCTGCGTGCAAAGGGTCTGCTGACCGTAACAGATCGCCAGGATAGGAACGCCGGAATCAAACACATTTTGAGGTGCCCGCGGCGACCCCTGATCGATCACCGATGCGGGACCGCCTGAAAACACCACCGCAGCGGGATTGAGCCGCTCAAAGGCATCTTCGGCACTGTTGAAAGGCACAATCTCGCAATAAACGCCACATTCACGGATACGCCGGGCGATCAATTGCGTCACCTGCGAGCCAAAGTCGATGATGAGGACGGTCTGTTCGCGTGCGGTCATGGCAAGTCTCGCGTTGGATTTGTGGCTCTGAGTAGGCCTTCTCACCGATCCCGGCAATGCGGTCAATCGGGTCGCCCCCAATTATTGGGTCGCCCCCAATTATTGGGTCACCCCCGATTGGTTATCGGGTCCGGTTCCTTTGTTCGACTTCACCAACTTGCCAACAAGGTTCCGGTTAAAGCTGGATTCCAGCGCGTGGCGCAGGGCTGCTTCCTTAGACAGCATGTTGCGCAAGGTCTCATGATCAAAGCTCAGGCAACGCGCGGAATTGGTGACTATCGAAGTTGCAGTTGCATTGGTGCCCAGCATGAAGCCGATTTCTCCGATGAAATCATCATGACCACAGACACCCACCATGGCGCCCGCCTTATCCACGCGCACTGCCCCGGATATGACGAACAGCAGTTTTTCAACCAGCTCCCCTTCCCGGGTCAAAATGGCACCGGATTCAAATTCCAAATGTTTGGCTAGACGCAACAGGCGCTTGGCGTGCGCCCGCTCAACATTGGCCAGCGCCGCCTTGATGAACTTCTCTTCTTCTTCCGAAAATTTGGCACGCCGGTTCTCGATCTCCAACAACAGCAATTGGATGAGATTGACGCTGACAAAGATCACCTCCCAAAAGACGGTGACGAAGTCGAGCAGGAAAAAATAGCCGTATAAAGCTGAAACAACACCAGCCGAAATTGCGATGACCCGCAGCCATTTCATGGACCGCATCATCATCGATGCAACAAGCAGGATATAAGACAGGTGCCCGACAAGTTTGCCTGGTGAAGCAAATTGCTCGAGTAGAAATGCGTTCCAGTCCATGATGACAGTTCAGCCCTTCCGGTATCGGGTCAACCTACAGCGCTTAATTCAACATCGGGTTAAAATTGTGAATAAAAAATTCGGTGATACCGGCCCTTGTTCCAGAACCGCAGATGATTTGGGCGCGCCGCCGGTGCGGGTGGTCGTTCAGGCTTCAGCCCTTGCGGCCAACCACGGCAATGAAGAAACCGTCGGTGTCGACTGATCCGGGGGTCAGCGTGACCGTTTTCATATCCGACGACCAGGGTTGGGATTTGTTGAAGCCAAACAGGTCCTGCCAGACCTCGCCGACCGAAAGCAGCTCAAACTGCGGGTTGTCCTCGATGAAGGAATTGATCTGATTTTCGTTTTCTTCAGGCAAAATACTGCAGGTAATATAGACCAGGTATCCGCCCGGACGCACAAAAGGCGCGGCTTCCGACAGCACTTCTTCCTGCTCGGTCAACCGGGTTTCCAGCATTTCCTTGCTGAGTTTCCATTTGGCGTGGGGATGGCGACGCCATGTGCCCGACCCGGTGCAGGGCGCATCAACAACCACCCGGTCCATGCGACCGGTCAGGTCGGACAGATCATCATCGGGCCCATGCACCTGCGCGTTGCGAACCCCGGCGCGTTTCAAACGTTCGTAGATTGGTTTGAGGCGGTTTTTATCCGCGTCATAGGCATGGATCTGGCCGCGATTTTCCATGGTTGCGGCCATCGCCAAGGTTTTGCCGCCGGCACCGGCGCAGAAGTCCAGAACCTGCTCCCCGGGACGCGCAAACACCAGATCAGCAACGATCTGGCTGCCTTCGTCCTGAATTTCAAACCAACCCTTTTGGTACGCTGCTTCGACCTGCACATTGGGTTGTCTGTCCGCGCCTTGCCCGGCAGCGATGCGCAATCCGTTGCGCGCCGTCGCCGTTGCCTCAACACCGGCACGCTTGAGCGCTTTGGCTACCTTGTCGCGACCTGATTTCAGCGTGTTGACGCGCAGATCGACCGGTGGACGCTGGGTCATTGCCTGCGCTTCGCCGATCCAGTCATCAGCAAAATTGGCCTCAAGCGAGCCCACAAGCCATTCCTGAACATCTGCCTGTACATGGGCAGGTGCATTGGTGAGGTTACGGCTGGTAAAGATTTCAATTTCAGCATCACTGAGCAGGTCGGGGGCAAATTTGTCCCCCTCCAGCTCGGCTGCAAGGGTTTCCGCACTATATCCCCAATCGCGCAACAATGTGCCAAACACCAGACGCCGGGTGCTGTCAGAATCCATCAGATATTGCGTTGATGCCTTTTTGCGCAAAGCGTCATAGACCATATTGCCAATCACGGCACGGTCACCGGATCCCGCGAAGCGATGGTCCAGACCCCAGCCTTTGAGCGCTTCTGATGCCGGACGTTTGCGCTTCTCCATGTCGGAGAGCACGTCAATGGCCGCCTGTATTCGTCCACCCAGCCGCATGATCAGACCTGCGCCCAGAACAGCACTGCAATGACAAAGTCAAGCAGCAGCAACAGCAGGGTCTGGGTTGAACGAATGAATATTCTGCGCCGCAATATAACCCTGTTTTCGGTGATCATTTCACGCAGATGGGCAAACCGCAGCGCCACGTAGATCCAGGCCAGTGCCACGGTGATCCAGCTCGCCGACCCGGCCAGCAATATGGCAAGCACCAGCGCGTAAAACAAAACCGGCATTTCAAACTGATTTGCCACCGCACGGGTGTAGACGCGCAGGTCGTCCGGTTCAGAGTCCAGCGCCTTATAGTCGTTCGGCACAATACGGTTCTCGCTGCGCGCTTTCAGGCGGGCAGCGCTCATTTTTGAATAGCCATAGATGGCCACGCCCATCTGCGCGGCGATGGCCAAAAACAACAGCTTGTTTTTGACCACAGGGGCAAAATCCCAAACCAACGTAAAAGCATCCATCACGTATCCCTAGCGACCCGAATAATTCGGGCTTTCCCGCGTTATGTTGACAGAGTGGGCGTGGCTTTCTGACAGCCCTGCCGAAGAGATACGCACAAATTCAGCACGCTCAACAAAATCCGTCAGCGATGCTGCCCCAACATATCCCATTGAGGCCTTCAGGCCACCTGCCAGTTGGTGCAGCACCGAACTGACCGGTCCCTTGTAGGGGACCTGACCTTCAATTCCCTCGGGAACCAGCTTCAGTGAATCGGTGACCTCGGACTGAAAATAACGGTCAGCCGACCCCCGCGCCATCGCACCGACCGAACCCATGCCACGATAGGATTTAAACGAACGTCCGTGGTGCAGATAGACTTCACCGGGGCTTTCATCCGTACCGGCCAGCAAGGAACCGACCATCGCCAGCGACGCCCCGGCAGCCAATGCTTTTGCCAGATCACCTGAAAATTTTATGCCGCCATCGGCAATCACCGGCACATCGGCCTTTTGCGCGACTTCCACCGCCGACATGATGGCCGACAATTGCGGCACACCCACGCCTGCAACCATCCGCGTGGTGCAGATGGAGCCGGGTCCAATTCCGATTTTCACCGTGTCAGCTCCGGCGTCGATCAACGCCTGTGTGCCGGAAGCCGTGGCAACATTTCCAGCCGCAATGCGCACATTATTTGACAGTTTCTTGACCCGACCAACCGCGTCCAGAACCCGCTGTGAATGGCCGTGGGCTGTATCAATCACCAGCAGATCTACACCGGCGTCAATCAACCGCTCAGCCCGCTCAAAGCCATCTGGCCCGACGGTCGTTGCCGCACCAACCCGCAGGCTGCCGGATTCGTCCTTGGTCGCATTGGGATTAAGCTTGCTGTTCTCCATGTCCTTGACGGTAATAATGCCGGTGCATTGTCCCTGGCCATCGACTACAAGCAGTTTTTCAATCCGGTGCTGATGCAGCAAACGCTTGGCATCTTCCTGGCTGACCCCTTCCCGTACGGTCACCAGGTTTTCCCGGGTCATCAATTCATAGACCTTTTGTGCCGGGTCCGACGCAAAGCGCACATCACGGTTGGTCAGGATACCAACCAGACGTCCCTTGTGATGGCCGCCCGTGCCACCATTCTCCACCACGGGAATTCCCGAGATCCGGTGTGCTTCCATCAGGTTCAGTGCATCTTCCAGACTGGCGTCTGGCCCGATGGTCAAGGGGTTGATCACCATGCCGCTTTCAAATTTCTTCACCCGGCGTACTTCTTCTGCCTGTTCTTCCGGGGTCAGATTGCGGTGGATCACACCGAGACCACCGGCCTGTGCCATCGCAATCGCCAGTCGGGATTCCGTCACCGTATCCATCGCCGCCGACAGAATTGGCAGATTGAGGCTGATGTCGCGGGTCAACCTGCTGGACACATCCACCTGATTGGGCATGACTTCGGAATGTCCGGGTTGCAACAGCACATCATCAAAGGTGAGCGCCTGCTCGCCTGTGGAAGTGGAAATAATTTTGGCCATGGGTCAAACCTTGTTGGGGGCAGGCGATCAAAACGCCTACATGTTTGACGCCGTCGCCTAACACGAGCCAGCGCACTTGGCAAAGCCCCTAAGACGGCAATTGCCATTTATTTGCATCTTATTTCAGTGGCAGATCGACACACAACCGCCTGCACGCGCCGGTCAGCACTATTCGACCGGTTTTCTGTCCTTGGCCAGCAGATACAATTCTACGGATCCATCCCGGCTTGCCGGTGGTTTCACGTGGTGCACGCTGGCAAAATTCTTCTTCATCAGCGCCAGCAGGGATTGCTCCGTGCCGCCCTGAAACGTCTTGGCGATGAAATGCCCGCCCGGCTTCAGCACCTGCAGGGCAAAGTCCAGCGCCACCTCGACAAGGGCCATGGTGCGCATATGGTCGGTTTTGCGGTGACCGATTGTCGGGGCCGCCATGTCTGAAATCACCAGATCAGGCTGTGCACCCCCAAGCGCTTCAATCAGGGCATCGGGCGCATCATCATCGAGAAAATCCTTTTTCAGGATGGTCGCACCCGGCACCGGATCCATATCGAGATAGTCGATCCCGACAACGCGGATATCGTCGACGCTTGAGCCGACCTTGCTGACCGCCAACTGACACCACCCGCCCGGTGCGGCTCCCAGGTCGACAACCCGCTGCCCCGGTTTCAGCAGGCCGTAGCGTTCGTCAATTTCGAGCAATTTATAGGCCGCACGGGACGCGTATCCCTCCGCCTTGGCCTTTTGCACATAAGGGTCGTTGAGCTGTCGCTGCAGCCAAAGGGTGGACGAGATTTTTCGACCCCGCGCCGTCTTAACCTTGGTGTGCATGTTGCGCAGATTGACGCCACGACCGCCACCAGGCCCCTCGCCACCGGCCCCGCGACCACCACTTCCACTATGTTTTCCCGATTTGGCCATTTGTTCAGTTTCGATTTTGACGGAAATATTTCGGACGTCTCTGCCAGGCATTGTCTGCGTTCATCATTTCAGTCAGCAGTCCCTCGCGCAATCCCCGGTCTGCAACCCGCAAACGCGGACACGGCCACAATTGCTGAATGGCGACTAGAATGGCACATCCGGCCAGGACCAGATCGGCCCGGTCGCGACCGATACAGGGATTGGCCACGCGCTGTTCAAAACTCATGTCCACCAGTTGATTGATCATCGCGTCAACATCCTGCGAGGCCATCCAGATGCCGTCGACCTGGCGACGGTCGTAGCGCGGAAGCTTGAGATGAATGCCGGCAAGGGTGGTGACGGTGCCGGAGGTGCCGAGCAGATGAATTTCACCGTTCTGCCCTGCTTCCTGCAGCGAATCGCGGCCGTCGAATTTCGCCAGCATTTCCGAGACATCGGCGACCATGTCTTCAAATACGGAACGGGTAACCAGTTTGCCGCCACCATGTTTTTCAGAAAGCGTGACGACCCCCAGTGGCAGGGATGTCCAGGAGACCATTGCCGGACCAAGGTCGTGCCGTTTGCGTTTGCTCAAATCGAGCAATGCAAGTTCGGAGGACCCACCACCAATATCAAACAGCACAACACCCTTGGCGCGGCGGTCAACCAGCGATGAACACCCGGCAACGGCCAGCCGGGCTTCGGTTTCCCGGTCGATGATTTCCAGTTTGATGCCCGCCTGCTGTTCCACGCGGGTCAGAAACTCGGTCCCGTTTGAAGCCCGGCGACAGGCTTCGGTCGCGATCAGCCGCACACCTCTGACCTTGCGGTTTTCCAGTTTTCCAGCGCAGGCCTTCAGCGCACCGATGGCCCTGTCCATGGCCTCATCACCCAGCTTGCCGGTTGCAGCCAGCCCCTCCCCCAGTCGCACGATGCGGGAAAAGGCATCAACCACTTTAAAGCGGCCCGGTTGCTGCGGCACGGCAACCAGCAATCTGCAATTGTTGGTGCCAAGGTCGAGGGCCGCATAGGCGTCAGCATGGCGTCGTTGGGGTCGTCTTTTGTGCCCCTGTTTGCCCCGGTCGGGAGTTTGCGGATTGTTGGGCGCCACCGGTTGTGGGTCAGACCCTTGAGGCCGGTTGTTCTCGAACTGCCCTTTTGGGACGCGACGGCGGTTTCTGCGCTTGTCGTAACCGCGACGCCTGTCCTGCCGGGGTGCTTGGGTATCTGCTGTTGGACTTTGCCCGTTTGTATTTCGGTCGGCCGAATGTGCTGAATCCAATTGCTGGTCGGGTCGCCGGTTGGGGGTCAGATGTTGTCCCGCGCCCCGTCCTGCGTTGTGGCGATGATCGGTGCCCCCAACCCCTGAATTTCCTGCGCTTTCACCGGCACCGTTGAATGGGGAATTGCTGTGGGGTGCACCGTTGCCGCCCTGGGCGTTTTGGCGGTCTTGGCCGCCTGTGTCGCCTTTGCCGCGTTTGCCCCGACGCCGCCGCCGTCGTTTGCTGGATTTGCTGGTGGCGACAACCGTGCTGTCAGCATTGTCGGGGGCACGTGATTGGGGGTGGCTGTCGGCCGTCGACGCGGTGCTGGTT
>CAJQPW010000129.1 GCA_905480295.1 uncultured Rhizobiaceae group bacterium | reverse complement strand
ATCGCGATAGATCGTGCCCAACATGTCTGAATGATTGGCCGGTGCAATCTTACGATAGTCAGGGATTTGAGCGACCTGCCACAAAAGGCGCACCTGATCTTCAGATGTGCTTCGGTCAGCAATATCCGACTGCGACGCCATCGCCGACAATGCCCGCTGATCGGTGGCCATGGGCGCTCTGACCAGCACCGGGTCACGGCTGGGCTGATCGAGACTTTCAACCAGTTTTTCAATTGAATCGAACTGCAAATCCCTGTTGCGCCACTGCATCAGCTTTTCAGTTGGGAAATCATGACTTTCCAACCGCTCCACCAACTCATCTTCAAACGGGGTCACATTGCCGGTTACGCCAAAAGTACCGTCGCGCACATGACGTCCGGCCCGGCCAGCAATCTGGGCAAATTCCGCTGGTTTCAGACGACGGTGAGCATAGCCGTCAAATTTCTGGTCCTGGGCGAAGGCAACATGATCAACATCCAAATTAAGACCCATGCCGATGGCGTCGGTGGCGACCAGGAAATCGACATCCCCCGATTGATACAGTTCAACCTGCGCGTTGCGGGTGCGGGGTGAAAGGGACCCCAGCACCACCGCTGCGGCACCGCGCTGGCGACGAATCAATTCTGCAATCGCGTAAACTTCGTCTGCAGAAAACGCGACAATCGCTGATCGGCTGGGCAGGCGTGTAATTTTTTTCTGACCGGCATAGTGCAATTGGCTCATTCGCGGTCGGGTGACCACGTTGATGCCGGGCAACAGGGATTCCAGTGCCGGACGCAGCGTTGCGGCTCCCAGCAACATGGTTTCATGGCGCCCGCGCAGGTTCAATATGCGATCCGTAAACACGTGGCCCCGTTCCAGGCCGACTGCCAGTTGCACTTCATCAATGGCCAGAAAATGCACATCGGCCGATATCGGCATGGCTTCGACGGTGCAGATCTGGAACCGTGCACCCTTGGGCAATATTTTTTCTTCACCTGTTATCAATGCGACCTGATCAGCTCCCACCCTGTCTGCAACCCGCTGGTACACTTCTCGGGCCAGCAGTCGCAGTGGCAACCCGATCATACCCGTTGGATGGGCGAGCATGCGCTCAATCGCCAGGTGGGTTTTACCCGTGTTGGTGGGGCCAAGCACAGCTGTTACACCCGAGCCGGCACGCGGCCTCCGGGAGGATGGGCCGTCGTTCAGTTCTGGATGGGAATGAAGGTTCATAGGGTGTCATTGCCAGTTTTGGCGCTTCAGCAGTGTTGCGCTCGAAACTAGCATATTTTGCGCTGATTGCGTTGATTTTTCAGCCTTGCCCTCAACAAATTTGAGGCGAGCGATCAGACCTAGCGGGATTCAAACTGAATTGCCTGCGCGCTGGTTCTACCCTTGTTGGTGGCCATGCTGAAGCCAAACAGACCATAGGCATTGCTGTCGCCGATTCGGGCCATGGTGACTTCAATATCGCGGTTGGCCATCATAAATTTGACGTTCTTTTTGTGCGGTCGAATTCCAGCAATCGGGCGATAGCGCACGGCGCAGTTGAACACCTGACCCGAGAACCCCTTAACCTGCACTGTGGACGTTGATTTATAAAACAGCTCCAGATTCATCCGCACACGTCCGTCAAAAATCGGCAAAACCCGGTTGCAGACCCTATCCCCCTTGCCGATATGCTGTCTCTTTACCGGAAAGATCAGCGAACTGACAGGATCCTGCACGTTCTGCATATGCTGTTTTTCAACCGGAATAGCATCCCGTTTGTATTTCACTTTCGGTTTGGACGACATTTTTTCAATTGCGCCCCCTGAAAAGGCAATCTTCAATTTACCTTTCCTTTTGCTGGATCGGTAGCTGAGGTCATGACTGTCTGGAATGACGCGATCGCCGGCAATTGTGCCGCTACTGCTGAATTTTGCACGGGCATCTGTAATGATGGAAACGACGGAGTTCGACTTGGCACCACCAGACACAGCATAGCGGGTCTTCGATGCCGTGAGCGTATTGTTCATGGTGCCAACACTGAGCCCAAGATAAGAAATCTTATACTTTGCGCTGACTGTGGATTGCTGTGCCATGGCATCTGATGCCAGCGTCAGACCAACAAGTCCGCCGATCCCGATAACACCAACTTTCCCGATGGGCTTGAACCAGTTGATCAGGGCTGCAAATCCGGGATTTTCCATCATTGTTGGGTCCTACTCATTCGTGATCTCGTTTGCATTTGAAAACGGCCGCCGAACCGTAACAAGACGTGTTTTAGCAGTAGCATTCACAATTGGGCAAAAGTAGGGTGGCCATTGGAGTATTTCCAGTAACAAAAACGCCATAAGCCGGTTCATTACACCTTGACGAACGGGTCCCGTAGCCCTATGAAATCGCGACTTTTCAGGATCACCAGATTTTTTCTGAACGTTCTAATCCGAGAGCGATGCAAGAAAGCTGTGTAAACCAGCGGTGTGATCTAAGATTTTTAAGGTGAGACCCATGTCCCGCAAGTGCGAATTGAGCGGCAAAGCCGTGATGACCGGCAACAATGTTAGCCACGCCAACAACAAGACCCGTCGCAGATTTCTGCCAAACCTGGTGAATGTGACACTGATGAGCGAAGCTCTGAATCAACGTATTCGTCTGCGCGTTGCAGCATCTACCTTGCGCACGGTTGAACATCGCGGTGGTCTGGATGCATTTTTGCTGAAGGAAAAAGAAGGCAATCTTTCGCCTAAAGCTGCCCTGGTTCGTCGCCAGGTTGCAAAAAAGATTGCGGAAGAAGCAGCCGCCTAAGGGCACCACGCTTTATTGAAATTCAGCGCAATTTTCTGGGCGGCTTGACCGCCCTTTTTGCGTGTTGCAGTCAGGCCAAACACTGCCCAAAAGGACGCATGATGAACGCTTCAGCTTCGAAAAACTCTCTGGCTATCGTGCCATTCATGATTGCCATGGCAATTATTGTCGCCCTGTCAAACAAACTGGTTCAGTATCCGGTCGCTCTGCAGCTGGGCAATATCGATCTAAAAGAAATTCTGACCTGGGGTGCTTTCACCTACCCGGTCGCGTTTCTGGTTACCGATCTTGCAAACCGCAAATTCGGCCCTTCTCAGG
>CAJQPW010000128.1 GCA_905480295.1 uncultured Rhizobiaceae group bacterium | reverse complement strand
CTCTGTTCGGCTGAATGCCATGGTCAGCGGCAATACCTGCGCTGAAATTGCAGATGAAATTGGCCTGCACGAATTTATTCAGGCTGGCGCTGACTTAAAGCACCTGGCCAGCAAGCGAATGCGCAGCGTACGTGCGGATGTTACCGAATCGTTGATTGCAGCGATCTATCTCGATGGCGGATTGGAGGCAGCAAACAAGTTTGTCACCCGTTATTGGAGCGGACGCCTGATAGAGGCGGGTGGCGCCATTCGCGACAGCAAAACCGCCTTGCAGGAATGGGCGCATGTGCAAACCGGCGCAACGCCCAAATACCGTGTGTCGCGGCGCACCGGGCCCGATCATGATCCGACTTTTGTTGTTGAAGTGACGATCGCTGATACCAAGAGCGCTACCGGTAAGGGGCGTTCCAAACGGGTCGCTGAACAGGCGGCAGCACAGGCAGTGTTGTTGCGCGAGGCGGTTTGGGTTCAGACTGCCGATGGCACAATCAAGGAAAATACAAAGTGAGCGAAAACCCCGGACCAGAAGACCACACCGATGGCACGAGAGCCGGATTTGTCGCCCTTATTGGTGCGCCCAATGCGGGTAAATCCACCCTTTTAAATCAGCTTGTTGGAACAAAGGTATCGATTGTCAGCCATAAGGTTCAGACCACCCGCACCGTTGTTCGCGGCATTGTGATGCGCGAGCAGAGCCAGATTATTTTCGCCGACACGCCAGGTATTTTTCAACCAAGGCGAAGGTTGGACCGGGCCATGGTGGATGCTGCCTGGGGCGGGGCAAAAGATGCAGATATCGTTTGCCTTCTGATCGACGCTGAGCGGGGCATTCGCGGTGATGCGGAGCGCATTTTGGAAAACCTGCGTTCGGTCAAATTGCCGAAGATTCTGCTTCTCAACAAGATTGATCGGGTGCCGGTGGAATCTCTTCTGGCGCTCGCCAAACAGGCCAACGAGGTTGTTCCCTTCGAACACACATTCATGATTTCTGCACTAAAGGGAAATGGATGCGAGGATTTCCTGAACCATCTTGCCAGCGCCGTGCCACTCGGACCTTACTTTTATCCCGAAGATCAAACGACTGACCTGCCGGTAAAGCTGCTCGCTGCTGAAATCACGCGGGAAAAACTGTTCCTGCGGCTGCATCAGGAATTGCCCTATTCGGCTCATGTTGAAGTTGAAGGCTGGGAGGAGAGGCGCGACGGCAGTGTCAAGATCGATCAGGTGATCTATATCCAACGTTCTGCCCACAAGAAGATCGTGATCGGCAAGAAGGGCGAAACCATCAAGGCCATATCCTCTGCAGCCCGGGCTGAACTGACGGAAATGCTTGGCCGCAAAGTGCACTTGTTTTTGTTCGTTAAGGTACGTGAAAACTGGATTGATGACCCGGAACGCTATCACGAGATGGGACTGAATTATCCGAGCTAGGACGGACTGTCGCTGATGGAATGGAATGACGAAGCAATCGTATTGGGGGTTCGCAAACATGGCGAAACATCCGTGATTGCTGAAGTGATGACGCGGCAACGAGGTCGCCATCTGGGCCTGGTTCAGGGGGGGCGTTCCCGCAAAATGCGTCCGATACTGCAACCCGGCAATTCAGTCACTGTGACATGGCGCGCGCGCCTCGACGAACATCTCGGTCAGTTCAAGGTGGATGGCGAGATGATGCGGGCAGCACGACTGATGGAAAGTGCTCACGGCATTTTTGCCCTCCAAACTCTGGCTTCCCATTTGCGGCTGCTGCCGGAGCGGGACAGCCATACAGGGCTTTATGAAACGCTGGCCATAGTGCTCGATAATCTGGAAGCTCCAGACATCGCGGCTGAACTGGTAATCCGGTTCGAATTGGCGATGTTGAACGAACTGGGCTTTGGCCTGGATCTGACCGCCTGCGCGGCATCTGGCAGTCGTGCCAATTTGATCTATGTGTCACCAAAATCTGGGCGGGCCGTCAGTGCGGAAGCGGGAAAACCATGGTCGGACAAGATGTTGCGCCTGCCGTCGTTCCTGCTGGAACGGGATATGCAGCGCATTGAAAGTGCATCACTGGAAGATATCGAAGAGGGTTTTGACCTGACACGTCACTTTTTCTGGCGTCATATCCACGGACCACGGGAAATCCCCATCCCGCCTGAGCGGGAAAGCCTGCTAAAGGTGGACAAGAAACAGATACAATCGAGATGACGGTATGAGTAACGACAAGAACAAAGCCAAAACGCAACGGCGCTTCGGTACTATCGATCTGGCCGACATTCGGGCGGTTTCCGGGCTGGAACTGCTTCGCGGCATCCGCGACGGACTTTATCCTGAGCCGACCATGAGCCGAACACTGAATTTCCACATGACTGAGCTCGAAGAGGGGATTGCCGAGTTTAAGGGCTATCCTGACTATTCGATCTACAACCCCCTGGGCAAAGTGCATGGGGGATATTTTGCGACATTGCTCGATTCTGCTTTGGGGTGCGCCGTGCACACTTTGTGCCCTGCGGGTTATGGATCGGTCACGGTAGAAATGAAGCTCAACATGGTGCGGCCCATGTCGGCTGATACGGGGCCGGTCTTTGCCCGTGCCACGGTTGTTCATCCGGGCCGTCAGCTGGCCACATCAGAAGGACGCCTGGTTGATCAGAACGGAAAACTATACGCCCACGGAACCCAAACCTGTTCCATCTTGAAGTTACCTGCCGACTAAAGTCAGGCGCGTGCCAGGTTGCGCTCCACCGGTGCTTCCTTGATCGGCCAGTGGACCAGTGCCGCAAACAGTCCAAGCACAACACCCAACCACCAGATCACGTCAAAAGATCCGTAGATGTCACGCAGGTAGCCGCCGAAATAGACCCCAAGAAACGATCCGATCTGGTGGGAAAAGAAAACAACACCGGCGAGCATGCCCAGATGCCTGGTGCCGAACATGCCTGCAACCAGGGCATTGGTTGGCGGAACAGTGGAAAGCCACAGAAAGCCCAGCGCCACGGCAAATGCTATCACCGTTGTCGGGGAGGGCGGTATCAAAATGAACAGAGCGATCGCGATGGAGCGTCCAAGATATAAAACCACGAGCATTTTCGGCTTAGAATATTTCTGCCCCAGATACCCAGCCCCCAGTGAACCGAATATATTGAACAGACCGATCAGCGCCACCGCATAAGCGGCATATTTTGCCTCGATGCCGATGTCATTGATATAGGCGGGAAAATGCGCCGCGATGAAGGCCACATGGAAGCCACATACAAAAAAACCGCTGATCAGGAGCAGGTAGGATTTGTGGCCGAAGGCTTCCTTCAGCGCCGCTTTCAACGTTTGCTCATGATTGTCATCTGCCTGCCGCGCCGTAGAGGAATTCCCGGCCAATGGAATCGCCAGCAAGGGCACAAGCAGCAACAGGGCTGAGAAATATAACAGGGTGCTGGACCAACCGAATTTGTCCAACATGGCCACCGAAATCGGAGAAAACAGGAACATGCCTGCTGACCCAGCTGCGGTGCCCAGTCCAAACACCATGCTGCGGTTTTCTGGTGAAACGTTACGGGCAAATACCGACATGATGATGCCGAAGGAGCCTGCAGAAACCCCAAGGCCAACGAGAACACCACCACCAAGGTGCAGCCAAATTGGCGCATCTGCCGTACCCATCAGATACAGACCAATTGCATAAAACAGGCCGCCGAGCGTCAATGTTCGCCAGGCACCGTAACGGTCTGCCAGCGCACCAAATATGGGCTGACCTATGCCCCAGACGAGATTCTGAATAGCCATGGCCAGACCAAAAGTCGTGAAACTCCAACCAGTGTCGTTGAGCATCGGAATTTGAAAGAAACCCATTGCTGACCGCGGCCCGAAACAGATCAGGGCGATCAGACAACCACAGGTTACGATCAGCCAGACCGGTGGGGTCCAGCGTTGCATCGTCGCAGGAGACTGGCTGTGCAGTGGTTTTGAATCACTCATGGGAGTTCCTTCCAGAAGCTGGTGAGGATAAATATATTTTTGATGCTGTGCACGCGAAAAAATTTGATCTAACACATCAGCAAATTTGATGACTGACAATCCGAAGGAATTCTCATGGATGTTTCTAAATTCGCAGCAGAATTGGTTGCTGCCCGCAAATCTGGTGTTCAGAGCCAGATCGCCTGGCCAGATCCGGCCCCAACCATGGCAGATGCTATGGAAATTCAGGCTGCAGCCTTTGAACACCTCGGATCGCCCAGCGTAGGCTGGAAGGTGGGCGCCACCAACAAAGCCGCTCAAGATGGCTTTGGCATCGATGCTCCATTTTATGGTCCCATGGCCGAACTTGGCGTGCTTGAAAATGGCGGCACGTTGAAGAAAACCCCATGCGTCGGCGCTTGTGAACCAGAATATGCGTTTAAGATGGCGCAGGATTTTCCGGCAACCGGGGAAGCAATCACGCCGCAGTCAGCAACACAGGCTGTTGAACGCCTGCATATTGCAATCGAGGTCATCGGCCGTTGCATCGGCAATACGGATTTTGCCAACGGTCTCGGTGTCTCGATGGATTTTGGCGGCAATGTTGCTTTTATCGTCGGACCTGAAGTGAAGGACTGGCAAAATCAGGACCTCACCCACTCAGTGGTCGAATCAATGGTTGACGGCGCGGTGGTTCAGACCGGAAACGGTGAACCGGTAATGGGTCATCCGGTCAATTCGCTGGTCTGGATTGCCGAAACTCTGGCCGCCCAGGGCAAACAGATCAAAGCGGGCGAGTGGGTTTCGACCGGGACCTGTACTGCCGCTGTGCCAGCTGAGGCCGGAACCACCTACGCGGCAAAATTTGGTGAATTCGGCGAAGTCAGCGTCAAATTCAGCTAATTTGCTCTGTCAATGCGGGGGCTACCGCTTGTATCCCCCGCAGACGTGTTTTAAAGTCCGTTCAAGGTCCGGTGACAGCCGGGCTTGTTTTATGGTCACCTTATACTCATATTGAGTATAAGCCGTCCAGCCGGCGCCAATCAGGAGAACGACCATGTCCGTTACCGATATCCAGAGCCAAGAGGCATCCGTTACCACTGCATCGGGCACGCGCTATCCGCGTTTGCCGATGCCATCTTTGGAATATACCGAGGAAGTCGCGCGGGAGACCGCCCCTTTGTATGAGAAGGTGAAACACCATATTCCGGAAATCGAGTGGCCGGTTCATGCCCCTTATGTCTTTGCCATCAATCGGCTGAAGAAAGAGCGCAATGCCGCGATCTTGGCGCACAATTATCAGACCCCGGAAATATACCACTGCGTTGCCGACATTTCAGGCGATTCCCTGCAGTTGGCGATGGAAGCGACGCGCGTTGAAGCAGACATCATTGTCCAGTGCGGCGTTCATTTCATGGCTGAAACGTCAAAGCTTCTGAATCCTTCCAAAACCGTTTTGATTCCTGACATGAAAGCCGGTTGTTCCCTTGCGGATTCGATTACCGGCAAGGATGTGCGCCTGTTGCGTGAAGCCAATCCGGGTGTTCCGATCGTCACCTATGTTAATACGTCAGCCGATGTGAAGGCCGAAAGCGACATCTGTTGCACCTCTTCCAACGCTGTGCAGGTGGTGGAAAGTTTCGGTGTCGATAAGGTGCTGCTGATTCCCGATGAATATCTGGCGCAAAACGTTGCCAAGATGACCGACGTGAAAATATTGACCTGGAAGGGGCACTGCGAAGTTCATGAGCGGTTTACAGCCGAAGAATTGCTGGCCTACCGCGATGCAGATCCCGAAATCCAGATTATTGCCCATCCTGAATGCCCAACCGAAGTCACGGCAGTTGCTGACTTTACCGGCTCCACCAAAGGCATGATCGATTATGCCTTGGGACAGAAGCCGGGGGCAAAGGTCTTGTTGGTCACCGAATGTTCGATGGCTTCCAACATTCAGCAACAGGCTCCAGGTGTGGAATTCATCAAACCCTGTAATCTTTGCCCGCATATGAAACGCATAACGCTGCCCAAGATTCTGGACAGCCTGCTGGAGATGAAAGAAGAAGTTGTGGTTGATCCTGTGATGGCTGAAAAAGCCCGCCATGCGGTGGAACGCATGGTCAACTTGAAAAACTAAGCGGCAAGATCTTGGATATTTACCACGGGTTTTTCAGCCTGAAGCCGGGTACCGGTGATCTGGAATTTGCTGGCGATCTGCAGCGATTCATGGATTACTTGGTCGGTGAAAAGAAAATCGCTTCCTGGCGGCTGATGCGGCGCAAGCTTGGTCTCGGGCCCGCCGAATTGGGGGAGTTCCATATCATGATTGAAGTTGAGAACCTTGCCCAGCTTGATGCCGCCTTTGCCATGGCGGCGGGCCGCAGTGGGGACACGGAAAAACTTCATTTTGGCGTCAATTCCAAAATTCGTGATGTGAAATTTGCCCTCTACCGTGATTTTCCTGATCCCGTCAGAAAAACCGGCGAAGAACTCTTTTAGGATAACCAGATGACAGAACAACTTTCATTTTTGCGTCCTGTCAGTGTAACGGGAACCGACGATGTCATCATTGTGGGTGGCGGGCTTGCGGGGTTGTTTTGCGCCTTAAAACTGGCACCACGGCCGGTGACAGTTCTGACGGCAGCTTCCTTGGGACGGGGCGCATCGTCGGCCTGGGCACAGGCTGGTATTGCTGCAGCTGTATCGCCCGGAGACACCATCGATAAACATGTCGCTGACACAGTGGAAGCCGGTGCCGGAATCGTTGATGAGAGCATTGCTCATCTCATGGCCAGTGAAGCGGCTGACCGGATATCGGATCTGCTGAGCTTCGGCGTGCCGTTTGACCGTGACCTTGAAGGCCGCCTGGCTGTTTCCCGCGAGGCTGCCCATTCAGAGAATCGCATCGTCAGAGTGCGCGGCGATATGGCCGGACGGGCAATCATGGAAGCACTCGTTGTCGCTGTTCGAAACACGCCATCAATCCGCGTTCTTGAAGGCTATGCGGTGCAGGAAATCCTGACCAGTGGCAAACAGGTCAGTGGAGTTGTGGCCCGCGATGAAGCGGGCACCGGTCCAAACAAGATTTCACTGTCTGCCCGCGCCGTCGTCATGGCGGCCGGTGGAATAGGTCATTTATACGCTGTTACCACCAATCCTGCAGAAGCCCGAGGCGGCGGCATTGGCATGGCCGCACGGGCCGGAGCGGTTCTCGCTGACATGGAATTTGTCCAGTTTCACCCAACCGCAATTGATGTTGGAAAAGACCCATCGCCGCTGGCAACCGAAGCGTTGAGAGGCCATGGCGCTACGCTGCACAACAGCGCGGGTGAACGGTTTATGGTGCCCTTGCATCCCGATGCCGAACTCGCGCCTCGTGATATCGTGGCGCGCGGCATCTTTGCAGAGGTCAAAGCCGGTCGTGGTGCGTTTTTGGACTGCACCAAGGCCGTTGGTGATCAGTTTGCAGACGAGTTTCCAACTGTGTTTGGCTATTGTCAGGACGCTGGTATTGACCCTGCGACGCAGAGCATTCCGGTCGTTCCCGCCGCGCATTATTTCATGGGAGGTATTTTGACGGACGCCAATGGCCGTTCTTCCCTGGATGGGCTGTGGGCCTGTGGCGAGGTCACATCCACCGGTGCCCATGGTGCCAACCGGCTTGCTTCCAATTCCCTGCTCGAAGCTGTTGTCTTTGCCGCTCGCATTGCCGAGGACGTTCAGGGCCTTCTGCCAGCTTCCAAAATCAATGCCTGGGCCGATGATTCATTGGAGCACGAAGATCTTGAAACCCCTGAAGACACCGGTTCAATGACCAAATTGCGGGAAACGATGAGCGCGGAATTCGGTGTGGTTCGTAGCCCGCAGGGCATGCTTGACGGTCTCTCCAGGATCATGCAACTGGAGGAAAGCAATCAGCTGCAGCGGTTTGAAAATGCCCTGATCACAGCGAAAATGATTGCGGTGTCCGCGCTGGTCCGCAAGGAAAGCCGGGGCGGCCACTACCGGACAGACTATCCAGAAGAAGTTCCAGCCCTGGCACGGCGCAGCTATCTGTCACTGCAGCAAGCCAATGAAATTGCACTTGAACTGGTAAACGGTTCGACCGCAATGGGAGGCCGAGGGTAGAAAATGGCAAAGAAAACCAAACAGTACTATCCTGCGACGCTTCCCATCTTGCTGGTGGAGGAGGCTGTTAAGGCGGCTCTGCTTGAAGATCTCGGTTTGGCAGGTGATGTAACCTCCGATGCGACGATTCCCAAATCGGCCAGAGCTGTTGCGGTGATGAACAGCCGCGAAGAAGGGGTGATATCCGGACTCTCTTTGGCAAAAACCGCATTTAAACAATTGGATTCGCGCACCAAATTCAAAACACTGGTTTCCGATGGTGATCGCGTGTCCCCGGGCCAGGATATCGTTCGTATCGAAGGTCGTGCCCGCTCGATCCTGGCGGCCGAACGTGTGGCGCTGAACTATCTGTGCCACCTGTCGGGCATTGCATCCTACACCGCCCAGTTCGCTGACCGCATTGCGCATACGACGGCCAAGGTATGCTGCACTCGAAAGACCATTCCCGGTTTGCGCAGCTTTGAGAAATATGCCGTCAAATGCGGTGGCGGTTCCAATCACCGGTATGGCTTGGACGATGCAATCTTGATCAAGGATAACCACATCGCCGTCGCTGGCGGTGTTCAGCAGGCGATCACCGCGGCGCGCAATTTTGCCGGGCATCTGATCAAGATTGAAGTCGAGGTCGATACGCTGGCGCAGCTGGAAGAAGCCCTGAAGGCCAAACCCGATGTTGTCATGCTTGACAACATGAGTCTGGAGGACTTGCGCAAGGGTGTTGCGATCGTTGACGGTTCGATTCCGATCGAAGCGTCTGGCAATGTGAACATCGACACCATCTGTGACATCGCGGAAACCGGTGTCGACATGATTTCGACCAGCAAGATCACGATGAGTGCGCCAACCCTTGATATCGGGTTGGATATCAATATCCGCTGAAATCAGCCTCTTGAGCCAATGCGAAGGCCCGGCGCCGGGCGTTCACGCAAAATAGCACGACGGAATCGGAAATAGGCTGCCGGGCGTCCGCCGGTTTGGGACGCCGTGGCCCCCGTCGGTTCCACCAATTCGGCCTTTTCAACCAAACGGCGAAAATTCTGTTTGTGCACCAATTGACCGGACAGGGTTTCCACCGTGTGTTGCAGTTCGGTCAGGGTGAAATTTTCCGGCAACAGCTCAAACACCACTGGTCGATATTTCAATTTTGCCCTCAACCGGGCAATCGCGGTTGCCAGAATGCGGCGGTGATCGTGCAGCATCGGTTTTCCCGGGCTGGTGAACAGGTTGAGTTTGCTGAATTGACCATCTGTCACAGCTTCATCGACCAGTCCCGCTTCGTACATCAGCTCGTATCGTTCCAGCACCCGCTCCTCATCCCAGGCGATAATTTTGGGTATTCCTCCGGTCTGGGATTCGGTGCCGAAAGCCAGCTGAAACCGGACGCGTCGATCGAGTCCGGACGGGCTGGATCTTTCAGACGGATCATCAGCTACCCACTCGGCGAGGGCTGGCATCAGCGTTTCAACAAGCAGTGAGGGCGGACCGTTGCGCCAGTCTTCCCAGGGAAAGTGATTGTACCAGGAATTCCATCTCAGGTCCGGCTGGGCAGGACCGTTGTCGAGTTTGCGCACCAATGCAAGGTAGCCGACGGAAACAATACTGGGGGCGGAGTCCGGACCCTGTTCCTGCATCCGCCCGGTATCGCCAAATGTATATAATTGTTCCACATAGCCAAGGCTCAGCCGGGTCTGTTCCTCCACCCAGTTGCGCAGTCCCATTTCCAGCGTGCGGTGCAAGGTGGGCTGGAAGGGACCAAAGGGTAAGCCGTCGAGCATGGCGCCGGCGCCAGTCTGCCCTGGCAAAGTCAGATACAGCGGATTATCGTCCTCAACGGCAATGATCGCTGCGTGCAGGCCGATTTGCAGTGGCGCGCTCATGACCTAATCTCCAGGCAGAATGGCAACCCCTGGCTGGCTTCTGCCCCCCGACCAATCCCGGCAATCGCGGTACTTAGCCTGCCATCCAGCTGCAGGGCTTTGTCGGCATGGGCGATCATCAAACGGTTGGGCGTTGCCATGGGCGAAGACTGGCGCAGGGTTGCCGCAATGTCCGTCGGGTTCCGGTCCGGTTGCAATGCGGCAAGGGCAATTGCTGCGGCCGCCGTTGAACGGCTGATCCCCATCCAGCAGTGTATCAGCAGATTTCCTTGCCTGTTCCATTGGGCGAAGAAAGCCAGCAGTTCGCTGATATGGGCGGTGTCAGGCGGCACCAGATCATCTCTCGGCGCATCAATGTCGTTAAATTCAAGCGCCAGATAACCCCCTGTAATCTGCTCGGGGCGTTGCGGTGATTTTCCAGGACCAGACAGACTGATCATCCATTTTGCACGACTGCTGGCCAGGCTGTTTTCCAGATCCGAAAGCGGACAGACAAAAATTCTGCTCATAGCGCGTCCATGACCTGATGGATGCGGGCCAGGAATTTCGATTGGGCTTCCAGAGCAGGCAGTGGCGTCAGGTCCAACTGCTCGGCAGTCAGGTTTGATGGGCGCCCGAAGAACCGTGCCGCTTCTTCCCGTTCAAACCCGGCCAGTTCAGTTGCCTCGAAATAGGCCACCATTGTATCGGCCCGCTTGATGATCTGTTTCAGTTTGGTTTCCGGATGCGCCGCGAGCCCGACATGCAGATGGATCGCAGCTTCAAGCCGTGCTTCCACCTCCTTGTAAGCCCCACCAACTACAGCTTTGAATGGTGAGATCATGTCCCCGATGACATATTCCGGCGCGTCGTGCAGCAGTCCGTACAGTTGCTGCGCTGGCTTGAGCCGCGGATTTTGCAGGTTCATTGCCTGTTCGACCATAAGCGAATGCTGAGCAACCGACAGCGCATGGTCCCCATGGGTCTGGCCATTCCAGCGGGCAACCCGCGCCAGGCCATGGGCGATGTCCTCCAATTCAATATCCAGGGGGGACGGATCCAGAAGATCCAGCCGGCGACCCGATAACATGCGTTGCCACGCGCGGGTGGCATTGGATCGGGTGGTGCTCATGATGGAAAA
>CAJQPW010000127.1 GCA_905480295.1 uncultured Rhizobiaceae group bacterium | reverse complement strand
TTTTCCTTAAAACCATCAACCAATTTGGCGATTCTTGAGGAGACGGAATATATGACCACCTTGCCTTCGGATTTGGCTGCAGCTTCTATTGCAGCCCAATCTTGCACGGCTGGCGCATGGGGACCGACCCCGGCCGATTTCTGCCAGGCGTCGTCGGCCAGTGCAGCACCGGCAATGGACATGCCAATCAGTGCGGCTGCTGCCGTTATTTTACATATTGCTTTGGTTTTCATCGATGTGATCCTCCCTATCGAGACTATTGGTTCTTCGGTTTAACTGGCTTGTGCAACTTCCAGGTTTGGCTTTTTAATCAGCTCACCTGTTGCTGCGTCATAAACATTCAAAGCTTCGCTGCTGAATGAAAGATTGGTGTTTTGCCCTTCGGTCAGGGCGGTGTCATGTCCCACACGTGCAATCAACGTGGTCTTGCCACGGGTGAGTTGGATGATTGTTTCCGGCCCATTGGGCAGCACCGCAGTGACTTGGTATTCCTGGCTTGTTCCAGACTTGGCATCAGAAAGAGCTATATCTTCTGGGCGAGCGCCAATGATTGCGTCCTGCACCCCTGGATTCCAACCAACATCGATATCGATGTCACCATTTGTGAATGCAGCACCGCGCTCGTCCTGTGCAGCAACTTCGATCAGGTTGATCCTTGGCATTCCAATAAAATCTGCAACAAAAGTGTTTTGCGGTTGGCGGTAAAGCTGGTCGGGTGGGGAAACCTGCTGGATTGCTCCATTCTTCATGACCACAACGCGCGTCGACATGGTCATGGCTTCGGTTTGGTCATGTGTCACATAGACGGTGGTGGCCGCCGCATTTGCCTGGAACCGCTTCAGCTCAACCCTCATATCCATGCGCAAACGCGCATCCAGATTCGACAGGGGTTCATCCATCAAAAATATCGGTGGCTGAGTTGCCAGCAGACGGGCCAATGCGACGCGCTGCTGTTGGCCGCCCGACAGTTCGGACGGGTACCGCTGGTCCAGCTGTCCCAATCCGACATCGTTGAGCACTGCGTCAAGGCGTTGGTCGGCGACTGACTTTTGGGTTTTTTGAACGTCGAGACCAAACTTTACATTGTCCCGCACCGTCATATGCGGCCACAGGGCATAGCTTTGAAAAACCATTCCCAGATTTCGCTTGCCCGGCGGAATTACAACATCCTTTTGGGAGGAAAACACCACCGTGTCTCCCATGATTATCTCACCCTCATCAGGTGTCTCAAGCCCAGCCAGGCATCGCAGTAACGTGGTTTTTCCGCAGCCGGAAGGCCCCAGCAGAACCAAAAATTCACCAGATTCAATATCAAGTGACACGTTATCCAAGGCTGTCGCCGAGCCGTATCGTTTTGTCAGATTGCGAACACGAATTTTGGACATTTTTCCGTGCTTCTCCTCAGGTTTGTTTTTCGCGTAGTCGGGCCATCTTGCCCTTGCCAATCCACATGAGGATCAGTTCACCGATTATTGTGAGCACCGCTACAATCAGCACCAGCGCGTTTGACAATTGGGTTAAGCCCTCCTCAGCGTAGCCAAAACCCACGGTCATCAGGACACGGGTCGACGGGGTGATGAGAAGAATTATCAAAGACAATTCCCGCATAACGCCTACAAAACTGACCATCATACCGGATAACACGCCCGTACTCGCCAGTGGAACGACAATGCGCCTGAACCGCATCCACCAGCTCGCTCCGGCCAGCACAGCAGCCTCTTCAAGTTCCTGACCGATCTGCGTTACTGCCGTCACTCCCGTTTTGACCGAGTACGGCAGCCGACTGACAACCGAGATCAGAACCAGCAATGTGAAGGTACCGTACAGTGCAGGAATGGGGCCAACCGGTTCGGCAAACAGCGTGAGATACATGGCGCCGAATGCAATTGTTGGAAACAGAAACGGGATAAACGAAATCTGATCCAGGGCACGGGCAAGAGGATTATTGGCTCGCCTGACCGAAATATAAGCAATGATCAGACCTACAATCGATGCGATTATCGCAGAGATAAACGCCAGCTTCAAAGTGTTCCATGTCGCACCGAGAATGATCTTGTTGTGGATCACTCCCGGTTCACCAAATGCGATTTCGGGATTGGATGTACCAACCCAAAAATGTGCGGTGAGGTTTTCAAGCCCGTAAAAACCATCGATCAGCATGATCGATTGAATTCCCAAAAGTATCAGCGGAAGGATGCCAACGACAAAAGCAAATATAACAACGCCCGCAAATACCGGCCAGCGCCAGTTGCCAAGCGAGATTACCCGGCTGCGGAATCCTTTACCGCTGATCGTTTCAAATCGGCGAGACTGTTTTCCGACAAACTTGTTTGACAGCCAAATCGACAGCAAGGACATCGCGATCAGCACAATGGCCAGAACAAAGGCAAGGGAATCCAATCCCAGCGCTAAATTGGCATAAACCATTGTCGCAACCGTATGGTATTGCGTTGGAGCACCCAGCAGAAATGGCAAAGCGAATTGGCCGATGGTCTTGCCAAATGTGAGAATGAATGCCGCCACAAAAGCCGGCGCGACGACTGGAAACGTTATCCTGCGTAACGTCATCAGCCTTCCGGCGCCCGAAATCAGCGCGCTCTCCTCCATTTGTGAATCAATGGTCGCAAGAGCCCCTGCAACCAACAGGTAGGCAAAAGGAAAATAGTGGATGGCAAGTGTCAGTGAAATCGGGAACGCACCGTAGGAAAGCCACTCAGGGGGTGCCGTGCCCAGCATTGCTTCGTACAATCCTGGCTGCCCACCAACCTTTGGGCTGCGAAATACCGTCTCCCAGGCAAGGGCAATGGCAAAAGATGGTATGATATATGGCAACGTCAGCACCGGCTGAAGCCAGCGTTTACCCGGCATGTCCGAACGTATCACACACCATGCCAGCACCCCGCCCGCCAGCAGGGCAATAATTGTGGCCGAAATGCCAGTGACCAATGTGTTGATCAGCGGAGAATACAGCATTTTGCCAGACAGCGGGCCCGTCATGGCCTGCAACCAAAAAAACCAGGTAAATTCTCCCGGTACGGCATCGCGAGAGATACGTCTGTCGCCCGGCCCCCAGGTTAGTGTTTCGATGAGCAGCTGAAAAAATGGCCAAAGCACCAAATAGGCCAGTATTATCAGCAAGACCAACATCAGGATGTTTACAGGGTCAACAATCGACCTCTGTAGTCTGACCCAGATTTTCTGGTTGGGGATAAACGTCACGCTCATTTCGACGGCCTATCGTTTAACAGATTGGCTCTCAGATCTTCGAGCGCTTCCAGTTCTTTGACCGCTTGTTCTGGGTTTTTGTGGGCAAGTGTCATGGCCAGGGCTTCGCAAACGACAAGTGGGCCGGTGCGAAGCTGCATCACACCCTCATCCGGCCGGCTGACTGACAGGGAGATATCAGGGCGAGGCCGCACCGTAGGGCATGTCGAGTCTCCAATCAGAACGGAACTGGCCCCAATATCGTTGCAGTGTTGGATCAGTCCTGCATAGCCGGCAGGCAGTGAACTGGGCGCCTGAAACGCGAATAGTATAACGGCGTCATCCTTACGCAAGGTCATGAATTTTTCGGCAAGATCCCGGCGCTGCAGATTTAGCGCAACGTTTGTACTAAAGCCGGAGCGTCGCAACCGACGATCGAGATGCATCGCTAACGCGGCAGCACTCCCCCTGCCGACGATATGAATGGTTGTTGCCTGCGCAAGATAGCCTGCCGCCGCATCAATTTGCGATTGCGACACTGTCTTGCCAATCGCATTCAACGCGGCAATCTCGCTTTCAATCAATGCAGCCAGATTCGAACCCTGCTCGATTGAGTGCCTGCGCTGTCGACTGCGTGTGTCCAGATTTGTTTCGGGCAGGGCCTCCAATCGAATCTGCCCACGAAGTTCGGGATAGCCTTCAAAACCAAGTTTGTGGGCGAGGCGAACAACCGTTGATTTGTGAACGTCGGCCTTTTCGGCCAACTGGGCGACCGACAGAAAAATTGCATTCTCCGGCTGGTTTGAAAGCACCGAAAGAATAGCCCGGTCCGAACTGGTCAACCGACCCTCAAAGCTCTCCACTATCTCAACCAATGAGGCCTGTTCGCGACTGGTCATAGAATTCCCAAAAACCGATTCCGCAACTTCTATACCAGTAATTGTGATTATTGCAACTTTTGTTGCAAATTTTAAAAAATCGCTCCTCGCTCCATCAGTAAAAATGTTTCCAAGCGGTCGAGGCGAGCGATCTGGCCCTAGCCGAAAGTAACGTTCGATGACAGTGATCGGCGCCGCTTTGCGATCTGGCTGGCCAAAAGGGAAGGTCCGACGCTCGCCGCCACCGGATTACACTTAGATTGCTGATGGTTCCAATTCCAATGTCTTCTTTGAGGATGCTCAGCCGTAGTTGCTCTAGAGCGCCAAAGTTTGCATTCATCCCAATATCGCTATCCAGAAGCTTGCCGCTCTGCGAACATCAGCGATTGGTATACCCGGTAGAAAAGTCCG
>CAJQPW010000126.1 GCA_905480295.1 uncultured Rhizobiaceae group bacterium | reverse complement strand
CTTCAAAACTCGCCGAACGGGACGTTCGGCACAGCAAATCGGGACAGTCACGCTATCTGGTCGAACCCAACATCAAGGATGGTAAGGGGGGGTTGCGAGACCTGCACACCCTGTTCTGGATCTCCAAATATTATTTCCGCGTTCGCACTCAAAAGGAACTCCGACAAAAGAAGGTTTTTTCTGCTGCCGAGTTTCGAAAATTCACCAAGGCGCATGACTTTTTATGGGCTGTACGGTGTCATATGCATTTCCTTGCCGGGCGTGCTGAAGAACGCTTGTCATTTGACATACAACCTCAATTGGCGGAACGGCTGGGCTATTTCAACCGACCGGGTCTGAGTGCCGTTGAGCGGTTCATGAAACACTATTTCCTGATCGCCAAGGATGTTGGTGACCTGACCCGGATATTGTGTTCAACGCTTGAAGAGCAACAGGCAAAAAAGGCAACAGGAATTGCCGGCATATTCCGTTCGTTCACCCGTCGGCCCAAGAAGATCGGGGGGTCCAGCGATTTTGTCAGCCTGAATAACCGTATTCAGCTCGCCAGTATGGATGTGTTCGAAAAGGACCCAGCCAATATTCTGCGCATGTTTCAGATAGCGGAGGAACGGGGTCTGTTGTTTCATCCCGACGCCATGCAGAAAGTGTCGCGTTCGCTGAAGTTGATTGATAAGAAACTGCGCAGTGACCCAAAGGCAAACGCTGCGTTTCTGGCGACCTTAACGTCCCGAAAAACACCGGAACGCACCCTGCGCAAGATGAACGAATCCGGCGTTCTGGGCCGTTTTTTGCCGGAGTTTGGCAAAATTGTCGCGATGATGCAGTTCAACATGTACCACCATTACACCGTGGATGAACATTTGCTGCGCTCGATCGGCATATTGTCTGAAATCGAACACGGCAGCGTTGGCGAACAGCACCCTCTTGCCAATGAGATCATGAAGAATTCGCCCAATCGCGTTGCTTTGTATGTTGCGCTTTTGCTGCATGATGTCGCCAAGGGCCGGCCGGAAGATCACTCAATCGCCGGAGCCCGGGTCGCAAGAAAAGTCTGCCCGCGCCTGGGTCTCGACAAAAAACAGACCGAGCTTGTTTCCTGGCTTGTCGAACAGCATTTGCTGATGTCGAATATCGCTCAATCGCGTGATCTCAATGACCCCAAGACGGTGTCAGATTTTGCAACTTCGATGCAAACCTTTGAACGCATGAAAGCACTGTTGGTTCTGACCGTGTGTGACATTAAGGCGGTGGGGCCGGGTGTCTGGAATGGATGGAAAGGACAACTGCTGCGCACGCTGTTTCATATGAGCGAGCCACAACTGACCGGCGGCTTTACCCAGACTCCGCGCCGCGAGCAAATTGAGGGTGTCAAACAGGAATTGCAGGACCTGTTGAGTGACTGGCCAAAGGCCGAAAGCAAGTGCAACATTGATCTGCATTATGATAATTATCTTTTGACGGTTCCAAGAGAAGATCAGGTCCGGCACCTGGAATTTATCCGTGAGAGCGACAGTAAAGGTCTGTCGCTGGCAACCACGGTCGCAACCCGCGAATTTGAAGCAATTACTGAAATTACCTTGCTGGCGCCCGATCACCCTCGGCTGCTTTCAACCATTACCGGCTGCTGTGCTGCCGCAGGGGCGAACATTGTCGATGCTCAGATTTTTACCACCCGTGATGGCCGGGCGCTGGATTCGATCTTCATCAACCGATTGTATGACAATGTCGAAGATGAACGCCGCAGAGCCACACATATTGCCGAATCCATTGAAAAGGTGCTTTCCGGTGAGATTCGTCTGGCCAAGTTGCTGGCTGACCGCACACGGCCCAAGCGGCGTTCGCAGGCGTTTAAGGTTGAACCCCAGGTGATGATTAACAATGAACTGTCCGATAAATTCACCGTCATAGAAGTGGAAAGCCTGGACCGGCCGGGCTTGCTGTCCGACATCACCGATGCTCTGGCTGACCTATCGCTGGATATCGCGTCAGCTCATATCGCTACCTTTGGTGAGAAGGTTATCGATTCGTTTTATGCAACCGATCTGGTGGGTTTTAAAATCACCAGCCCGCAAAAGCTGGCAGCGGTTCGCCGCAAGTTGATGTCTGTCCTCGGCGGCAGCACCGAAGACGCGTCAAAGGCATCGCCGAGGAAACAAAGTTCATCGCGTTCTTCAGTGAAAGGCGCTGTATGACCGGGCTGATTTCCAAATTTGCCACCGTTGGTGGTGCCAGCATGGCCAGCCGCGTTCTTGGTTTTGCCAGAGAAGCCTTGTTGGCGGCGGTGCTGGGAACAGGGCCGGTGGCCGATGTATTTTATACCTGTTTTCGTTTTCCGAATCTGTTTCGCCGCCTGTTTGCCGAAGGGGCGTTCAACATCGCCTTTGTCCCCCTTTTTGCCAAACAACTTGAAGGCGGAGGTGATGCTGCGGCGCGAAAGTTTGCTCAAGAGATATTTGCCGTTCTTGCGTCGTGGTTGCTGGTGTTTACCGCCGTCGCGCTGATGTTCATGCCTTTTCTGGTTGCCAATATTGTTGCACCGGGTTTTGTCGACACACCCGAGAAATTTGAACTGTCAGTGACGATGACCCGGATCATGTTTCCTTATCTGTTTTGCATGTCTCTGGTTGCAATGTTTTCGGGCATTTTGAACTCGCTTCGACGGTATTTTCTTGCGGCCATCGTTCCTGTTTTACTTAATGTGATCCTAATCTCTGTGCTGGTGATGGCGATTCAGCTGGAATGGGGTGATCGGCAGACCGGACTGGCACTTGCGTGGGGTGTCTTTGTGTCCGGGTTTGGTCAGCTGATCTGCTTGATTTGGGGTGTATGGCATGTGGGTATGGGGTTTCGGCTGGCCCTGCCGCGCATGTCTGCACCGGTGCGGCGCCTGTTGGTTCTTATGGGACCGGGCCTGCTGACCGGGGGTGTGTTGCAGATCAATCTGCTGATCGGAACAATCATTGCTACGGCCCAGGATGGGGCCAACGCATTGCTGAACTATGCCGACAGGCTGAATCAGCTGCCGCTTGGTGTTATTGGCATTGCGGTGGGTGTGGTGCTGCTGCCGGAACTGTCCCGCGCTCTCAAGGCTGGTGACAAGAATCTGGCTGAAAATCTGCAAAACCGATCGCTTGAATTTGCCCTTGCCCTGACACTGCCCGCTGCCGTTGGATTGATGGTGATTCCTGAAGACATCATTGCGGTGATTTATCAGCGCGGTGCCTTCGATGTTGAAGCGACACGGGCGACGGCGCTGGCGCTGGTTGGATTTGCGTCAGGGTTGCCAGCTTATGTGATGCTGAAGGTATTTCAGCCTGCCTTCTTTGCGCGTGAAGACATGCGCACACCGTTTTATTTTTCAATCATTATGGTTGTCATCAATGTCGTGTTGAGCCTGTCGCTGTTCCCAGTATATGGACATGTGGCGATCGCAGTTGCCACATCGGTGTCGGCATGGGTCAATCTGTTTTTATTGGCACTCACGCAGTGGCGTCGCGGAGATTTCAAACCGGACCGGCAAACCTTGAAGCGCCTGCAACTGCTGTTGCTATCCAGCGTGTTGATGGGAGCTGCAATCTTGGGGCTTAGACTGGTTCTGGTTGACCTGTTGTCGGCCGGATTTATGGAGCAGCTGCTGGCGGTGACGATTATGATTGGTGGCGGTGCCGGAATATACTTTGCGATTGCATTGGCGACCGGTGCAATTGATCGAACACGGCTAAATCGTCTCTTGCGCCGTCAGGCATGATCGCCCATACACCGCTCAAAACAAAGCTTGGGTCCACACCATGACAAAAATACAAGAACGGGTTTTCTCCGGAATCCAGCCAACCGGCAATCTGCATCTGGGTAACTATCTGGGTGCAATCAAGAATTTTGTACCGCTGCAGGATCAGTATGACTGCATCTTCTGCGTGGTTGATCTGCACGCGATCACCAATTGGCAGGATCCAGTTGAGCTGGCTGACAACATCCGTGAGGTGACTGCAGCCTATATCGCTTCCGGCATAGACCCGAAAAAACATATCGTCTTTAATCAAAGTCAGGTTGTCCAACATTCCGAGCTGGCCTGGTTGTTCAATTGTGTTGCCCGCATGGGTTGGTTGAACCGGATGACCCAGTTCAAGGAAAAGGCAGGCAAGGACCGCGAAAAGGCGTCCGTTGGGCTGTTCGCATATCCCTCCTTGATGGCCGCTGACATTCTGGCCTATCGGGCTACCCACGTACCGGTGGGGGAAGACCAGAAACAACATTTGGAGCTGACCCGTGACATCGCGCAGAAGTTCAACAATGATTTTTCCAGTCGCATTGAGGCTCTCGGACTTGGCGAACCCATGACCGTTGGTGACGAACAGGTACAGGGATACTTTCCCTTGACCGAACCGTTGATCGGTGGCCCGGCAGCCCGGGTGATGTCGTTGCGGGATGGTTCAAAAAAGATGTCAAAGTCGGACCCGTCAGACCTGTCACGAATTGTAATGACTGATGATTCCGACCTGATCGCCAAGAAAATTCGCAAGGCTAAAACCGATGCCGATGCGTTGCCGTCGGAGCTGGACGGTCTGCAGGGGCGACCGGAAGCGGAAAACCTGGTGAGCATTTTTGCAGCTCTGGCCGATCGCGACAAGGCTTCTGTATTGCAGGAATTCGGCGGTGCTCAATTTGGCACATTCAAACCTGCGCTGGCTGAACTGGCTGTTGAAACGATTGGACCGATCACCGGAGAAATGCGGCGGTTGCAAGCCGAACCTGCTGAAATTGATGCTATTTTGGCGGATGGAGCAGACAGGGCGCGGGCCATTGCTGAGCCAATACTTGCCGACGTCAAGGAAATCATTGGCTTTATCGGCGCACGTCGCTAGTTTGAAGCGTCCAGTATACCGGCGGCATTGTTATGGTCAGTAAAAGAGAAGTTCGACACGAAGGTCACCGCCGGAAATTTCTGGCTGTGGTGGATTCGACTCCCGAATGTGAAAAAGCCATCCACTATGCTGCGCGACGGGTCGCCGCCATCGATGCTGACCTGGTACTGATTTACGTGATTGAGCCAGGCGATTTTCAGCATTGGCTGGGTGTCGAAGACGTTATGCGGGCGGAAGCGAGAGCAGAAGCAGAGGCCGCACTGGCCAAAGCCAGCGCTTGGGCGGTCACTTTTGGGGGAATTACCCCCCAGTTGGAAATCCGCGAAGGCCGGCCCGTTGCTGCAATCGAATCGTTGATTGAAGACGATCACGACATCGCATTGATGGTGTTGGCCGCGGGAGATGCCAGCGAAGGCCCTGGCCCGCTTGTGTCCGCAATTGCGGGTACGGGCGGCGCGTTTTCAATCCCGGTCACGGTGGTGCCGACCACGTTGACGGACGAGGATATCGACGATCTCGTTTAACGCTTGATCTGAACCACGATCCTCCCTATTTTAGAGCTGTTCTAAACAAGAATGAAATTCGGATCCAATATCCAGATATTCTGATCCGTGCCTCGCTCGCTGAATGGAATCAAACGACAACCACAAGCTGGTTGTTGCCTGCCCGTTATCACAAGTCATTTGCCGCCGTTGAACAGGAGAAAACCATGTTTATTCAAACCGAAGCCACACCCAATCCGGCGACTTTGAAGTTCCTGCCCGGCGAGACGGTTGTTCAAAACGGTCCGTTTGAATTTGTCTCTCCGCAGGAAGCTGAGGGTAAATCGCCTCTTGCAGAGCGTTTGTTCTCCATCTCGTCGGTCAGCGGCGTGTTTTTCGGATTCGATTTTGTCACAATCACAAAAGTTGAAGACGCGGATTGGCAGCACCTCAAGCCGGCAATCCTCGGTGTCATCATGGAACATTACATGTCCGGCCAGCCGGTTATGGCGGTCGATCAGACCAATGGTGGTGTGGCCGAGGGCGAAGGTTTTGTTGAGGAAGGCAGCGAAGAGATCGTTTCTACGATCAAGGAACTGTTGGAAACACGCGTGCGTCCCGCGGTTGCTCAAGACGGGGGGGATATCACATTCCATGGTTTCAAGGATGGCCGTGTCTTTTTGAAAATGCGTGGTGCCTGCGCTGGATGTCCGTCCTCAACAGCCACGCTGCAGCATGGAATTCAAAACCTGCTGAAACACTTCATTCCAGAAGTGGAAGCTGTGGAAGCTGTTCAATAGGACAGAGTATTCCTGTGCGGACGAACGCTGAGTGAAAGTCTTTCAGGCCGGGATATGAATTCAGGCCGCTGCTTCTTCGCTGACGCCCGCCATCAACAGGCCGAGCTCGTTTTCACTCGTATCCGGTGATCGCTCACCCACGATGTGACCATCAAACATCACCAGAATCCGGTCAGATAATGACCGGATCTCGTCCAGTTCGACGCTGACTAGCAGAACGGCTTTGCCTGCATCGCGCATTTCGATGATGCGTTTGTGGATGAATTCAATCGCTCCCACATCAACCCCGCGCGTCGGTTGTCCCACCAACAGAACCACCGGGTCGCGTTCCATCTCCCGGGACAGGACAATCTTTTGCTGATTTCCGCCGGAAAAATTTGCTGTTTTCAGTCTGGGGTTGGGTGGTCGGATGTCATATTTCTCAATCTTTTCTGCGGCATCGGCGCGCATGGCATCGATGTTGAGAAACGGTCCAGAGACAAATTGCGGCTCCCGATGATAGCCCAGAATCGCATTTTCGCTCTCTTCAAAGGGTAGGACGAGGCCCTCGTGATGGCGATCTTCCGGCACGTGGGCCAGTCCACGCTGGCGCATGATTGCGGGATCGAAATCAATCGCCTGTCCATCCAATGTGATGGCACCACCGTTTACACCGCGCATGCCGGCAATGGCCTGCAACAACTCCGATTGGCCATTGCCCGCAACCCCGGCAATCCCGACAATTTCTCCGGCCCGCACCTGGAAGCTGATATCTTTCACCATATCCACACCGCGGGAATCGCGGACCGTAATTCCGGACACATCAAGTTTCACGTCGCCGGGTTTGGCCTCTCCCTTTTCAACCTGCAGCAAAACCCGTCGACCGACCATCAGTTCAGCCAGTTCTTCGGCGTTGGTTTCAGCGGTTTGTCGTGTTGCAACCATCTCGCCACGGCGCATCACGGAAACCTCGTCGGTAATTGCCATGATCTCCCGCAGTTTGTGGGTGATCAGCAAGATGGTTTTGCCCTGCGCTTTCAACTGTTCTAGAATGCGAAACAGGTGGTCCGCCTCGGCTGGCGTCAAGACGCCAGTCGGCTCATCCAGAATCAGTACATCGGCGCCGCGGTACAGGGCTTTGAGGATTTCGACCCGTTGCTGCAATCCCACCGGCAGATCTTCAATCAACGCGTCTGGGTCAACCTTCAATCCGTATTCTTCCTCCAGCCTCAGCAATTCTCCACGGGCGCGCCGCATGGCTGAATTGAGAATATTGCCGCCCTCGGCACCCAGGATAATGTTTTCCAGCACCGTGAAATTATCCACCAGCATGAAATGCTGATGGACCATGCCGATCCCCAGATTGATGGCGGACTGGCTGTCGGGAATGACCGTCAGTTCACCCTTCATCTTTATCCAGCCGCTGTCGGCTTGATAAAAGCCATACAGAATCGACATCAGGGTTGATTTGCCTGCACCATTTTCACCGATAATACCGTGAATTGTGCCAGGCCGGATCGCCAGATCAATGTCCTTGTTGGCGTGTACCGGGCCGAAGCTCTTATTGATGCCAGAAAGTTCAATGGCGTGGGGTTGTGATGTGTCCATGGATCAAAGGCTAGCATGGTAATTTTTGATTTTCGAGAGAGAAGGCTCGACTTGCGCACATAAGCCCGGCATGACTGGAAAATGACCGATCAATTGTTGCAACGACTACAAAAACTGGAAGAACTCTGCGCCCACCAAAGCGCCGAGATTGAATCCCTGTCTGATACGGTACGTGAACAATGGGAGCAGATGGACCAGTTGCGCACTGCCATGCTGCGGTTCCGGGATCGATTGACCGAGGTTGAAGAAACCGGTGGCGGGCATGAAAACACCAAACCGCCGCACTATTAAAATTATTCGTTGGGGCGTCTTTCCGAATGAAGCTGAGCGACTACACACCACAAACGATTTTCATTGGATTGCTTGCGGCCTTTGTTGGTTTCACGTCCTCCTTTGCCGTCGTGCTGCAGGGTTTGCGCGGCGTCGGAGCCAGTGAAGCTGAGGCCGCGTCGGGCCTGATGGCCGCCAGCATTGCCATGGGTCTGTGTGGCATCTGGTTGAGTATCAGAACCCGACAACCTATCAGTGTTGCCTGGTCCACCCCCGGCGCTGCGTTGCTGGCAAGTTCGGTAGCGGTTGCAGGCGGGTTTTCAGCGGCAGTCGGGGCTTTTTTGATTTGCGGCTTGTTGATCGTGCTGTGTGGGGTCTGGCGCCCGTTTGAGCGGGCTGTTTCTGCTATTCCCAATGCTCTGGCAAACGCGCTGCTGGCCGGAATTTTACTATCGCTTTGTCTCGCCCCGTTTAAAGCCGTTGCCTTTGATCCCCTGCTTGGCCTCCCGATCATTCTGGCCTGGATTGTGGGGGGGTGGTTCAACCGGTTCTTGGGTATTCCCGCCGCGCTGTTGGCGTTTTGTCTGGTGGTGGGGGTTGGGGTCGATATCCCTTCCGACTGGCGCGATACATTGCAGCAATCCCTCATTCCCAACCCGCTGTTGGTCTGGCCCAGTTTTTCGGTAGAAGCTTTTTTTGGGATAGCCCTGCCGTTGTTTATCGTCACCATGGCGTCGCAGAATGTGCCCGGAATTGCTGTTTTGAAGGCCAATCAGTATCAACCGAAAGTTGGACCGCTTCTGACCTCCACCGGGGCATTTTCGATTTTTGGTGCACCGTTTGGTGCCCATGCAGTAAATCTTGCTGCAATTACGGCGGCGATGCTGGCTGGTGAAGAGGCCGGGCCGGATCAGACAAAACGTTATACCGCTGCCATCATTTGCGGAATTGGTTATTTGCTGCTTGGTCTGTTTGCTGGCCTGACCACCGCTTTTGTCGGCCTTGCACCGGCAATTCTGATTGAAGCGGTGGCGGGGCTGGCGCTCATCGCAGCCTTTTCGGCATCATCCGTGCAAGCTTTCAGCGAACCAGCAACCCGCCCGGCAGCAGCCGTGACTTTTCTGGCCAGTGCATCTGGCATGAGCATATGGGGCATTTCTGGAGCGTTTTGGGGCTTGATCGGAGGCGGGCTGATGTTGGCGCTGACCCAGCGCGGTGTTTTCAAAAGCACCGCGCCAGACAGGGATAAAACCTAGAACTGGGTTCGAGCCCGCATTGCGGCTGACAGCGTACCCTCATCAAGATAATCCAACTCGCCACCAACCGGCACACCATGGGCCAGTCTGGAGATTGACACGTCCTGGTTTTCCAGTTGATCGGTTATGTAGTGAGCCGTAGTCTGGCCTTCGACTGTTGCATTGACGGCAATTATCACTTCGCGAATTTCCCCGCGGTCGACCCGATCGACCAGGGCAGCGATGGCCAGATCATCTGGGCCGATGCCGTCCAGCGGCGACAGGGTTCCACCCAATACGTGATAAGATGCATTCAGCACATTGGCCCGCTGCAATGCCCAAAGATCGGAGACGTCCTCCACGACGATGATGGTGGATTTGTCCCTTTTGGGGTCGCTGCAGAGCGAGCAGGGGTCATGGGTATCGATATTGCCGCAGATGCTGCAGACGTCGATTGCATCAACCGCCTCAGTCATCGCATTGGCGAGCGGCGCCAGCAGCGTCTCCCTCTTTTTGACGAGATGCAATGCTGCCCGCCGAGCCGATCTCGGCCCCAACCCGGGCAATCTGGCCAACAGCTGGATCAGCCGATCAATTTCGTGACCTGTCGGTGAATCAGACATGGTTGGACCATCCTGTGTGCGGTTTGGCGCAGCGGTTCAAAAATAGGTCAGGAATGGGGCAGATCAATCGCATTGGCAATCAATCCGGATCGTTTGTGGTTTTAGAGGCCGTCCGACGCCGTTTGTCTCGCTGGCTGATCTGGACAACCTGAAGGCGACGGATGCGTCTTGGATCGGCATCAAGAACCCGAAATTCGAACCCCGGAACACCTCTAACGACTTCGCCGCGCACCGGGACGTGACCTGCCAGAGCAAATACCAGCCCACCCAGCGAATCAACATCATCTGCCGGCTCTCCCGGATCAAAACTGTCACCGATGTCCTCAACCAGTTTTTCAACTTCCACTCGGGCATCAACAGTCCAGATGCCATCACCAAGGGCGACTATCTGATTGGCGTCATCTTCCTCATCATCATGCTCATCTTCAATTTCACCGACAACTTCCTCGACGATGTCTTCAAGTGATACCAGACCATCAGTGCCACCATATTCGTCAATGACCAGCGCCATCTGCGTTCGCGTTGCCTGCATGCGGGCCATCAGATCGGACGCAAGCATCGACGGTGGAACGAACAGAACTTTGCGTATTACGTCCAGCTTTGACAGTTTTGCGGACAGATCGACCCGCGAAAGATCCAGATCAGCCGGCTGCTCGTCACCCTTCTTTGCGCCTCGGCCATTTTTCGGCTTGGCCCGCTTGGTCATGTGCAGCAGCAGGTCCTTGATCAGAACCATGCCGCGCGGGTCGTCCAAGGTATCGTCATAGACGGGGAGGCGGGAATGCCCGGTGTCTTCAAATTCTTTCAACACCTGACCCAATGTCTCATCCAGCCCGACGGCATGTACTTCTGCACGCGGCACCATCACGTCTTCCACCCGGCGCTCCCGCAGGCGCAGAATGTTCTGCAGCATGGCGCGTTCTTCGGGTGAAAAAACATCACCAGCCTCCCCGTCTCCGGACAGGGCTTCATGCAGATCATCACGCAGTGATCCGCCTGACCGCAGCCCAAGACGAATCATGAAGCGGGTAAACCAGCCTTCTGAACGGTCATCGCGATCGATGACGACAAGTTCACGTCCGGTAGGAATATTCTGCGTCTGGCCTGGACTGTCGTCGTCGGCCTCAGATGCGTGGTCGCTGGACTCCATGGGAGTTTCTGCGACGGATTCAGATGATCGGTTGGTCATGGTTGTTGGTGATGTCTCCTTTGACAAATTTCAAGGTACCCGTGAGATTGCAGTGCTGATTACCCAATGCCACCCCGTGGTGCCTGGAATGAAATGTACTACCGAGTGTGTCGGACCTTAAGTTCATGCGTAGGGATCGGCAATGCCAAGCCCTGCAAGAATATCGGTTTCCAATTTCTCCATGATGCGGGCTTCGCCATCTTCCTGGTGATCGTGACCCAAAAGATGCAGAAATCCGTGGATGATCAGATGGGTTAAGTGATCGGTCAGAACTTTGTTCTGTTGTTTCGCTTCGTTCAGGATAGTTTCACGGGCCAGAACAATATCTCCAAGAATTGGGGTGGCGGGCCCTTCCGATTCATTGGCAGCAAAGGACAGGACATTGGTGGGTTTGTCCTGATCTCGCCATTGCCAGTTGAGCTGTTGAACATGATCATCTCTGGTGAACAAAAGACTGACTTCGGCTTCTTCAAAGTCGAGCGGATCTATCTGTTCAATGGTTGCTTGGATCGCCCTTTGACTGATCGTCTCCAGCGCTTCAACGTCTCCCCAACCGGAAAAATCGACCGCACAATCAATGATCATGTGCGCCCCTGGCTTTCCGGGGAATGCCTGACTCGTTGTGCCCGTTCACGCCCGGCCTCATCGTAGGCTTCAACAATGCGTCCAACCAGTTTGTGACGTACAACGTCACCAGCAGAGAACGCTACCGATATGATTCCTTCAACAGGCCGCAGAATGTTCAACGCTTCAACCAGACCAGAAACCTGTCCCGAAGGCAGATCCACCTGGCTTGGGTCGCCGGTGATGATCATTTTGGAACCTTCACCAAGGCGGGTCAGAAACATTTTCATCTGCATGGTGGTGGTGTTTTGCGCTTCATCCAGAATCACTGCTGCGTGAGACAGAGTGCGTCCCCTCATAAAGGCGAGGGGGGCGATTTCAATAACCTCCGATGTGATCGCACGCTCCACCTTGTCGGCAGGCATCATATCGTACAAGGCGTCATACAGGGGACGCAGATAGGGATCGACCTTCTCTTTCATATCGCCTGGAAGAAACCCAAGGCGTTCACCGGCCTCAACAGCAGGGCGGGTCAGGATGATCCGGTCAATGGCGCCCCGTTCCAGCAGAGACGCGGCATAGGCCACAGCAAGATAGGTTTTCCCGGTGCCGGCCGGGCCTGTTCCAAAAACCATCTCCGCCCGGTCCATTGCCCTGATATAGGCATCCTGAGTGGGGGTGCGGGCATGGATGGTCTTTTTAGCCGTCGATATGGCGGCCATGGCCAGCTTGCCGTTCTTTTCCAGGGTTGGCAGTATCATCTGGGCATCGGAGGCAATGGCCTGCCGTATCGCACCTTCCACATCGCCGGCCTGAATATCTTCACCGGAATCCAGCCGGGCATAGAGCGCATCAAGCACCCTCCGGGCCTGATCGGTTGCGACGGCCGATCCGCGTAAATTGACTTCATTGCCGCGCGCAGAGGCCTGCAGGTGCAGGTCACGTTCGATTATGGCGAGGAATTCATCATACTGACCAAACAGGGCACGCGCTTTGTTGTTGTCATCAAATACCAGGGCCACATGTGTCAGATCGGAAGCACCTTTTGGGACCGGGTTTGATGGCGAGCCAGGTGCGGGATTGGTGACAAAAGCGGGCAGATTATTGTTTGAACTCAATAAAGGGTCTTTCTCAATTGCATGCGCCGGCCGGCTGAGCTGACAGGCTGTTAGTTAAGGAATGCGTTATTTCCACTGATACAATGTCTCCAATGTGACCGCAATGTGAAGGAATGACAACGCTTTGCAGCCATGGGGACCGGCCAATCAACTGATTGGCATCGCGCCCGGGTTTTTCCAGCAAAACGTCGATTGTTTTGCCAACGCAGGCTTCGTTGAAGGCGGTTTGCTGCTGTCGCAACAGAGCCTGCAGCCGCGCCAGCCGCGCATCCTTGACCGCTTCGTCAACCTGATTTTCCATTTCAGCACCCGGTGTGCCTGGGCGCATGGAATATTTAAAGGAGTAGCATTGCGCGTAATTTGTGCGCCGTACGATTTCCATCGTGGCTTCAAAATCTTCATCCGTCTCACCGGGGAATCCGACAATCATGTCCCCTGATATGGCGACATCCGGGCGCGCCATACGTACCTTGTCGATAATCTCGACATAGTCCTGGGCCGTGTGACTTCTGTTCATGGCTTTCAGAATCGAATCCGAGCCTGACTGAACCGGCAAATGCAGATAAGGCATCAGGCAATCGAGGTCGCGATGCGCCTGTATCAGACCATCATCCATATCCTTGGGGTGGCTGGTCACATAGCGCAGCCGGTTCAGGCCGTTAATCTCAGCCAGATCGTAAAGCAGCTGGCCAAGGCGCATGTCGTTGCCATCTGGACCGCCACCATGCCAGGCATTGACGTTCTGACCCAGCAGGGTGATCTCCTGAACCCCGGCATCGACCAGCGAATGGGCTTCTTCGATAATCTGAGCATGGGGACGGGAAACCTCGGCACCTCTGGTGTAGGGCACGACGCAGAAAGTACAGAATTTGTCACATCCCTCCTGAACGGTGAGAAAGGCTGTGACTCCCCGCGACCGGACCTGTTTCTTGGTGGCCAGCGGCATATGTTCGAATTTGTCCTCGACCGAATATTCGGTTTCCACCTGAGGTCCATCGGATAGTGCCTTGGCGACAATATTGGGAAGCTGGTGATAAGTCTGAGGCCCTACGACCAGATCAACGGCTTTTTCCCGTCGGATGATCTCTTCGCCCTCAGCCTGCGCAACACAACCGGTAACGCCAACCGTCAGTGGTCTTTCGGTATCGGCGCGCCGGTCTTTTAACTGACGGATACGTCCCAGATGGGAATAGACCTTTTCCGCGGCCTTCTCGCGAATGTGGCAGGTGTTCAACAACACCAGATCGGCATCTTCAATGTCAGCTGTGGGCGTGTACCCATCGCCTTCCAGTGCGTCCTGCATCCGGGTTGAATCGTAAACGTTCATCTGACAACCCCAAGTCTTCACGAAAACCTTTTTGGTTCTGGGAGTATCAACCTGATTGGGCGCCATGGGATCTGAACTGTGGGGTTTCGCTTGCATCGCGCTGTTTAACCGGACCGCAGCGAAGAGTCGAGCAAAGAACGCAGGGAGTCTGCCGCATTTTTGGCAATGATCTTACGGTTGGACGTTTCATTGAGGGCAATCGGGTCGCCAACAATTATGGTAACATCCAGCGCGCCTTCACCAACCAGTGACATCAGACTTTCACCGAGACCGATTTCACCGGGCCATGCCACATGGGGGCGTTCCGCACGGCCAATTGGCAGCCCATGCAAATGCGTATAGGCGATGGCAACCGGCTGAACGGTTGCCGTTTCGACCGGCGATCTGGACAGTGCGATTTTGGCTGCTTCAAACAGTGGCGTCTTGAACGGGGCCAGCTGATTGCCATCCGTTGTCGTGCCCTCGGGGAACAAAACCATGATTTCGTGGGCGGTCATGCGTTCGGCAATATCATTGGCCTGCTGGCTTGAGTTGCGGCGATCCTCACGCCGAATGAACACAGTGCGCTGCAGGCGCGCCAGCGTGCCAAAAATCGGCCATCCTTTCATTTCTGACTTTGCAACAAATGACAGGGGTTCCACCGCGCCCATTACAACGATGTCGAGCCAACTGACATGGTTGGAAACAAGCAGCAGCGGTCTTTCACGGGACAATTTTCCCTGTCGAATGAGACGAATCCCGAAGAATTTGAGCAATGTGCGGTGAAACAATACGGGCAGAACACCGGCAGGTGCTTTCCACCCAAGTTTTGCCAAAAGGAAGGCAATCAATTGCAGTGGGATCAGAATGACCAGGAGAAGCGCTGTGGCACAGACAATGGCGCCAAATTTCAGTTTTGTGATCACAACTCGTCTTCTGAAGAATTGGTGTCGGCAGACGAAACAGGAACGCCATAAAGTTCCATCCGATGATCCACAAGGCGATACCCCAGGGTCTTTGCGATTGCATCCTGAAGGGCCTCGATTTCCTCGTTGCGAAATTCGATCACCTTGCCGGTTTTCATGTCGATCAAATGATCGTGGTGGCTTTCTGGAACCGGTTCATAGCGGGCGCGGCCGTCTCGAAAGTCATGCCTGTCAATGATCCCGGCATCTTCAAACAGAGCCACGGTGCGGTAGACAGTGGAAATGGAAATGCGCGGGTCGATCTTTGACGCTCGGATGTACAGCTCTTCCGTGTCGGGATGGTCGACAGCATCTTCCAGCACACCGGCGATGATTCGCCGTTGCTCGGTCATTCGCATTCCCTTATCTATGCAACGCTGCTCGAGTGTCATGATGCTTTCCCCGAAAGGCCAAACGTTCAGCCTCTAGAATCCTATCGTTTAACTAGCCAAGGCTGAGGCTCATCACAAGCGCACTTGTATGCGCCCGCAGGCCATTTTCATCTTTCTTGTCGTAATATCCGGGCCGCTGAGCAATAGTTTCAAAGCCCAATTTTTCATACAGCTTGATCGCTGCTTCGTTTTCGATATCGACTTCAAGTAATAAATTGGAAATCCGGTCAGCACGAAGCCGCAATATAGCTTCCCGCATCAAGGCATCACCGAGACCACGCCGACGGCCGCGCTGGTCGACGGCGATTGACAAGATTTCAGCTTCCTGCGGTGTATGACGAACAATATTAAATCCCAGAACCGGTGCATCGGGCTCGCCCACCGTGCGTGCGACCAAAACGAACGTGTTGGATTGCTCGGCGAGCTTGTCAATTTCAGATGTTGTCCAGCCGCGGGCAAAGTTCAACCCGTGCAGATCGGCAATTGAAGCATGATCGCCAACCGTTGCATCCATAATGGCAAAGTTTTTGCGGTTCAGCCCAAACATGGTCAGCCGCTGGAAATACCGCTGAATCGATGCGATTCTGAGTTGGGCTGTTGGATTTGGTCAATCATAATTTCGATTTACCAGTGCTCAGACCCTGATCCAATAGGCATTTGTGCTATAGTTTTGCCAGAGCCTGTTCAATATCCAGAAGCAGATCGTCTATATCCTCCAGTCCGACCGACAGCCGCACAACACCATCTGAAATGCCCAGTATGGCCCGGTCTTCCTCGGACAGGTTCTTGTGGGTAGTGGTTGCCGGATGGGTGATCAGGCTCTTGGCATCCCCGAGATTGTTAGAGATACGAATCAGTTTCAACGCATTTTCAAACGCGAACGCCTGGGATTTGCCTGCCAATTCGAATGCCACAAGTGTCGATCCGGCTTTCATCTGCCGCCGGGCCAATTCAGCTTGAGGATGATCACTTCGGCCGGGATAGATGACCCGCTTTGTATGCTGGCTTTCGGCCAGAAAGTCGGAAATTCTTGCAGCGTTTGATGTCTGTAGCGCGACTCGGACCGGCAGAGTTTCCAGCCCTTTCAGCAGTACCCAGGCGTTGAAGGGTGAAAGACTGGGGCCGGTATGTCGGAAAAAATCGTAAAGTTTTTCTGATATCCATTCTTCACTGGACAGCACGATACCACCAAGACATCGGCCCTGGCCGTCGATGTGTTTGGTCGCGGAATAGACAACCACATGGGCACCCAACTGCAGAGGTTGCTGATAAAGAGGTGTTGCAAAGACATTGTCGACGACCAGTTTGGCACCAATTTCGTTGGCTAAGTCTGCAACCGCTGCAATGTCGACCAATTCCAATGTCGGGTTGGTGGGTGATTCCAGGAACAAGACCTTGGTGTTGGGTTGAATGGCGGATTTCCATGCATCCAGATCCGTACCGTCTATCAGCGTGGATTCGATGCCAAATTGCGGCGCCAGTTTTTCCACGACCCATCGGCAGGAGCCAAACAATGCCCGCGCGGCAACTATGTGATCGCCGGCATTGAGTTGACATAACAGGGCGGCTGAAACGGCGCCCATGCCGCTGGATGTGGCCAGCGCTGCTTCTGCCCCTTCCAGGGCACACATGCGTTTTTCAAACATGGAAACGGTTGGATTGGCATATCGCGAATAGATATAGCCGGGTTCATCACCGGTAAATCGGGCTTCAGCAGCTTCAGCGCTGTCATAGACAAAGCCCTGTGTCAGATATAACGCCTCAGAGGTTTCGCCATGCAGCGAGCGATCGGTGCCACCGTGTACGAGTTGGGTAGCAGGCTTCCAATTAACAGATGTGTCCACATTTGATGCGGTCATGGGGGTCTCCAGTTTGTATTACCACGGCATCGGAAACACAAAAAAACCGATTTTGCCGAGGTCGCAAAATCGGTTGCCTAAATCGAAACAATTGGGGTTTCGGTTTCGGTCCTTTAGCGACTTGTTTAACGTGGCTGCAAGCCGACCGGCCAAATCACCACGAACAAGGACTGGATAAACCAGCACACCCATTGCGTCAATCGCCAAGAGTCGTAAACAAAACTATGACAATCGCAAATGCAGATATGGCGGGCATATTAAACGACGCCCAGATTGCCGAACTCTTCGGCAGTGGAGCCCTGAGCAGTGCACGTGGGCTGGATGATGATCAGATACAGCCTGCCAGTCTTGATTTGCGGCTGAGCACGGTCGCTTGGAGGGTTAGAGCTTCTTTTCTGCCTGGCAGGAACTGCCCGGTCCAAGAGAAGTTGGACCGGTTTGGCTTGCACAAGATTGATCTCAGCGAAGGTGCTGTGTTGGAGACCGGATGCGTTTATATCGTGCCGTTGATGGAAGCGCTCGATCTGCCCCAAACCATTTCGGCGTCGGCCAATCCAAAAAGTTCGACAGGCAGGTTGGATATTTTCACGCGGGTTATCACCGACCATGCGCAACAGTTCGATATGGTTCCGGCCGGATATAGCGGTCCGCTTTACCTGGAGATTTCTCCCCGCACGTTTCCCGTAGTGGTACGGGCCGGGTCACGTTTGTCGCAAATCCGGTTTCGCATTGGCAATGCCATACTTGACCAAGATGATCTGTTAAAATTGCACCAGAGCGAAACATTGGTTGCGGCCGAAGAGCCCAACATCGATGCGCGTGGAATTGCCATGTCGATAGACCTGACCGGTGCCGAAGATGGTCTGGTGGGCTATCGCGGCAAACGACATACCGGTGTTGTAGATGTGGACCAGAAGGCAGCTTGCGCCGTGCTCGACTACTGGGAACCGATTTACAACCGGGGGTCCAGGGACATTGTGCTCGATCCCGACGAGTTTTACATTCTGGTATCGCGTGAAGCTGTTCATGTACCACCGCTCTATGCGGCTGAAATGGTTCCGTTTGATCACCTGGTTGGAGAATTCAGGGTGCATTATGCCGGATTTTTCGATCCCGGCTTCGGCCATGCTGCGGCAGGTGGCACCGGAGCCCGTGCGGTTCTGGAGGTACGAAGCCACGAAGTTCCGTTCATTCTCGAACACGGCCAAATTGTCGGACGTTTGGTCTATGAAAACATGCTGGCCCGTCCGCAGGCCCTGTATGGCGCTGATCTGAAATCAAATTATCAGGCTCAAGGGTTGAAATTATCCAAGCATTTTAAATAATTTTCACGCGTTTTGCAGCCGGTGGGGCGTTTTTTCCCAACGATGGGGATAGCGAATCAGATGCCAAAGGGCGCGCCAGGCGGCAAAGGATAGCAAAATCCAGTAAAGTGGGATCGCAAGATACACCCATCGCGAAATTGTTACATTGCGCAATTTGAGCGTGTCGTTGGCCACCACGATCAATGACAGATAGCCCAGCAGGACCATGATTACAGACAGCCAGGCAAAGCAATAATCCTGCAGGGATAATGTGCCGGACGACAGGTCAATAATGGCGCGCACCACGTGATAAACCAAAAGCGGATGGACCAGTGTTGATATCGCCATGCCCAGCGTAAGAAGCTGAAAGAGTACCATCCCAAGCAGGCCAAGGTCCCTATACATCCAAATTGGATGGCGCATGTGAACCAGCCAGGTTTGATACCAACCTTTAAACCAGCGTGTCCGTTGTTTGAGCCATATTGAGATCTCTACGGGGGCCTCTTCTCTGGTGGTCTGTGTGATCGTGCCAATTCGATATCCTTCCCGTGCGAGACGAACACCCAGATCCGCGTCTTCGGTGACGTTGTAAGCATCCCAACCCCCAACATCCAACAACACTTCGCGCCGAAAATGGTTGGATGTGCCACCAAGCGGTATCGGCAATGGCAGGTGACGTCGAAGGCACAATCGAGTCAGCGCAGGGAGCACACCGTCAAACAGGGCCAAATATTCAATCGCAAACAGTCGCGTAAGAATACCTTCCTCAGCATTGCGGATGGCCAGCGGAGCCTGCAGACAGGCCAGATCATTTTCTCCCTTTGAAAAAACATCAAACGCCTCCTGCAGCTGCAGTGGATGGGGGCGGTCCTCGGCATCGTAGACAACAACATATTCACCCCGGCAAAGGGGCAAGGCATAGTTCATTGCTTTGGGCTTGGTGCGGGGTTGGCAAACCGGAACGGGTATCACCGAAAAATGAAACCTGTTGGGGCGATCCGTTTCATGCTTGCAGGCGTCAATGGTCTTTTTGTCATCGGCTTCGCAAATCAGCATGATTTCTAAGCGCTCAACAGGCCACCTGATGCGCTCAAGGGCATTAACCAGATCCTTGACCTGACCATCTTCGTGATAGAGCGGCACCAGTATTGAGTAGTCAGGCAGTTCGGATTCATTCAGCGGTGGCGGTTTCCAAATTCTTTGCTGCTGCACAGAGCCGAATCCAATCCAAGCGTAAATTTTGATGGCGATGCATTCCAGATAGAAAAATGTTGCCAGCAAGTGGAGCCCAATCCGAACGTCCATGGGTGCAAAAAACATCAGATAAGCAGTCAAAAGCAGCCCAAGGACAAGAATTACGGCCTGTGTGGGCATGATTGTATTCATTGCCGAGTAGTGCGGAAATCGATCGAGCAACGCCTTTGTGGCGAAATCGATAAGCCTTTCTGAAAGTCCGTTCCGCAGGCTGATCAGGTTTGAACTGCGCGTACTTATGCAAATGCGATGCCTTAATACCCCACATTTTCGAACCAAATTTTCGATTTTTACGAAGTCAGCGCCTTCTGGAGCAAGATAAACACTCTTGGGCGCTATTTCATCAAGGAGCTTGATGCCGGAGTTGCCGATGGTAACGATCTGGGCCATTTTTTTGAGTTCTTCTGGCCTTGGAATTTTCGTTCCTTCGATTTCTTTGGGTGGTGTTGAATCGACAAACTCCAGTTCAAGCTTATCTGCAAGACAGCGATAGTAGACCGACTCCTGAATTGTGCCGGCGGCCATCAACACAATTGATGGTGGAAGGTTGAGTTTTCGGCCTCGTATTTCTGCTGCTTCAAGCCGTTGGCGCGGCACTCCGTAATATTCAAGAAAGGCAATGTCCTGGCTAAGATTCATCTAAACTTTGTGTCGACACGGATTGATTAGAAAGGCCCAGTTCGACGCACCCCATGGAAAGCGCAAAGCCTCCGATTGCAGGTAGTCTTGGCAGGATGAGGCACCACACTGCTGTCGCGGTTAAAGTCGGATTTACAATCAGAACGGATCACTTTTTGCACCAATATCTTCAACCGGCAGTCCCTCCAATTCAGAATTGAATAATTGCGCAGGATGGGCGCCACCAAAGCTCGAAGTTAGGGAGGCAAGATGACGCGAGTTTATCGGGATATTCACAACCAATAGTTGTTATCCTGTTGTTTAAATGAAGTAAATTTCCCTGTCTTCTGATCTTCGATGTTTGACTATTCTGCCGTTGCAAGGTTGCAATCAGCCAAACCCTGAGTTTGTATTCTAGGGGCGAACGAGGAAAATATGGCTGTTGAAAGATCGATTAAGCGTGTTCCGAATCTGGAACACCGCAATCTGAATATTGATTGGAATGGCTTGCGGCTTTTTATCCTCGTAGGACAGAACGGCAGTTTGCGCAGTGCCAGCCGAGAGGCTGGATTGAGCATCAACACGGTTCGACGACGTTTGGAACAATTGGAGCACAGCATGGGGTGTCGCCTTCTGTTGCGTGATTCCAATGGTACTCATCTGACTGAATCAGGCCGCAAGCTTTTTTCGAAAAGCCGACCCATGTTTGATACCTATCTGGATGTGGTCAGCGATTTTGAAGACAATTGTCTCGCTCATTCCAATCAATTGCGCATTGCGGTGTCGAATCATCTGGGCCCCTGGTGGGTTATGTGTCAATTGGCCAAACCGCAAACCAATCGCCTAGCTGTGGTGCTCGACATTGATTGCAGTCAAATTGCAACTGTCCAGCGTTCTCAATCCGCAGACCTGTCGGTGCAACTCGATGTGCCGAGTGACAATGATCTCATGGTGGTGCGACTGGGTTATCTGCATCGACAATTGTTTGCCTCGCAAAAATTGATTGCTCAAAAAGGAAAGCCACAATCGGTGGATGATCTGCAGAACTTCAGCTTCGTTGAGGAAGTCTTGGACCCTGTTTCAGACTTCGATCCATTAAGCATGATATCAAATGAAACAAAACACTTGGTTGCGATGCGTACCCATTCATTCAGTGACCAGTGCGAGGCGGTTCGAAATGGGGTGGGGCTTGGTTTTTTACCTACTTTCGCCACCGCCTGTGCCGACAACATTGTTCCATTGCTCGACGAAATTCATGGTCGGCAGGACATTTTCCTGACTTATAGGCGGTCTTCCGGTGCGCATCGGAATTTGCGGGCAGTCATAAACTGGTTGAAAGCGATTTTCGATCGCAGGATTTACCCGTGGTTTTCCGAAGAGTTTGTTCCAGCTGGTGGATTTGAAGATCTTTTACGTCGTGTGTGATCGTTCGGGTGTTGTTGAAATCACATTGGAGAACAAAAAAAGGCGCGACACCGTTCGGTGCTCGCGCCCTGTCTGGAACAAATTCTGCCAGACCTATTTGGGTGCAAGAACCATCATCATCTGACGGCCTTCCAGTTTGGGTTCGGCTTCCACCTTGGCGATTTCCTCGGTGTCTTCCTTGACCTTCTTCAGCAGATCCATGCCCAAATTCATGTGGGCCATTTCACGACCACGGAAGCGCAGCGTGATCTTTACTTTGTCGCCATCATCGAAAAAACGGCGAACCGAACGCATCTTCACATCATAATCATGCGTGTCGATATTAGGACGCATCTTGATTTCTTTGACTTCGATGGTCTTCTGCTTTTTTCGCGCTTCAGCAGCCTTTTTCTGAGCCGCGTATTTGTATTTGCCAAAATCCAAAATCTTGCAGATGGGCGGCCGGTTTGTCGGAGAAATTTCGACAAGGTCGAGTCCGGCATCAAGCGCCATTTCCTGCGCGGTTTCGAGGGCTACAGTGCCGTGGTTTTCACCTTCGGCATCAATCAACTGGACTTCGGGAGCAACAATTTCCTGGTTTGCGCGCGGACCGGATTTTTGTGGCGCGGCGGCTCTGTGTGGACGACGAATAGCAATCTTCTCCTGGTTATGGTGCCCAGTCATGCCCCGTTGGCATGGACTCAAGCTTCAAATGCATATGCCCCATAGCATGTTCTTTGGCGAAAAACACTAATGGTTTTTCGCCTGCAGGGCCAGTTTTATGACTTATTGCGCCAATAATCCTTGATAAATTGCTATGGTTTTGTCG
>CAJQPW010000125.1 GCA_905480295.1 uncultured Rhizobiaceae group bacterium | reverse complement strand
ATCTGCCGATTTCAAACGGCCCTCATAAACTTGATCAGAAATTAGGCTGCAAACATTAGGATGCATTCGATAGGTCTGAGATAGAAAGACACCTAGGTCTGCTGGTATCGTTGCGTGCTGCTGGAGGAGGTATTCCAGGATAGACTGTCCGCTTTCATCGGGATGACTCCCTTGGATGGGTTGTCCCAGTTGCATCTGATCCCCCATGAGGATGAGATTATTCGCAGATCTACTCATGCCAACGAGGTTGGCGACCGAGACCTGCCCAGCCTCATCGATGAACAGGTAATCCAAAGGTTCTGTTCCTTCGCTCTCCGTGAAGAGTGCGTTGCAGAACAACCATGCTGTACCGCCGATGCATAGGCTTGAATCGTTTAACTCTGAGGCGCATGCTTTTGCATTATTCCGATACTCGACGTTTTTCTTGTCAAAGATGGGATCGTTTTTGTCACCACCAACCTTGAGTAATCGTCCTTGCTTACCGTGTTCGAGCAGTTGGTCAGCTACGCCTTCCATAAGGTTGATAATGGCTTTGTGGCTGTTTGAAGAGATGCCGACACGCTTGCCGTTTTCTAGAAGTTGGCTAATCACGTGCCTCGCCGTATAAGTTTTTCCAGCGCCCGGTGGACCCTGTATGCAAAGATAACTCTCATTCAGATTGCCTATGGCCGACGCCACTTCGTTGGTAAATGCTTCTCCAGATAGCGTGGGAGGAATGATGGGCGAGCGCGTACCAACAACAAACCTCGGTGTCCGACGGAGTAGAAAATCTACGATTGCTGAATTTGAGAACTCTCCATCTACTATGGACTGAGCTACATCTGAGATGGCTGCCGGAATTGGTGCAGGGGATACAAAATCATCGGGAATGAGAGATAAAGTTGAGGCTGGCTCGGCTCTCGACTGCAAGCTGATAAGTCCGGCAGCAGGATCATGTGAAACCGCTTTTAACTTCACATTGTCTTCACCCAGTACATAATAGCTCTTTGCTTGTCCTTTAAAGGGCTGGTTTGGATCAAAACTGTATTCGTAGACTTTATTTCTGGATTTTGGTGTAGGCAGGAAAGGATCGCGGTTGGTTCTTTGCAATCCAACGAGGCAATCCATATCATCGTGTAGATCGGCCTCTGTTAACCCTAGTCGGTCAAACAAGCGCCACCACGTTGGTTTATTTTCTCGTCTGTGAAATTCAAGCAACCAGGCCAGGTTTCTAATGACTGATTGTTTGGCATCGTCAGTTTCAATTTCTGCAAGTTGAAGAAGCCGATCCCGTAAAATGGTAGTGTCTGTAACCTCTTCGGCCTCGGAGATTTCCTTGTGAGATGACCGGTCGACGTAACAAATACCATTCGCTGCCTGCTGTTCACGGAGCCATTCTGCCAGTTCCTGCGTTGAATCACAGTCGTCGATATTATAATCTCGTATCGCCTTTAAAACCTCCGAGGTCTCCCATGTCAGACCATCGGGATTAGAGCGCCAAGCTTCATAAACAACTACGGACTCGCCGCCATTGGCAACCTCGGTATCCCGTTTATCGCGATACAGATGCTCCACGTTCTTGATCGAATAATTGGGTCGTCCAATCAACAAGCCGTGCCTGACAACCTTGTAGAGGTCAACAAACACTTCGTTTCGTAGCAGCGTGTCGACCTCATGTTCGCGAATGCCATATCGTCCCATAAGTCGACGCAGTGCAGAGACCTCGTATGCGGCGTAGTGGTAGATGTGCATGGTCGGATCACTGCGCCAACGGTCATAAACCCAGCCGACGAAGTCAGAAAATGCCTGTTTTTCTTCGTCGTGATCGTGGGCCCAAAAGTCGCGAAAGCTCCTGACTCCGTTGTGTTCGAAGTAAGTAGCACCCCATAAATACTCCAACCCGCCATCCATTAGAGGAAATCCCTCGATATCAAAGAAAATGTCGTTTCCAGATGCCGGCGGAAGAAGGCCCAATCCAAGAGGGCGGTTGTCGTTATGGGGTAGCAGCTCGAAGCACGGTTTTTCCCGTCCTTCGGAGGCCAGTTGAACTGTCGCTTGAGCCTTGAGTCTTTCAAAGATTTCGTGGTTCAATTTGGGAACCGTCACAAGGGAAGTTTTGCCGAGATCGTCTATTGTCGTGATGCCAACGGTCTCATGTCGTTCAATCTGGGAACGTGTAATATTGGCAACCAAAGACAGGTGCCGGCGCTCAGCTAGGATTCCCTCCGCGTGTTTGGACCATCTGCCATAGGATGCACTTTCTGAAGGATCTGGGTCCAAATCAGGTGCCCAATTCTCTTGAAATTCGATGAAGGTCGATTTCAAGGATTTGTAGTAAGCAAAATAGTCTTGAACTCTCAAGCGGGCAACTTCGTTGCTGCCAAGAACAATTGCCACGCTTTGAACACTTGCGTCCTGTTCTACCTCTAACATTTCAGCGTAACAGCACAACTGTATCGCAAAGTAAGGCTTCATCTTTTTGGAGAGCTTGGTGTCCCATACTTCATACTTATAATCCCCAAACTTTGAAGAGCCGGGAACTCTAACCAAAAAATCCGCTAGTCCGCCAAACTTACCTAATTCAAGATACGCTTGAGCAATGACATCGGGGCCGGCTTGCATGGCTTCTCGAGTTCGCTCCCGCATCACATGCGCAGACGCTCGATCAATCTCAACGACAGATTTGCCTTCAGCCTTTAATTGCTCAAGGTAACTATTCTCGTGATCGAAACCTTTTTGTTGCAGAACCTTGAGCATTGGATCTTCGGGATCCATGAGATCAGAAATGCTTGAATCGTCATGGCGTAACCTTTCCATATGGGACGCGAAAGGTGATTCCATGAACGTGATTAGATCTGAAGGAGAGAAGAATAGATCCCCATCTCTTACTTGCATGCTTTACTCGCTATCAATGAGAACTGAGCGAGATCGTGTTATACACGATGTTTGTCGAGTTGGCTCTGAATGAATTTTAGGAAACAATTTGTTCTGATATCATTTGCACAAAGCTTATTAGTGCAAATCAAGTTTGTTGGTTCCAAGAAAAATTAGATCTTACTTGCATCCATCATTTGAAATTAAATTGCCGTGAAGGTGTGCCGCCCGCACAGGAAATCTGAATAAATCTATAAAGGATCAGTATTGATGTTGAATTTGGCAATCGTGGGTCTCGGTCGTTGGGGGCAGAACCTGGTTGATTCAATTGAAGATTCGAAGTCGGCCCGTTTTGCTGCCGCAGTTACCAGAACGCCGTCAAAGGTATCGGATTATTGCGCAAAAAAGAATATATTGCTGACTGATGATTATCAGTCTGTCTTGAACAACGACACGATCGACGCAGTTGTTATTGCGACACCACACTCGCTCCATTTCGATCAGATCATGATGGCGGCCAATGCGGGTAAGCATGTATTTTGCGAAAAGCCGTTTACACTAACTGCCGAGGACGCTCGTATTGCTCTCGAAACATTGGCCCGTTACGACTTAAAAGCTGCAATTGGTCATAATCGCCGATTTGCTCCCAATACTGCGGCGCTCGCAGATGCGCTGAAGACCAATTCTATAGGACAGCCAATCCATATTGATGGCTTTTTCAATGCTGACCTTGGAACCAGCGCAGGCAAATGGCGAGACAGTCGGATTGAAAGCCCCGCCGGAGGCATGACTTCGCTGGGCATCCATGTGATTGACGCATTCATTCATCTGTTTGGGCGCGTCTCGAGCGTCAATGCGCAGAGCCGCAGAATTGCAATCGACATTGATATCGATGACAGCACACTTGTCAGATTCAATTTTGAAAATGACTGCACAGGCCATCTGACGACTATCGCAGCGACGAACTCATTCTGGCAGTTGCGTGCCTTTGGAACAGATGGATGGGCCGAGTGTACGAACCTTGATCGATATGCCTTCCATCCAACGGGTGCGGAGCCAGTTTTAACTGATTACCCGGGTTTCG
>CAJQPW010000124.1 GCA_905480295.1 uncultured Rhizobiaceae group bacterium | reverse complement strand
CAGGGCCGTGCGCTTATCTGCATCAGCCGTTCCTGGTCAACGAGGACCATGCGTTTCGGGACATTCGATAACTTGCCCAGGCCGGGTTTGCTAATCCCAGTTCGATATCACTGGTTATCCGCGCCCCGATATCAGGAACCTGCGCGAGATTTTCCGGAAGTGCTGCCATAATGCGGATCGCGGCTTCATCGGGGTCCAGAACTTGTTCTGCTGCAAGTTGGCCCATTCTGATCGAGACCTGGCGGAGTGTCTCCTCAAAATTCTCAATCTGCAAATTTGATGCCCGCCAGAGATCAAATTCCAACACTTCGGTCATTCGTTTTTCGCCAAACGTGTCCCGAAGAGTATGCCGTTCGGCTGGCGCAAATCCCAAACGGTGTTGAACTGCATCGCTGGCGGGGTTCAGCTTCGGCCACACACGTGTGTAAATTGCAGCCACGTTCGACTTCTCAAACACCTGTCCGCACAGCAGCGCAGACGAGTCCCCTGATACACCATTGCCCCAATATGATTTTGCAACTGCGACGAATGTTACGACAGAATTTTCCGGAAGCCCCGGTGCAATGAATACGCCGCGAATTCCTACAAATCGGTCGTTGTTTGCCGGATCCCGAATTGTCCAAAGTCCCATGTGGTCGGGCAATCCGGGGTTCCGTTGGCCATCCATGGCCAGGGTTTCGATCCATGCATCTGTCGCAGCCAAAGCGCCTTCCCGTGAAGACACGTTGTGGACCAGCGTCCTGGCGACATCCACGTCTCCGAAAATGTGATCGGCAACATCCAATCGGTCGGCCACCAGACTGGGGCGCATTTTAAACCGCGAGCGATGGAGAATGGCGTGCAACAGTTTTCCACTTTTGAAGGTTAAACCCACGCCGATGATTATGTTGGGTCAAATCGGTAGCTGCAATATCCTTTTGCAAATGGGTCGTGCGACTTTCCTGATCTTCCCAGTCTATCCAGAACAAATATTGAACAGCCGCATGCAATGACGGATTGGCCTTCCATCAACACATTGTAGCGCTTGGCATTTGACTTAATGGAATTTTTGACGTGTCATAAATCCGTCATAAATTTGCATGGGCGCTAACCGCCCGGGAGGAAAACTCAATGGGTCGTCTACACCAATCACTTTTAGCAACCGCCGCAGCGCTGATGGTTTCAACATCCATGGCACAGGCCGCAAAACTCACCTTTTATTGCAGTGCGCAGGAAGACTGGTGCCAGTCCATGGCCAGAGGTTTTGAAGAGGCCACCGGAATCGACGTCAACATGACGCGTAAGAGTTCGGGTGAAACTTTCGCTCAGATCAAGGCTGAAGAAGCCAATCCAAAAGGCGATGTCTGGTGGGGCGGAACGGGTGATCCGCATTTGCAGGCGGCCGAAGAAGGTCTCACCGAGCCCTATGTTTCCAACATGCGTGGCGAATTGAACGACTGGGCGATTTCACAAGCAACGTCGGCTGACGACAAGACAATCGGCATCTACTCAGGTGCGCTTGGCTATGGTTTCAATTCCGATCTGCTCGCTTCTAACAATTTACCGGAGCCCAAATGCTGGAAAGATCTGCTGAAGCCGGCCTACAAGGGTCATGTTCAGATGGCCAACCCGAATTCCTCGGGCACAGCCTATACGACGCTGGCGACGATGGTGCAGCTCTTCGGTGAAGATGGTGGTTTCGATTTCATGAAAGCCCTGCACAAGAACATCAACCAGTATACCAAGTCAGGCTCGGCTCCGATCAAGGCAGCGGGTCGCGGCGAGAACACCATCGGTATTGTGTTTATGCATGATGCGGTAAAACAAGCCGTTTCCGGATTTCCCATCAAAGTTGTCGCGCCCTGTGAAGGCACGGGATACGAGATTGGTTCGATGTCCATCATCAAAGGTGCCCGAAATCTGGATGAAGCCAAGAAGTTCTATGATTGGGCTTTGACTGCTGACGCCCAGTCCCGCGCGCTGGATGTGAAGGCCTATCAGGTACCGTCCAACAAGGGTGCCAAAACGTCTCCTTCCGCTCCGGACCTGTCTTCGATCAAATTGATCGACTACGATTTCAAGAAATACGGTTCGAGTGCGGAGCGTAAGCGGTTGCTGAAAAAATGGGATGACGAAGTCTCGACGCTGCCACAATAAGGCCGCCATCTGCTTTGGTGAAAACATCACACCAACAGGCATTTGCCCACCCAACGTTGCTGCTTTGGCTGATCGTTGGGTGGGCAGGTTTTTTTCTTCTGCCCTGGTATGGGGTAGAGGACAGCATATTTACGTTCACCTGGATGACAGAAGGTTATCCAACTGACGACGACGTGGCACCCGCGTTTTTCCATGCGCTGGGTGGCAGAAAAATCTGGCTTTTGCCTCTTGTGGCTTTTCTGATCGGACCGCTGTTTGCGTTGAGGCGAGACAAGTCGGATCCGCTGCATGCCAAGATCCTGATCATCTGCGGAGCCCTTGGTTTCGGATGGTTGATTGCCCAGGGTTTCTCCATCGGCATCAGGGGCTGGAATTTTCAATGGATGGCCAGTCTGTTCGGTCCTCTCGAGGACCGGCAATTCGGCATGGGCACCGGCGCAATGCTGACCGCCAGCGCTTTCCTTTTCATGCTGACCCAGGGCATTGCTGGCAGGGGCGCGGTCAATGGCGATATTTTTGTCGTCGGGGCCATCGGGTTTGTGGTGACGATTGTTGCGGCATTCGTTTTCTATCCGATCCTCAACATGTTGGCCTCAGCCTTTGTCACTCAGGAAAAAACCTATTCGGTCACTGTTTTCTTCGAAAAATTTACCGACCGCCGACTCTGGGGGCTTGGCTGTTTTGAGGGCGGGCGATGCGGAGCCGCCTGGAACTCACTCATTCTTGCAATTCTGGTTGGGTTTCTGACCACGGCGCTCGGATTGGCCTTTGCTCTGGTTGTTACGCGCACAGGCTTCCGTTTCAAGAAAGTGTTGCGGGCGCTCACCGTGCTGCCAATCATCACGCCCCCGTTTGTCATTGGATTGGCCATCATCCTGCTGTTTGGACTGTCGGGCAACGTGACCCGGTTTGTGGCTGACTTTCTTGATATTTCCGCCACGCGCTGGGTTTACGGCATGCCGGGTGTCCTGATTGCCCAGATACTGGCCTTCACCCCGATAGCCTTTCTTGTGTTGATCGGCGTTGTTGAGGGTGTCAGCCCATCGATGGAGGAAGCTGCGCAGACACTTCGCGCCGACAAATGGCAGACATTCAAGACAGTAACTCTGCCGCTGATGCGGCCCGGCCTCGCCAATGCATTTCTATTGGGTTTCATTGAAAGCATGGCCGATTTTGGCAACCCGCTCGTGTTGGGGGGTAATTTTGACGTGCTGTCAACGGAGATTTTCTTCGCAATCGTAGGCGCCCAATATGATCAGGGCCGTGCTGCCGTATTGGCCATCGTATTGTTGGGTTTCACACTGGCGGCTTTTTGGGCACAGCGGTTCTGGTTGGGTAAGAAGAGCTATACGACCATGACCGGCAAGGGAGATTCTGGTGTGCATCCCCTGTTGCCCAATTCACTGGCATGGCCGGTGTTTGTTGTCGCGGGAATCTGGACATTATTTACGATCACCATTTACGTCATGATCGTCTATGGCTCGTTTGTAGAACTGTGGGGGGTGCGCAATACGCTGACCTTCAAACATTATGTGACGGCCTTCTCGATGAAACTCACCGATGGTGGGATTCATTGGACGGGTTCGGCCTGGGATTCATTCTGGACAACCCTGCAAATCGCCGCGATCGCAGCACCGCTGACGGCTGCTGTCGGACTGGTGACGGCCTATCTGCTGACTCGCCAGAACTTTGCCGGCAAAAACGCCTTCGAATTTGGCACCATGCTGAGCTTCGCCATTCCCGGCACGGTGATTGGTGTAAGTTACATTCTGGCTTTCAATGTGCCACCGATCGAAATAACCGGCACCGGCATCATTCTTGTGGTCAGTTTCATTTTCCGCAATATGCCGGTTGGTGTGCGGGCCGGAATTGCATCAATGTCGCAGCTCGATAAGAGTCTGGATGAATCTTCGCTCACCCTTGGTGCCAATTCGTGGCAAACCTTTTTGAACGTGATTTTACCCTTGCTCAAACCCGCCATTCTGGCGGCACTTGTCTATTCGTTCGTCCGCGCCATGACGGCAATTTCCGCCGTCATTTTCCTCGTCAGTGCCGAGTACAACATGGCGACGAGTTACATTATTGGGCGGGTCGAAAACAATGATTACGGCCTCGCCATTGCTTATTGCACAACACTCATCGTGGTGATGCTATTGGCGGTGGCGCTGCTGCAATTGCTGGTTGGCCGAACCAATATCGGCCGCCGTCTCAACCAATCCCGAACCAATGTGTAGAGGCTGATTATGCTGGAACCAAATAGCAAAGCCGCCTCGGTGACCTTCGATGGTGTGACCAAATTATACGGCAGCGCAGCCACTGGTGTTCGTGCTGTCGACAATGTTTCTTTGAACATCGAAGCCGGCACACTGGTTACGTTGCTGGGCCCTTCGGGCTGCGGCAAAACAACAACGTTACGGATGATTGCGGGTCTGGAAATGCCGACTGACGGAATCGTTCGAATTGGCGACCAGAATGTCACCAAATTGCCGGCAACAGACCGCGATGTCTCCATGGTTTTCCAGTCTTACGCTCTGTTCCCGCATATGAGCGTGCTGGAAAATGTGTCTTATGGATTGAAATTTTCAGGATTCAACAAGAGCGAAACCGCGCAACGGGCGCGGGCAGGTCTCGAACTTGTTGGCCTGGCAAACTACGACACCCGGTTGCCGAGCGAACTTTCAGGCGGACAACAGCAACGCGTGGCGGTTGCCCGCGCCCTGGTTCTTGAACCGCAAGTTTTGTTGTTCGATGAACCGCTTTCAAACCTTGATGCCAAATTGCGTCGTCAGGTGCGCGAAGAAATCAGGGAAATTCAGCAGAAACTCGGACTGACCGTGGTGTATGTGACCCATGATCAGGAGGAAGCCCTTGCTGTTTCCGACCGCATTATCGTGATGAACAACGCTGTCATCGCGCAGGATGGAACACCGCGCGACCTGTTTGAAGCTCCGGCCAATCGGTTTGTTGCCGATTTCATCGGAGAAGCCAATATTCTGGACTGCGAGATATCTGCGGCAGGCGAAGGGATGGCGACCGTCAAACTGGGGGGATATCAACTGGATCTGCCTCGCAGAGACAATCCTGACGGTAAATCCCTGCTGGGTGTGCGACCCAACCGCATTATCATTGGAAAGGCGGGGGCATCAAATTCCCTGCAGGGCCGAATATTGCGGTCCACCTATGTGGGCAGTCACCTCGAACTCACCATCTCAACTGACCTTGGTGACCTGTTTGCAACTTCCGATGACGTCGATGCGCCTTATGCTCCGGGCAACGAAGTATCTGTGACCTTCGCCGAGAGCGGGCCGGTTTTGCTCAATTCATAGGTGATCTTGAATTTGGCCGTCAGGGCACGGGGAACTCGAACCGTGCCCGTGCTGCCGCCCGAAATTTTACAAGGTGATGGCCTGGACCTCAGCCCTTTTCTTCCAGTTCCACGCTCTTGCCGGGAATGGGGGAAGCGGAAAACACCCCCGCTTTGGCAACGGCCTCCATACCGCCGAAATTCTCCGCATGGGCCCGTTGGTCAGATTTCGCCTGCTGATCAACCTGCTCGGGATCAACACGGGCACGCAGCCGCTCTTCCAGTGCAGCCGCAGTAGGGTGGTCAGGGTCTTCCAGCATCAGATCATGTTGTTCAAGGGGATCATTGGTCAGATCGAACAATTGCCGCGGCATGCCCACGTGATAGATCAGTTTGTGTCGGCCCTTCCGCAAGGCAAAACCGGCATTGCGGGCGCCCATGGCATGAAACTCGGCAAACGCCTCCCCATCGGCAGTATCCGGTTCTTCTCCGGTCAAAACGGGCCACAGCGACTGGCCGGGCAGGGATTTGTCCTCGGGCATTAAGTCTGCGCCAACCGATTCCGCAAGGGTGGGGAACAGGTCGACATGGGACGTTATATGTTTGCGGATCCCACCCTGCGGTATGCCCTGCCCACTGATCAGCAGAGGAATTCCAAGCGCGTGTTCATAATGATTGGACTTGCCCATGATGCCGTGATGGCCTGCTGCTTCCCCGTGATCGCTGGTATAAATGACCCGGGTGCTGTCCATCAGATCGAGCTTTTCGGCAGCCTTCATGACAAGGCCGACCTGTTCGTCGACAACGGAAATCAGCCCGCAATAGCCGGCAACAACCCGGCGTACATAATCCTCGGCAAATTCCTCATCAAAGCTGTTCATCCACGACAGATATTGAACCGCGGGATGTTGCGGCTGGTCGGCCTTGCGCCAGCAGACCGGCATCGGGACCTTGTCGAGGGGATATTTGTTCCAGTATTTTTCCGGCACCTTGAACGGTGGATGGGGGCTGGCGTAGGAAACGAGCAGAATCCACGGCTTGTCATGCGCCTTGCCATGGTTCTCCAGCCATTTGACCGCTTCGTTAGTGATTTCACGGTCATAGATCTGGTAGTCGGCTTCTCCGATCCCGGAGTTTTCATAAATTTTCTTGTGGCCCTTTCGCGGCGGCATGCCTTCCGGCGTTGCGCGCAGCAGGGCGATCACAGCCCCTTTGCCGTCGACAATATGGAGCGGCACAATTTCTTCTGAAAAGCCGTTATCGACGTCACCGGAACGGTAGTGCAGCTTGCCGATGGAAGCGACCGCATGCCCCTGATCGCGCACCCTTTGCTGCCACGTGGGAACCCTGCCATCATAGGCCAGCGAATTGTCCCAATAGCCGGTCTCATGGGGGAAGCTGCCGGTGGCAATCGCGGTCCGAGAGGGGCAGCAGAGCGGGCTTGCGCAATAGGCATTGTCAAACCGTGTGCCGCTGTTGGCGATCCGGTCCATGTTCGGCGTCTGGATGATCGGATGCCCGACCGCGCTCAACATGGTCCGCGCATGGTTGTCGGTCAAAAACAGGATGAGGTTTTGCGGCTTGGTCATGGGAGGCTTTCTTGCGCTGCGGATGCAATCCTATCCTAAACCGCTTTTATCGCAGGGCACAAAACCGATATCCTGTCCTTTGCTCAGGTCTCTTCCCCACCATTCACCGCGATCATCTGGCCGGTGATGAACCGTGCGTCTGGTGAGGTGAGAAAGGCGGCGGTGGCGGCAATGTCGGAGGCGTGGCCCATGACACCGGCCGGAATCGTTGCCGTCCGCGCCGGATCATCGGCGATGTCGCTGTCGTTGCGGATCTGGCCGGGAGAAATCACATTGGCGGTGATGCCATGGGTGGCGAATTCCCGCGACAGGACCTTTGTCAGCCCCCAAATGCCGTGTTTGGCGGCGGAGATCGGTGCCCCTTCGTGATATCCGCGCATGGCCTTCATGCCGGCGAAATTAATGATCCGGCCCCAGCCCGCCTCGATCATGCCGGGCAGGAAAGCCTGGGCTGTCCGAAACGACCCGGTCAGTGCGGTATCGACCACCGCGTTCCAATCCTCATCGGTCAGGTCCAGGAAGGGTTTGTGTGGCCGACGCGCGGCGTTATTGACCAGAATATCGACCCGGCCAAACCGCGCGAGTGCTGCATCTGTTATCCGTTTCACGTATTCTTTGCTGCTCATGTCACCCATAGCGACCAGCGCGTCCGGGCCTGCCTGCCGGACCATGTCGGCGGTTTCCTCGCAGGCCGCTTCGTCACTTGACCCGTTGATGATCACGTTTGACCCGGCGGCTGCGAGCCGCACGGCGATGCTCCGCCCGATGTTTTTTCCCGACCCTGAAACGAACGCGGTTCGTCCCGCATGCATCTTGTTTGTCATGGTTTCACTACTCCCTGATTCCCCGGTCCTTTTTCGCAGTGATCGAAGCGATGAGCAACCGTGGTGGTATGGAACGGTGGGAGTTGGTTGGATTTGCGCGGGGGTGGGTTTGCGGGGGTTTGGGTTTGCGGGGGTTTGGGTTTGCGCTCACGCAGGCGACTAAAGTCGCCGCTCCGCGGGGGCGCGCCATCAGGCGCGGGCGGCTCTTCGCCGCCTTGCCGCTTGATACGGATGGTTCTCGTTTCCGCGTTTCTCCCCAATTGTCATCTCCGCGCAGGTGGGGGCCCACTTATCCACCCGAAGAACAGGGCGGGTGGGGAAGAAGGTACAACGGCTTTCGAAGACATTCTGCGCCTTCAATTCAATTATTGCCTGGGTCCCTGCCTGCGCGGGGATGACAAAGGAGAGCGGCAAGGCGGCGCAGCGGCAGGGCGGGAAGAGCGCAAGTTCCGCGGCGGTTGCGTCGCTGCTATTGCCGCATAGTCAGCCGCCGCGCGGCTCAACCCGTAGGCAAAATATTGCCGGGTCAGAATCAGAATCAGCGCCGGCGGTATCAGCGCCAGCAGCGGCAAAAACAGTACCGCCACCAGTTTCAGCCAGTCGGGAAAGGATTGTATCGTGTCAAATAGGTCCTGCCAGATGCTGTAGTCATCCATGGTTTCACTCCTCCAATGTCCTGTGTTCTCCCCCCCATGTCATCCCCGCGCGGGCGGGGACCTCCCTCTCCACAAAATGAAAAGGGCGGGTGCGGAAGAATGTGCGGGCACGAGAACACGCCATGCGGCGATACCTCTATACTTCGCACCATCCATCTCGGACGGCAAGTCGGCAAGCCGGCAAGGCGGCGAAGAGCCGCCCGGTCCGGTCAGGACCGCCCCCGCGGAGCGAAGGGCTTTAGCCCGACAGCGTGAGCGCAAACTCAACTCCCCCCAAGCACAACCCTCACCGTATCAAGGCGGCGAAGAGCCGCCCGGTCCGGTCAGGACCGCCCCCGCGGAGCGAAGGCCGAAGGCCGACAGCGTGAGCGAGTACACAATTCCCCCAAACACAAACCTATCCGCCTGCCGCCTGCCGCCTGCTGCTTGAGAATGTCCGTTGGGTGCGATAAGTCCGATCGATGACTGTAACGCCGATCATTGCACCACCGGACCCGCGGCCCAGGATGCCGAAAAACCCGATTCCGCGGGGCGCGTGTGATTGCCATTTCCACGTCTTTGACGGCCCGTCACCCCAGGTTGCGCAACGCAGCTATTCCACATCGCCGGCACCGCTGAGCGCCTATCGCACCCTGCAGAGGACCCTGGGGGTAGAGCGCTCGGTCATCGTCCAGCCCAGTATCTATGGGACCGACAACCGCACCACGCTTCAATCCGTGCCGGACGATGGCTGCATGAAAGCCATCGTGGTGGTTGATGACACGACTGACAGCGACGAATTGATGGCCCTGACCGATCAGGGGGCGGTTGGTCTGCGGGTCAACATGTTGTTTTCCAGCGGGGCACGGTCGACCGACCTGACCGCGCTTTGCCACCGCATGGCGGATATCGGATGGCATTTGCAGGTGCTCGCCGATGTCTCCACCATCACGGACCTGGCAGAATTTGTAGGCAGCCTTCCGGTGCCGGTGGTGTTTGATCACATGGGGCATGTGCCCGCGCATGAGGGGGTGCATGGGTCGGGCTTTCAATCCCTGCTGCGGCTGCTGGAGAGCGGCACGGTCTGGGTGAAGCTTTCCGGTGCCTACCGTGTGACCGGGGAAAATTCTACCGACTACGCGGACGTGGCGCCGATGGCGAAAGCTCTGATTGCAGCCAATCCCGACCGGTGGGTGTGGGGCAGTGACTGGCCGCACCCGGCGTTTGACGGGCCAATGCCGAATGATGGTGATCTGCTGGATTGCCTGTTTGACTGGGCTGGTGCAGCGACGGCAGAACAGATACTGGTCGGCAATTCCGAACAGCTTTATGGCTTTGATAAGGTGGAGACATCTGATGGATCATGACAGCGTGATCAAAGCCGCTCTGGATGTCATGCAGGCTCATATCGAGGGGTTGAATGCCCGCGATGAGGCCAGGATTGCAGCCAGCCTGCACTTTCCGCATTTTCGTCTGAGCGGCGCTGATCTGAAAACCTGGCCAACAGCGGACAGTTATTTTGCAGACTTCAAAGCCCGCGCCGGGGGCGATTGGGCACGGTCCAGTTTTGATGACATCCGTGTTCTTCAGGCATCAGACAACAAGGTTCATCTCGACGCCGAAATCAACCGCTATGACGCCGATGACGCGGTCATCACCACCTTCCGGTCGCTTTGGGTGATCACATGCGAAAAAGGGCAGTGGGCTGCCAAATTCCGCTCTTCCTTCGCGCCCCGGTAACGACCGAGCGCAAACACCGGTGTTCATGCGCTGGCGCTGCGGCTGAGAAGCCGGAGCCAGAGGGTATGAAGCTGCTGGTCAATCTGGTGCGGCAATTCCTCTTCCCAGGCAAGATAGTCCCGCGAATCCTGCATATTGCCATGATGACGCCCAGCAAAAAGCGCGCTTTGATCAATCGGTGAATCAATGTCGCCCGGTACGACCTGCGCCGGATCCATGGCCGTCTCATCCCAGCCATGGATGCCGGCGATGTGCCAGCCGTGTTGCGACAGCAGGCGGGCCGTCTCGTCACCATGCGCGATGTCATTACCAATAATCACGATCGGATCTGACGAAGGGACAGCTGGATTGGTACGGGTCAGAACATCGCTGATATTGCACCATTGGCTGCCTTTCACGTGCCCCTGGCAATAGGCCTGGGAGGGACGAAAATCGAGGACTGAGCCCGGTCTGTCGCGAAATTTCACCAGCTGTTCTGCAGAAAGGATGTCATGGGAGATATTGTCCGAGACGGTCTTTTGGAACTCTGCAGCACTGTCGGTAAGCGGGCCGGTCAGATAGGCGACCCGAACGGAAAACCCCATTGCGCGCAACCAGAAGGCGGCAAAGGCGGCGCGGCTTCCCGACCCGTGATCGAACAGCACCACCGGCACATGATAACGGGCAATGGAGCGGTCGGTCTGCTGGATCAGGTTGGTACCGGAAATCTTCATTATGCCATCACCGGTTCTCTGGCCGGTGGCGGCATCATCCGACACATCAAAGAGGTGTTCGCTATTGTGGTGAGAAACAAATCCCGTGACGTCTCGACCATCGACCTGTTCATAGGGGATTTCCCATTTACGCAGGAAGTCACGAACCCCCTTGGTGTCGTCCACCTCGCGGGCAAACAGTCGCTGTGCCCCATGCTCACGCTCATGGCCATCGAGTTGCCAGGCCTGTGTGCCGCCCCTGAAAATGGCAAATGGCCCATCATATCCTGCGGCCTTGAGCGTACACGCTCCGATGATGGAGCGGGTGCGTCCTGCGCAATGCAGGAGCGCCATCTTCTTGGTGTTCTTTAGCGCGTCTATATTCGCCAGCATTAGGCTGTTGGGGAGACTTTGTGAGTTGGGAATGGTGAATTGGGTATATTCAGCCGTTGGCCGCACATCGAACAGGAGAGCGTCCTGATGGTTGGCAATATAGTCGGATGGCGTGATTTCCGGCAGTCTTGCAGTGTGCGCCACCACCTCGCCAAAGGTCTTTGACCAGACAAATTCACCCTTTACGAAGCCGCAGCCGAAACCGTCCGGCCGGCTGGTCTTGCACAGGGAAACATTGTCATAGCCAAGTTGCGTCAGACGCTGTGCGGCGGCGCGGCTTGGCGCATCCTGCCAATCAAGAAGATGGACTGGAAAAGCGCGATCCGGCACCATGCGGGTGATTTGTGTCGTCAGGACAGAAAGCGGCACATTCGTGCCGCCGAACCAATGGCCATCGACATGTTCGCGCCGCTCACGCGTATCGATGAGGGCAAATGGCCGACCAGCTTCATACAGCGATGCAAACAGACCCTCAGCCATGATATCACTGCCCTTCTTTGAGTGGATGACGGTGTCTAAACGGCTTCAAAGCGAAGACGCTTGACCCCGCTCATATCCATACCTTCGAGGCGAATAAGGCTGGTTGGTCCGGTGCGGGTCGGTGAGTGCAGATCGCCCTGCTCATAGACATGCGCGTCGCCTGGACGCAGGTGATAGCTCCGCGTTGCGCGCACTTTCCCGGGGCTGTCTTCGCTGGCGGGTGACAACAGCTCATAATCCGTCATTTCGGTTTCGCCGCGTGCCTGGGCATAGATTGCCCAGGATGGCCCATGATCATGCGGTGGGGATGATTTGGGTCCCTTGTATTGATGCGCCAGGATACAAAAACCCAGGTCAGGATCCTGGTACAGAATATCTCGCTCACCCGTCGTTGGCGGGATGAGGGCTTCAATATTGGCCGGATCAGCAAGCAGTTCAGACAACAATGTCGCAACTTTGGCGCGTCCTGCAGGGCCTGAAGTGGCACCCAGATATTCGCTGCACTTGCCAGCAAGATCAGTCAGAATTTTTTCCATTTTAAGTCTCCTTCATACACTCATTATCCGACGGACAGCCCTGATGTGCCAGTATCCCGGGTTATGGGGTCAGCAGAATCTTGCCAATATGCTGGCTTGATTCCATCAGATGATGCGCCTGGGCTGCCTTCGAGAACGGAAACACGGCACAGGTTTCAGTTGTGATTTTACCGGCCGTAAACAGCGGCCAGACACGGTCTTCCAGCGCGCGGCAGATTGAAGATTTCTCTTCAATGGACCGGGGTCGCAGGCGCGCCCCGGTGATCGTCAGATGTTTACCATGAACATGGCTGAAATCGATTTCTGCACGCTTTCCACCCCGCAGGTTGATGATCATCAGCCTGCCGCTATGGGCCAAAAGCTCGACTTCCCTGGGCAGATAATCGCCGCCAATAATGTCAATGATGACGTCGACACCGCGCCCATTGGTTTCGGTGCGGCAGACATCGACAAAATCCTGCTGGCGATAATTGATCGCATGGTCTGCCCCGAAACGACGCATTGCGGCGCATTTCTCATCCGTTCTGGCTGTGGCAAAAACGGTCGCCCCCTGCGCCTTGGCGAGGTGGATTGCGGCATGGCCAATGCCGCTGGTGCCGCCTTGTATGAGCACGCTTTCCCCGGCCTTCAACGCGCAGCGATCCATCATATTGGTCCAGACCGTGCAGAACACTTCCGGCAGGCCGGCGGCATTGATCAGCGACTCGTTATCAGGAACTGCCATGCACTGGCCTTCGGGTGACAAGGCATATTCTGCATAGCCCCCGCCGATGAGCAGGGCGCAGACCGCATCGCCAACCTGGAACCGGTTGCATCCCGTTCCCACCGCCACGATTTCGCCCGATGCTTCCAGCCCCATGATATCCGGTGCGCCGGGGGGGACGGGATATTTGCCCTCGCGTTCACGCAGGTCAGCACCATTGACGCCAGCGGCATGAACCTTGATCAGCACTTCACCCGGCCCCGGCGCGGGGACCGGCCACCTTGCCAGGTTCAAAGCGTCTGCGCCACCAGGCGGGTCTGCCACAATGACAGTCATTTGATCCGGAATAAGCTTGGGCATGTTAATTCTTGAACGTTGAACTGCACGACAGCGTCAAATTTCGTTTGCACTTCGATGCTATCCCGATGCCCTGAACGGCGCAAGAAAGGTCCTTAAACCGACCCGCAAACCCACGGAAAACGCCATGCGCTTCAGCAAAACCTGAATTACAGAAATCGAAACAAGGGAAATGGCGGTG
>CAJQPW010000123.1 GCA_905480295.1 uncultured Rhizobiaceae group bacterium | reverse complement strand
TTATCTGTTCGATTTCCAACACCCACCGCCACCGCGATGGCCTGCCGCCAAGGATCGGCATTGGCGGTTATCTCTGCCGCACGTTTTCAAAGGGAACGGTGACCCTGTCGTCCTCCAGCCCCTTTGACCGGCCGGTCGTTGACCCGAATTATCTGGCCGATGACTATGATCTGGAACAGCACATTGAGCATATCCAGTTTGGATATCGCCTGGCCGAACACCCGGCCTTTGAACCGGTTCGTGATGAGGTTCTGGGACCGGGATCAGACAGGGAGCAGATCATTGCCAGCATCCGCGAATGCGCCAGCACGACGTGGCACCAAACCTCAAGCTGCCGCATGGGGGTTGACCCCAACGCCGTGGTTGCACCGGATCTTTTGGTACATGGGCTGAACGGATTGCGCGTGGTTGACGCATCGATATTCCCCACCATCCCCTCGGGCAACACCAATGCACCAACCATGATGGTTGCCGAAAAGGGCGCTGATCTGGCATTGGGAAAATCCCGCGCGGATTGAATGTGGAACGCGCAATCAAGGCTGCCATTATGTGCCGGGGCTTTTCCCGACGGCCTGTGCGTTCACATTCTCAAATCAGCGGAATTGGCTGAATTCCGGAATCCGGCGGGTGTCATCCCGGTCTCCTTCTTGAAGACACGGGCAAAGGCTGAATCGGAGGCATAACCGGCACCCTCCGCAGCATCGGAAAGCGAATTGTTTGGCACCATCAGCAGTCTTTTGGCGATTTCGATACGCCATGCCTTTACATATTCCATGGGGGTCATCGCCATTTTCTTTTGAAACGATACGGCAAAACTGGTTCGAGACAGTCCGGCCGTCCGGGCAAGGGTTTCCACTGTCCAGTTCTGGCTGGGTGCCTTATGGAATGCATCCAGCGCCCGCCGCAGGTTGCTATCGGAAAATCCGCCAAGCCCCCATTCGGGTGCATCGTCGCTTTCAATGAAACTTCGGATCGCCTGGGCAAGAATGGCTTCGGATATCTTCAGCGCTATCAGATCGCCACCCATTCGTTGCCCACCGGCTTCATCACCGATGACCCGCAGAGACGCCTCCATCCATTTGCCTGCAGTCTCACCATAATTCTTCAGATGAATGAACGGGGGTAACCGCTCCATGAGAATGTGCCTGGCGTGCGGTTCGAACGAAAAGTGGCCGCAGATCAGCTGTGTATCGCGGTCGTCATCATCGCCGCCGAACACCAACACCCCCGTTCCCGTAAATCCTGACCGTTCGATGACGGTATCAAGTGGGAGAACAGAATGTCTTGTTTCCGGTGCGCAGTAGAGCTTGTGGGAGGCACCGTGTGGAATGATGAGCAGATCACCCTGCGCCAATGCCACCGGTTTGTCGGTGCCGGCAACCTCAATCAGGCAATTGCCGCGATGGGCAAAATGGAACCGTGCAACATTTTCGAATTTCGGAACCTCGATGCCCCAGGGAGAGGTCAGCGACGTGCGGAAATAGAGGGTTCCGCGCATGGAGAGATTGGTGAGGATGTCACTGAGAAGGTCGAGCATGGGAAAAGAATAGAGGTTTATCTTCTTTTGTACAGAACCTTGAACGATCTGCACAATAATCCGCATGATCTGACATGTTTGATTGCGCCATCCCATTGTATCCAGGAGTTGTAGAAATCAAAACTGGAGTGAATCATGAAGAAGTTTCTGACTGGACTTGCCGTCGCCGGGATGCTGTTTGCAACCCATGCGGGAGCCAATGATGCCGCCAAATTGAGCGATGTCGAAATTGCCCATGTCGCCTATACCGCTGACAATCTGGATATTCGTTATGCCCATTTGGCGCTGGCGAAATCGAAGAATCCGGACATTCACAAATTCGCAAAAACAATGATCCGCGATCATGAAGCGGTGAACGAACAGGCGCTGGCGTTGCTGAAAAAGCTGGGCGCCCAGGCGAAAGACAATTTTCTGAGCCAGAAACTGAACCAGGATGGTGACGCCATCATTGCCAAGTTCAGTGCGCTCAGTGGTGCCGAGTTCGACAGGGCTTATGCCGAAAACGAACTTGCCTACCACAAGGCTGTCAACGCTCTGGTTGGGGATGTGTTTATCCCGAACATTGATAATGCCGAGGTAAAGGCGCTGTTTGAAGAGGGTTTGAAAATCTTTCAGGTCCATCAGGGGCATGCCGAGATGATGGTAAAGGCTCTGAAATAATGGCGAAAACGATCATCCGAAGAGATATTCTGGCGGGGGCGGCGACACTGGTCGCTGCCTGTGCCATTCCATTCAGAGGCAGTGTCGGTGCTGCACCGAAGATCCACGACGTCACGATCAAATCCTTCGAATTTGAGCCGGGGCATCTTGTTGTCCGCAGCGGCGATACCATTCGCTGGACCAACGCGGATCTGGCACCGCACACCGCGACCGCAAGGGACATGGGGTGGGATACCGGAGAAATCGGCAAGGGTGACACCGGGTCGATTGTCGCTTTCGAGGGAATGGAAACAAACTACTTTTGTGCGTTCCATCCCCACATGAAGGGCACAATCGAGTTGATCTAGCGGACGGGTTTCAATCGGCCATCCGATGATTTTGATGCAATGCTCAAACAGCGCGCGCGGCGACCCCCTTCGTTCTTGACAAGCCCTCGTCAAACCGGTTGCCTTTGCAGCACATAACGGGAGCGGCGCGTGGATTTTCAGCAGGACTGCCAGACATTGTTCGATTTCTATGTGGCCTGTTATCGCGAGGGCGACGCGGCGGGTTGTGCCGCCGCATTTTCGCCTGTGGCCGAACTCTATTCCCCCTATGGGCCACCGGCTGTTGGCCGCGCCGCCATCGAAGCCCTTCACCGGGAATGGGTCGAAGAGGAGGCGGAAGACAAACAGATCACGATTGAGCGCAGCGGCTGTTCCGGTGATCTTGGCTGGTGCGTTGCGCAATTCAGCGAAGGATCCGCGGCAATGGGCACGTCGCTGAATATCCTCTAGCGCCAGCCCGGCGGCGCATGGCTGATCACCCATTGCAGCCTGAATGAAGCGTGAGCATCGCCGTCTTGAGATGGTGAGGTTTGTGATTGGGGGAGGGAGTATGTTTTCGCTCACGCTGTCGGGCTAAAGCCCTTCGCTCCGCGGGGGCGGCGCACAAGCGCCGGACAGCTCTTCGCTGTCCCTACGGAGAGTGCGCGGGCACGGGAACAGTTCATGCGGCGAATCTTCCAGACACAATTCTCTCCGTATCAATGCGGCGAAGAGCCGCCCGCGCCTGATGGCGCGCCCCCGCGGAGCGACGACGTCAGTCGTCTGCGTGAGCGCAAACCCAATTCCCCCCAAACACACACCCCCCGCGACCCAACCCCCGCGCAATCTCACTCAAGATCGTCCTCGTCTTTCCTGCCTGCCCGATCCCGCAGAAAGCTGTCCGGCTGATCGAGCAAACGACGCTGCTGATCCGATATTAGACCCGGGTTCTCCTGCCACGACAGAGACATTGCCGCTGCCGCCGCAGCGGTTGCCGCCGCAGCGGCATGGTCGAGGGCGGCGCGGCGCAGCCGGTAGGTGTAATAGTGTCGTGTCAGGATCACGATCAGCGCCGGTGGCACCAGCGCCACCAGCGGCAAAAACAGCACCGCCACCAGTTTCAGCCAGTCGGGAAAGGATCGTATTGTGTTGAACATGTCCTCCCAGAAGCTGTAATCATCCATGGTTCCACTCCTTTAATGTCTTGTGGTCGCCCCGCATCGTCATCGCCCCCCAAATTGTCATCCCCGCGCAGGCGGGGACCCACCTTTCCTCGCGAAGAACGAGGTGGGTGCGGAAGAAGGTGCAACAGCGTGCGAAGACATCCCGTGCTTTCATTGCAATTGATGCTTGGGTCCCCGCCTGCGCGGGGATGACAAGGGAGGGGAGCACGATCTTTCCGTATCCAGACAGCGAAGAGCTGTCCGGCGCTGGCCCCCGCGGAGCGAAGGCCGAAGGCCGACAGCGTGAGCGCAAGCGCATTAGCGCAAACCCAATTCCCCCTCCGCACAACCCTCTCCGTATCCCTAAATCAGATTGTTGGGTCGGGGTTTGGCGGCTTTTGCCGCTGCCGCTGCCTCCTCCGCCATTGCCGCTGCTGCCGCATTTGCCGTTGCGAGGACTTCAAGCCGCTCGATGCGTTCGATCAGCTGCGGTCGCACTTCCTGCACCATCGTGTCGGTGATCAGCTGAATGTGGGTTTCGGCGACATGCCGCATTTTGGCGCGGAGCTGGTTTTCCGCTGCTGTCAACCTTTTATCGACGGCCCAGTGGATGATCACGTTCTGGATCATCACGGCGGCGATGAACAGGATGGTAAAAGTTTCGGTGGGGTGGTCTTGAATGGCGTCGCTTAGCATGGGTTTCTCCCGCTTCTTGAGGTTTAAAGATCGACAAGAA
>CAJQPW010000122.1 GCA_905480295.1 uncultured Rhizobiaceae group bacterium | reverse complement strand
CATGGGCGGAATGGGCGGAATGGGCGGCATGATGTAATCATGCTTGCTGCGGCTCACGCTACAGCGCCAAAGCCGTTCACTTAGCTGAACAAAATTAAGGCCGGCTCGAAAGAACCGGCCTTTTTTTGATTCTGACTGGAGCAAGTGGGCGGGATAACGCGCGAGTTGAAGGTATTGCAGCAAAACCGCCAAACTCAAAGCACTAAGACGCTTAAAGGAAGCTGACGATATGCAGGCGAAATAGTACAACTCGAAACTGTTGCTGCGACTAACAATTTCCACAGCAGATCACGCTCTACAACAAGGTCGAGCCATACACAAAAGTTATGGCCAAGGTGTAAGTTGCGAGAAGGGCAACGTTGACCGGATTTCCTGAGAGTTTTGGTGTTTTTATTTGTGAGACATTTAAGGCCGCAAGACAGAGGCCACTTGCACCGAGAACGATCGAGAACATATCGCGATCAAAATACCCAGCAAACAAAAACACAAAGACAATAATTATGCTGTTATTATCAATAGCCAATCCAGTATATTTTGCATCGTCCGACAGCCCGAAAGTGCTGAAATAGCTCAGCCGGATCGCGCCAAAAACCAGCATTATGAATGCTATTGGCAAATATGCTGGATCAAAGCTGGCATAGCTCAATATCAAAATTGCGGGCGTAACGCCGTAACTTACGATGTCAATGAGGAGATCAAGTTGACCCCCGAATTCCCGATCAGCGCCAGTTCGTCCCGACATCCTGCGCGCGATGAGCCCATCAGTCCAATCAAATGCGACCGCCCAAATCATGCCAATCATGGCTGCTGCATAGACACCTGTGACGATAAAATAAATCGCAATGAGAGTGCATCCGAGCCCCGCTAGGGAGCAAATATTGGGAAGGTCCCTAATATACGACAGGATGGATGGGTTCGGCAGTTCCTCTGCTGCTGTTTCATTTGTCATGGCAGGTCCTTTGGGTTAAAGAAGAGGAGCCTAAGTCGATGTTAGACAGGCAAACTCTGCTTCTTATTCTGGGCGCAATTGAAACTGTTCTGTTTCAAGACTCAGACACTCTCCGGACTCACATGAGTCTGGAGAAATGACAGCCTAATTGTATGAATCTATTGACTAAACGTCGCGTGATCGTGGAGCTGAATCCCGATCCCGTATGCTAGCACCATTCATAGGCTGGCAAAAGGATAAACTCAAAAATGATAATTTACACCGTGGGTACTTTTGACTTACTTCACGTCGGTCATCTTGCATTGTTAAACCATTGCAAGACCTTGGGCGACGTTCTTGCGGTTGGAGTAGCATCGGATGAGGTCGTTAATCTCTACAAACCGGACGTTCCGGTTGTTCCTTTGGAACAGCGCGTGGAAATGTTGCAAGCGTTAAGCTGTGTGGACATCGTGCGCCCTTATCACGAACTAGAGTATGTTTCAGGCTGCAAAGCGGTAAACGTGGATGTTTTTGTTATTGGCGAAGACTGGGGGCAAAAATCTCATAATTTGGAAGTCGATGCCTATTTGCAGAAAATGGGAAAGGAGATTGTCCAGGTGAGTTACAATCCTCGAACATCATCGACGAAAATAAAGCAAAAGGTTTTGGCTCAATCTCAGTACCCTGGCAAACTGAATTAGAGACAATCTCAAAGCTGAGCTAGCACCGACGTCCTTCATCCTAGTAGGCGCTGGTGGTCGCAGTAAGCAGTCCCAACGCACATCGGTACAAAGCGGTGTCACTGGATTGATCTTCGCTCTATTAACTCTCTTCATTGCGACGTGTTGAAATCAACTTGGCGCTTTGCCGGAATTTTAATCCAACTTTTCAATAAGAAGGTCGGAATGATCATGGTGCACTCGATGCCCAATGCCTTCAGCGCAGAAGAATGCGAGCGAATTATTGCGGCAATTGCTTCATCGCCAGTCGATGAGGCTATGCTTATCGGCCATAATCAGGAAAAGAAATTTCGCAACGCCGAATTGGTCTGGATTGATGAAGTCGGCGGTATGGGATGGGTAATGGAGAAGCTGATTGAGCTTGTTCGCAAATCCAATACTAACCACTTTGACTTCGACATTCGCGAATTTGCGGAAAGTCCACAGGTGGCGAGTTACAATGCTTCAGCTGGCAGCCATTTTTCTTGGCACTCCGATGTTGGTGGAAGGTCAACCGCTCAAAAACGCAAGCTCACTTTGGTGGTACAATTGAGCAAATCTAGTTCATATGAGGGCGGTGATTTGGAGATAATGCCTGGAGCCCAGATATTTGCAGCCAGTCGAGCGCGAGGAAGTGCCAGCATCTTTCCTAGCTACACGCTCCATCAGGTGACACCAGTCACAAGCGGAATAAGAAACTCCCTAACTGTTTGGGCCCATGGCCCAGCTTTCCGATGAATCATGACTGACCCTGCTTTCAGCATTCTACGGGTCAATTTGCGACAGCAATTCTACTTCCGGGTTGGGCTCGATCCAGACCTTGGGCCTTGTGTGGGTCGCGCTGAGTCGAACGGCCGACAAGCGGACTTTTTCACCTTTGGAGATTGACTGCAAAGCTTTACCTGCGACACGGCCTGACCTGCACTTTGTGTTCCTCTCAGGACTTCGAAAGGTTTGTTGATACGTTTCGCGTTGCTCTGCTTTGTGTCAGCACGATTGCGGACACAATGATCAGACATGCAACGGTTTGGGGTGTCGTGAGCGGTTCACCAAAGGCAACGACGGCAACTACAAACATGGTTGGCAGTTCTATGCTTCCAAAGACGGCCGTTCGCGATGCGCCAATAACGGGCGAGCAGATAGTGTAGATCAGTTGCGGAATGAGCGCCGAGCCAATAGCCAGACCGGCAATCAGTAGCCAGGCATGCGTATCTTGGGGTATCGCTTGCTCAACAGTTGAATTCAGCATGAATGGTGCAAGCGCGATCACCGATCCCAATGTCACTGAGGCCATCCGCGCCAGTGGTGCAATGCGGGATAGACGATACACAAGTACGCATATGCCGAAACCGAAACCCAATGGTGCGGCCAGAGACATAATCAGGGCCGGCAGTTGGTCGGCCGGAACAACGCTTGGATTTCCAGCGATGGCCGCTGCCACGAGGATCATACTCGAAGCAATCAATGCTCGGGGAGTTGCCCTGTCTCCAAACATAAGCGCCGCAATAACAACCGTGAAAACCGGATAAGTCATATACAAAACACCAACGGTTGAAGCTGGCGCAACTTTGACGGCTGCAACATAGCCAATCCAGCCCAATCCCATCATGGCCCCAGCAACCATACCCCAGAGAATTTCCCGCCAGGCAGATGCCTGTCCCCAAAGGACGGGGAGCAAAACAGCCGCGGTGATCGCATACCGAAAGAACGCAACCGCATGCGGAGCTAGTCCCTGTTCAGTCAGGCCACGCGTGAAATAGGGGACAATTCCAAAACAAATCGAAGCAAAGAGCACCCCAATGCCAGCGATTGCATAAGAAGGTGCTGACTTCACTTGATTTGATGCGCTTGATGTCATCCCAAGGCGCTAGCACACATGCATCAAACGGGATACCTCGAACCTCTCACAGGTCCGCTCTGCGGACATTGTCGTTCGCGGCGCGTATAATATCCGCTGGCCGGTTTCTCGTGCCCAGACATTCAAGCAGCTATGGTTTCGATATCAAACAACGGAAACTTGCACCGAGCCGAACGGAACTATCGGATTGTAGAAACGGGGCGAAAGCGGCGGCATAAGCAGACGTCACCGCCTCTTCGCCCGAGTGCTCCATCGCCTTTATTGCAACACCAGCTGAGCACATCCCCCGGACCGCGGTGTCCAGATCTGGGTAAATCCATAAGCCATCGACATCAAACACATCCGTCGGCACCAATCCGGCGCGAGAGGCAAATTCCTTTAGTTTACTCTCATCAGACAAGGCAAAAGGGCCGGGTGCGCCGGGCGGCGGCGGTGGAAGAAGCGGCTTAAGTACTGCCACCAGCGAAGCGGCGTCCATGCCTTCGGGGTTGCCCCAGGTCACGATTGCGACGGTTCCGCCAGGTCTGGTCACCCGTCTGGCTTCCCCCAACGCCAGCGCAGGGTTTCCAGCATACTGAAATGAATTGAATCCAGTAACCACGTCGAAACTATCATCTTCAAACGGAATATCTTCCAGATCGCCAATTTGAAAGTCGGCTTTACCTGTCCGCTCCTTCGCGATCATCAACAAAGCTTCGGAGGCATCAATGCCGGAAACTTCGGCGCCAAGGTCTGCCGCCAAACCGGCGGCCATTCCAGAACCACAACCCACATCCAAATAGCGGGTTGTACCGCCGACTTCTGCGCGCTTCAGGACTTCGTGAAAAACGGGGAGGCAAGATCGTTCCTGAATCTCTGCCCAGTCGCGCGCACGGGCACCCCAAAGCTGCCCGTTCACCTTTGCCGTTGTTGGTTTGCGTTCGTTATCCATATTCAACCTCGATCAGCTTGTACTCTTGTCTAGTATTTCGCGTTCATAGGGCTCCCCATTCGCGATATGAATCGCTTAGATGACAAGTGGCAGCACATCCAGTGCGAGATTTGAACTCATTGGTACAGAAACTGGACTAGTGGAGATTGTATCAGGCGACGATATTGATGCTAGGAGTAACAAATGAAAAGAACTCTGTATGGACAGTATTGCCCCATCGCCATCTCTCTTGAAATTCTAGGCGGGCGCTGGACGTTGTTGATCATCCGCGAATTGCTCTCCGGTTCGAGGCGGTTCAATGACATTCATCGTGGCGTCCCGTTGATGTCGCGCTCGTTACTTTCAGAACGTTTGAAAGACCTTGAAGCCGCAGAATTGATTGAGCGGTCACATTCTGCACGTATAGGTCATGCTGAGTACATTTTGTCCGAGGCCGGACGGGCCCTGTTGCCAGTCATCAATTCTGTTGGAAAGTGGGGGCAAGAATGGGTGGACAAGTCGGTCGTTATGGATGAGATCGACGGCGGCTATCTGATGTGGAGTATTCGAAACTCCGCCTCATGGATTGAGGACATGGGTTCGCGGATGGTCACCCGTTTTGAATTTAAGGATGAGGTTGAAAAAAAACGGTTACATTGGCTCGTCATCGAAGAGAACGATATTGATCTTTGCTATGTTGATCCCGGCCTCAATGTGGATACGTGGGTCGAAACGGATCTTCGCTCAATGGTCGAAGTTTGGATGGGCTGGCGGCCGTTGAAAGATGCTTTGTTAGCAGGTGATTTTGCTGTTTACGGGGAACAGAGCCTTGTTCAAGAACCACTTCGTTGGATTGGGCAAAGCCCGGTGGCAGGTATTTCGCAACGTCCAAGCGAAGAGCAGGTGTCGATGTTAATGGGAAAGGTCAGGGCATAATCGGGATAGCGGGTCCGAAGCCGGCGACCCATCTTTTTGGCAAGCGCCACCAATGGACCTTCTTCTCGCTGTCATGGGGCTTTGTTGTTCCATTGGAATATGACCGCTTCGGGCTTATTCCGTTGAAAAACTGATCGATTGATTGTGTCAACGCCGGACTAAAATTCCACCATTGGCCGGAGTAAAAATACACCACTTTGCACGATTGCAGGTTTGTCCCCAGACCCGCTTAGCGCAGTGCCTTCCACAGCATCGAAGCTATGCGGGGCTGTGGTCAAGCCGGA
>CAJQPW010000121.1 GCA_905480295.1 uncultured Rhizobiaceae group bacterium | reverse complement strand
AGGTTTTTCAAACCCCCAACACCGAGAAGAATCGTTATCGATACAGTGCCGACGACATCAATTGATAGTCCTGCGGCGGGTAACCGAAGTTCGAAATGGAATCTGGTTGGTGAGATGGCCTATGGCTGAACTGCTTGAGCTGAAAATCTCAAGCAGTCTCAGGTGTTGCGATGTTTCAGCAGGCTGCCTGCTTCCGCAATCAGCGTTATGATAAAGAGACCAGCACCAAAGAAATAGAACGCGCCTGGAAGAGCGAAGACCGCATTCTCCCCGACTGAACGGGCAAATATGCCTGTAGCCAGTATGGGGCCGATAATCATTGCAATCGTGTTGACGCTTGTTGTCGTACCCTGCAGCAACCCCTGTTCGGTTTCAGGAACATTTTGCGACATCAGCGACGTTAAAACCGGCCCGGCACAACCCCAGCCGATGATATGAAAGAAAATGCCCGGATATACCATCCATCCGGCTGACAGGAACGGCAGCAGGATAAAGGCGATGGTCGAAATGATGTAGCCGCCAAACAATACACGCCGTTCACCGAATTTTGGCACGACAATCCGCACCAGATATCCCTGCACAAAGGCCATGCAAATGCCGACCCAGGCAAGCGAATACCCGGCTTCGGCAACGCCCCAACTGAATTGGGCTTCGGTCCACAACACCCAAATGCCCTGCAGACCTTGTTGAGCGATGCCCGTCATGAACAGGGCCAGGAGCAAAACGCCCAAAGAGGAATACCGGCGGATATATAACAAAGCCGAAAAGGGATTTGCCTTGCGCATGTCAATCGCTGTCCGCTTGTCCTGGGGCAGTGATTCAGGCAGCACAAAATAGCCGAAGACCAAGCTTGTAAACGCGAGGGCAGCGGCCAGCCAAAACGGATATTGCAGATCCACACCACCAAGAACACCACCAATCAACGGGCCAAAGGTAAAGCCGACACCGAATGCCGCACCCAGCAATCCAAAGGCCGCTGCCCGTTCGCCCTTCGGAGTGATGTCAGCGATATAGGCGTTGGCGGTCGATATGGTGGCACTGAGGGCACCCGCAATCAGCCGTGTTACCACCAACCAGGTCAGGCTTGGCGCCAGTGCCAAAGCCACATAGTCGATGCTGAGACCGGCCAAAGAGAACAACAGGACAGGCCGGCGGCCAAACCGGTCGGACAGCATGCCGACAAACGGGCTGACCAGAAATTGCACAGCGGCAAATCCCGCCAACAAAAGACCATAGGTCAAAGCTGAATCCGATACACTCTCTCCCGACAATTGTTTCACCAGTTGAGGTAAAATCGGCCAGGCAAGGCCAACGCCCAACATGTCGATGCCGACAGTAATCAAAATGAATGTAAGCGCGTGGCGTCTGTTCTGGGGCAAAGGCCTGGTTTGGTCCGGTTCAAATCAAGTCTGCCTCTCGTAACGGTTTGTGGACGGTTGCCCAAGGAAAATCGCCGTTTGAATCGCTTCAATGCGAGGATCCGGGCTGCGTTCTGCGAAAACTTGCAACGTGAGAAACAATTTTCGCTTCACCCAAAATCTTCGCAAAGGCGTTCCTCACGGCTGCAATGGGTCTTTCCTATGTTGAGGTCGAAGCAACAGACGCCCCCAAAAAGTGATGGCAAGCATTGTGACCGAGACATTGAACAAAACGTATTCTGCCTCCCGATCAGATCGGTTGGATGTATTTCCTGCGTTTTTCAACGTGGCTCAAAAGCGTGTCGTTATAGTCGGTGGAGGTCAAGAAGCCGCCAGCAAACTGCGCCTGTTGGGCGAAACCAATGCCCGTCTGGAAGTCGTCGCAGCTGAACTTGGTTCGGCGATGCAACGGGCCGTGGCATTGACCGGTGCTTTGCACATTGCCCGGGCTTATGAATTTGAGGATTTTGCCGACGCGGCACTGGTGTTTACGGCCCAGGAGGACGAGGAGGCCGATCGTCTTGCAGTCGAAGCAGCGCGCATGGTCGGCGTTCCCGTCAATGCGGTAGACCGGCCTCACCTTTGTGATTTCATCACGCCATCCATCGTCAATCGTGCACCGGTTGTCGTCGCGGTGTCGACGAACGGATCAGCGCCGGTGTTGGCCCGTCGGATCAAGGCACAGGTTGAAAAACTCCTGCATCCACGAACCGGTGTTCTGGCCCGTTTTGCTGATGGATTTCGCTCCGCGGTTGCCGACCGACTGACAGATGGTCGTCAGCGGCGTCTGTTCTGGGAGCGGTTTTTCGACGGTTCTCCGGCGTTTTCTCTGCTCAACGGCGACGCGGTTCAGGCTGACAAAGATGCGCAGGTGCTGTTGTCCCGGCAGCTGGAAACGACAGGTTTCGTTTCCCTGGTCGGTGCAGGACCCGGCGCGGAGGATCTTTTAACACTGCGTGCACACCGTGTTTTGCAGAATGCTGACGTTGTTATGCATGACGCCTTGGTTCCCCAGGAAATCGTGCGCTTGGCCCGTCGCGATGCTGATATTATTCAGGTCGGAAAACGCAAGGGTTGTCATTCCAAATCGCAGGAAGAAATCAACACTCTGCTGGTTGAAAAAGCCAGGCAGGGTTTAAAAGTCGTTCGCCTGAAAAGCGGTGATCCGATGATATTCGGCCGCGGTGGTGAGGAGATTGCTGCGTTGCGCGCAAACAATGTCGAATATGAAATCGTGCCCGGTGTTACGGCCGCGCTTGCCGGTGCCGCTGAAGCTGAGATTCCGCTGACGCTGCGTGGCACGGCTTCTTCAGTCGTATTTACAACCGGGCATGATTTGAACGGCGATTTGTTGCCGGACTGGGCACAACTGGCCCTGTCAGGTGCCACCGTGTCTGTTTACATGGGGCGGACCGTAGCGCGTCAGACCGCTGGTCGCTTGCTGCAGGCGGGCCTGCCCGCCGATACGCCGGTGGCGGTGCTTGAAAATGTGTCGCGCAAGGATGCCCGCCGTCAGGTCGGCACTTTGGCTGATCTGCAACACCTTCGTGACGAAAAATCAAACCAGTCGACGGCGCTGATTATTATCGGCGAAGCCGTTGCTGGAATACGCCTCGACAGGTGTGAAACGCTTCTACCAACTCAAAGCGAACCCAAACTAGAACAAGGAATGGCAGCATGAGCAATCTGAAAAACCCGATTTCCATCACCGCAAACAATCTGCTGGATGGTGAAGCCGTTTGGCTGGGTAGCAACGGCCACTGGGTGAAATCCGTCGACAGTGCGCGTGCATTTTTTACCGAGGAAGAACGGAAAATTGCTGAGCACGCTGCCGCCCGTGCCGATGCGGAAAATCTGGTCGTTGAGCCCTACGAAATCGAAGTCAAAATGGAAGAGGGGGCTCCGGTTCCGCTAAAGTTCCGCGAACGCATTCGCGCGCAAGGTCCCACCATTCGTCTTGATTTGGGCAAACAGGCTGACATTCAGTCTCAAGCTGCTGCTGCCTGAGGAAACTTCCGAGGAAATCCCATGTATCGTTATGATGAATTTGACCGCGAGTTTGTCGCTGCGCGGGTCGCTCAGTTCCGTGATCAGGTGGCGCGCCGGATATCGGGGGAATTGTCGGAAGACAATTTTAAACCTCTGCGTCTGCACAACGGTGTCTACCTGCAGTTGCACGCTTACATGCTTCGAGTGGCCGTGCCCTACGGTACTCTCAACAGCTCACAAATGCGCATGCTCGCTCACATCGCCCGCAAGTATGATCGCGATTACGGGCACTTCACCACCCGGCAGAACATCCAGTTCAACTGGCCGAAGCTCGCGGACATTCCCAACATTCTGGAAGACCTCGCAACCGTCGAGATGCATGCGATCCAGACGTCCGGCAATTGCATAAGAAACGTCACCGCAGATCATTTTGCCGGCGCCGCTAGCGATGAAGTTGCAGATCCGCGTCCCTATGCAGAGATCTTGCGGCAGTGGTCGACGATACATCCTGAATTTCTCCATTTGCCACGCAAATTCAAGATCGCCGTTATCGGGTCTTCCAATGACAGGGCGGCAATGCAGTTTCATGACATTGGTCTGGAAGTTCGCAAAAATGACGCGGGTGAACTCGGCCTGAGGGTCTTTGTCGGGGGTGGTCTTGGCCGGACCCCGATGGTCGGCAAACTCATCCGGGACTGGTTACCAGAGGAAGACATGCTGTCCTACTGTGAAGCCATTCTTAGGGTCTACAATCTCTACGGTCGACGCGACAATAAATACAAAGCCCGGATAAAGATCCTGGTTCATGAAACCGGACTGGAAGAGTTGAAGAAGGATATTGAAGCCGAGTTCGACCGTATCCGGGACAGTGTTTTAAAGCTGCCCGAAGATGATGTTGAGGCGATCAGGGCTTATTTTGCTCCTCCTGATTTTGCAACGCTGCCTGCCGAAGACAGTGGTTTGAAACAGGCAAAATTGGACGACCGCAGCTTTGCGCGCTGGGTGGATCAAAATGTGTCTGAACACGCTCAATCGGGCTATGGTATCGTCACTGTGGCGTTGAAGGACACCGGTGAAGCTCCGGGGGATGCAACGTCGGCGCAGATGGATGTCCTGGCGGATCTGGGCCAAGACTATTCCCACGATGAATTGCGCGTCAGCCACGAGCAGAATGTCATTTTGCCCCATGTGAAACTGTCCGATTTGCCGGTGGTCTATCAGGCGCTGACTGAGGCAGGCATGGCGTCACCCAATGCCGGGCTGATCACCGACATCATTGCCTGCCCAGGACTGGACTATTGTGCGCTGGCAACTGCCCGCTCGATACCGGTGGCGCAGGAGTTATCGCAGCGCTTTGCGGATCTCGACCGACAAAACGAAATCGGTGAACTCAAGCTCAAAATTTCGGGTTGTATCAATGCCTGTGGCCATCACCATGTTGGTCATATTGGTATTCTCGGCGTGGATAAGCGCGGGGAAGAAATGTATCAGGTTACGTTGGGTGGTTCTGCTGATGAGCAGGCGGCGGTCGGCGAGATTGTCGGGCGCGGGTTTTCCAGCGACGAAATTGGCAATGCCGTGGAGACCATCGTGAACACCTACCTCACCAAACGCCTCGCGGATGACGAAACATTCCTTGACGCCTACCGCCGGCTGGGAGCGTTGCCCTTCAAAGAAGCGCTGTATCCAGCAAAGGAGGCTGCTTAAATGAGCACGTTGTTTGTGAATGGCGCACTGGCTGAAGATCGGTGGGTCAGCATTGAAGGGGATCAACCTGTCCCCGAGGGCGAAGATGTTCTTGTATCGATGCCATATTTTGAGCAGAACCGGCACGCCCTGTTGACCCGGAACGCCGGACGTCTGGGAGTTTATCTGGAAGCTGAGAGCAGGTGATGCCGCTCGCCGATGATCTTGATCATCTGGCGCTGATTTCGCTGGACTTTCCATCCTTTGCCGATGGCAGAGCGTTTTCCAAAGCACGATTGTTGCGCGATAAATATGGGTTTGAAGGCCAGATACGTGCCACTGGTGATGTCCGCATCGACCAGATCTCCCACATGCGACGAAGCGGATGCGACGCCCTTCAGGTCAGCCATCAGCCGACGATTGATGCGTTGATTGATGTCAAAGATCCGGGACTTGAACTGTACTATCAACCAGCGGCAGTCAGTGAAGGATCTGCTGTTACCGGGAAGAGCTGGGCGCGGCGCGCCCTATAGGAATGTCCATGAAAATTCACGTTACCGATCCTCACGGCAATTCTGCCGAATTGGAAGCCCTTGAAGGCTTTCGGGTTATGGAAATCATTCGCGACTGGTCGACCGAGTCCGGTATTGGCATTAAAGCCGAATGCGGTGGCGCCTGTGCATGCGCAACGTGTCACGTCCATGTGGACGAGCAGTGGCTGGGTCAACTCCCGTCCATGCGCGATGACGAGGAAGACCGGCTTGATGATGCATTCGGCGTCTCTGACAATTCGCGTCTGTCCTGTCAGTTGATCATGACCGAAGCGCTCGATGGTCTGACGGTAACAATCGCACCGGATGCATCCGTTCAGGTGGATGTGCCCAAGGTCGCGTGATCTTGAGGCGAAGAATGTGGAACAACAGCTGCGATTGACAGCCCTGCGGTCAGCGATCACTGTTGCGCGCTAACTTGGGTTGTCGGGGAAATTGATGAAATCTGTTGTTGTTACCGGCGCCTCGGCAGGTGTAGGGGCGGCCACTGCACGTTTGTTTGCGGAGCGGGGTCACAAAGTCATTTTGCTGGCCCGGTCTGCGGAAAAATTACACCAGCTGGTCGATCAACTGGGCGATAATGCGTTCGCTGTGCCTTGCGATGCCGCTGATGGCGACGCGGTTGCTGCAGCAGCGGCAGCTATACTGACAGACCACTGTGTGCCGGACCTGATTATCAATTGTGCCGGGATGGGTGCCTGGAAAACTGTGACTAACACTACGCCGCAGGAAGCGCGGGAAATGATGGGCGCGCCCTATTTTGCAGCTTTCAATGTTACTCAGGCCTTCCTGCAACAGATGATAGATCGAAAAGCAGGGGTGATCATTTCTGTCAATTCGCCTGCCTGTGTGGTGACGTGGCCGTCATCCGCCGGTTATGCGGCCGCGCGCGGGGCGCTGCGCAGTTTTCACGAGGCGATGGGTCAGGATCTCGTTGGCACTGGAGTGCATGCCTGCCACGTGATCTTTGGCCGTATTGATACCGGGTATTTTGAAACAAATACGGTGGACCCTGCGCAATTGCCGACCCTGGACAGATTCATGCGCGTGTTGTCCTCACAAGATTGTGCCGCAGAACTATACAAGTTGGCACAACATCCACGGTCATCCCTGATCCGTCCACGGTTGTTAAGCCTGGTTTGCGCCTTTGCCCGGATTTTCCCCAGAACGGGCCGGTGGGTCGCAAGGCTCTAAACAGCAGTTCTGCACCTGGCTACAGACCGGCAGAGTCACTTTGGCTGGTGCATCAACCGCCGTCGTTCCCGGGTGGCCGCGGTACTCTGGGCTGACCCGTCATGGAATGTGCCAAACCACCGGTCCCACGGCATTTCCTGATTGCCATAATTACATTCGTAATAGCGGTGGTGCAGTTGATGATAGAACGTGCCGAGCGCGAGCCGTCGCTTGTCCCTGATCAGCAGGTTCTCATAGCCCGTGTGGGTCATGGCGGCACCGGGGCCCTGATAAATGATGTGGAATATCAGGTGGATCGGGTGAGAGGGAATAACGCAATGGATGGCCAGCGTGGTCAGGTAGAAGAAGTGCTCCACCGGGTGCATGGACAGACCGGCCCAGGGACCAATATTGACGTTTCGGTGATGCAGGCTGTGGACGTGTTTGTACATGAACGGCAGATGCAGAAACCGGTGCACCCAGTAAAAATGCAGCGCTGACCATATCGGCAGCAGGATGATCGCCAGCACAAACCAGAACGGGTGGTCGGAAAAGCTGATGAGCGGCGCGTA
>CAJQPW010000120.1 GCA_905480295.1 uncultured Rhizobiaceae group bacterium | reverse complement strand
CAACCATGGAAGCCATATCCCTGACGGCGCTAAACGAGGGCATCCTTCTTGACCCAGTATACTCTGCGAAGGGAATGGCCGGGTTGATTGGTCTCATCAGACAGGGATTTTTCCAATCTTCAGACAACGTCCTGTTCCTGCACACGGGGGGAACAACGGCACTCTTTGCCTACCAGCAGAACCTTTTAAACTACCAAAACTAAACCACAGCTTCATATAATCAATGGGAGAAAATCATGAAGAAAACACTCAGCGCAATCACACTGGCAACGGCACTCAGCCTTGCCGCATCAGCCTCCTGGGCTGCTGAAAAAGTCAATATCGGCGTTCCATCGTGGACCGGCGCCCAGGCCATTGCCCATCTGCTGAAAACGGTTGTTGAAACCCGCATCGGCGGCGAGGCAGGTCTTGTCCCCGGCAACAATGCAACGATCTTTCAGGGCATGGACCAGGGCAAAGGCGACATTGATGTCCATCCGGATGTCTGGCTGCCAAACCAGGAAAGCTTCACAAAGAAATATGTCGACGGTGCAGGCACCGTTACCCTGTCCAGCAATCCATATGAAGGCAATCAGGGCTTTTGTGTTTCCAAGAAATTTGGTGAAGCAAACAGCATTACCGATATTGCCGATCTGGGTCGTCCGGACGTTGCTGGAAAAATGGACAGTGACGGCAACGGCAAGGGCGAAATGTGGATTGGCGCTCCTGGCTGGGCATCGGCAAATGTCAATGAAGTCAAAGTTCGTGACTATGGATTGCTCGACTTCGTTGAGCCGGTCCGTGCCGAAGAAAGCGTAAAAACCGCGCGGGTGAAGGATTCGATCGCCAAGAATGAAGGCTATGCCTTCTATTGCTACAAGCCTCACGCCATCTGGTACATGTTCGACGTCAAGATGCTAAGCGAGCCCAAATACGATCCTGCAAATTACAAGATGGTACAACCATCAGATTCGCCAGACTGGTATGCGAAATCAAAAGTGGCCACAAAAGATGCGTTGAAAAACGTGCAAATCGCCTGGTCGAATTCTCTGAAAGGGCGCTCTCCGGCCATTGCCGAGTTCTTTGAACGTTTCAACCTGACAGCGGATGATGTCTCGAGCTTTGCTTTCGAAATTTCCGGCAAGGGTCGCGACCCAGCAGATGTTGCAAAGGAATGGGTGGAAGCCAATTCCAGCCGGGTCGACTCCTGGCTCGGACTCTGATCTGAATAAATAACACCCATCGGCGTCAGTTGAGACGCTGACGCCGATGGAACTTCATTTAGACTTAACAATGAGACGGCGGATCCCTGTGGCAAATTCCGGCAACACCGACGATAACGACTGCATGATCGAAGTTTCCGGCGTCTGGAAAATATTTGGTGCTGAACCCGAAGCGGCATTGAAAGCCATCAACGAAAAGGGCTTGAGCAAGGCTGAAGTACTTGAACAGTTCAACGCCGTGGTCGGCGTTGCCGATGTCAATTTGAGTATCAACCGCGGCGAAATATTCTGCATTATGGGCCTTTCCGGCAGCGGCAAGTCTACGCTGGTTCGTCACTTTAATCGTTTGCTGGAGCCAACAGCGGGCAGCATCTCGATAGAGGGTACGGATGTGATGGGCCTGAACCAGGCCAATTTGAGGGAATTTCGCAACAACAAAATCGGCATGGTATTTCAGAACTTTGCCCTGTTGCCGCATCGCTCTGTGCTCGACAACGTTGCCATGCCACTGGAAATTCGCCAGGTCAGCAAAAATGAACGCATGCGGCAGGCAGCCAAAATCCTCGATATCGTGGAACTGAGCGCTTGGGCCAACAAATTTGCCCATGAACTGTCCGGGGGAATGCAACAGCGTGTTGGCCTGGCCCGGGCTTTGGCGGCAGACCCCGATGTTCTGCTGATGGATGAACCCTTTAGTGCGCTGGATCCGTTGATCCGCCGGCAATTGCAGGATGAATTTATCAGATTGTCAAAAATCCTGAACAAAACGACCGTTTTTATCACCCATGACCTAGACGAGGCAGTCCGCGTCGGCCACCGCATCGCTATCATGCGAGATGGCCGTGTGGTGCAGATTGGAACAGCGGAAGATATTGTCATGAATCCGGCCGACGATTATGTCGCAGACTTCGTTGCCGGAATTTCAAGGCTGAAAGTGGTCCGCGCCCATGCGGTTATGCAGCCGATTGACAAGTTTCTCGCGGACGGTGGGAAAATCGCCAAGTCCGGGATGCGGATTGACGAATCTGAATCGCTGAGCACCATCATTCACAAGGCAATTGACGATGAAAAACCGATCGTTGTGGCACACGATGGCAAAGATATTGGTGTGATAACCCGTGCCGATGTGCTGCGCACTGTGATCGAGGGGACCGAAGTATCATGAGTGTACTTACAGAAAACGTCGCCCTTGATGAACGCAACCAGGCTGCAGACGCCCTGGAAGCCGAGCGCCGCGATAATGTCGCGACATTTGTTCGAACCCATCCCGAATATTATGCCGAGCAATTCGACAAGATCGGCAAACACGCCAAATTCACGCCAACATTCAATCTGATGGCCGGACTGTTCGGACCGATATGGTTCGGTGCCCGGGGACTATGGAACTGGGCGGTGGCTTTTTTAGTGGTCGAGGCGATCGGTTTTGTGCGCATTGCCCTGGGTCTGTTTGGCGATCTGGGCGCTGCTGCTAGAGATCGCATTGCCTCAATCGAAGGCACGCTGGAATTGCGACGCAAGCAATTGGCTGCGGCGATTGAAAACAAATCTGACAAAGTCGATGTCTACGACCGAACCGTACGATCGCTCGAAGATGCGATCGGGGGCATCCGGCTGGAAGCAGAACAGCTTCAGGATCAAGGCGTCTGGATTGCTCTTTCCGGTCTGGTGATCCTCATCATCGCGAAAGCGGTGCAAAGCACCGCCGCCAATACGGTATTGGAGAATCGTTTTTCCGAGTGGCTGTCTGACAAAACAATCCGATATGGCATGCCGGTGCGTGATATGGCACTGAGCGCCGTATTTATGGTGGTCATCGTCGGGGTGGCTATGCTGCATTACAGCTTTCCGGGTACCTATCCCCTGTTGAGTGATTTTCCGACATTGCCTGAAATCCGGCTGACCGCGATTTCATGGGTTGAAGCTTTTTTCAGTTTTGCAGTAACGAACGGCGACGCACTGTTTGATCTGATCACCTATTTTATCCGCCTGATGCTGGACGGTCTGGAACTGATCTTTGTGCAAACCCCGTGGATCGTTATCGCGTCCTTTATCATATTGCTGACATGGCTTTCGGCTGGTGTCAGCACTGCGATCTTTTCCGGTGCTTTCCTGGCCTATATGGGTCTGCTGGGATTTTGGGAAAAAGCGATGACGACGCTGGCGCTGCTCGGCACAGCCGCATGCCTTTCGATTGTAATTGGAATTCCGCTGGGCATGTTGTGCGCGCGTCGTCACCGGCTTTATTCGTTCATTCAGCCAATCATGGACTTCATGCAAACCATGCCTGCTTTTGTTTTCATGATCCCAGTCATCGCCTTTTTTGGCACCGGCAAACCGGCCGCGGTTGTGACCACGATGATCTTTGGTGGCACGCCAGTCGTCCGTCTCACGGTTCTCGGATTGCGGGGCGTACCGGAACATGTCCGCGAAGCTGCTATCTCATTTGGTGCCAGCAAATGGTATCTTCTGACCAAAGTTGATCTGCCGTTGGCAGCCCCGTCAATTCGAGCCGGTATCAACCAAACCATCATGCTGTCGCTCGCGATGGTCGTGGTGGCATCCTTGATTGGTGCAAAGGGACTGGGAGAAGATGTGCTGGAAGCCCTGCAATACGCCAATGTTGGCCAAGGCATTCTGGCCGGTTTCTCAATCCTATTTTGCGCCATGATCCTGGATCGCATTGTTCAGGGCAAGCGCAAGTGACACCTTTGGTTTTGGTCCATGGTTTCATGGGCGGCAGTGCCCAATGGGAATTATAGCGTGAAAGTCTCGGCAAATATCACCAGATAATCGCTGTTGATCTTCCGGGCTTTGGAAAAAACAACCATTTGAAAGCCCCGGATCGGATAACGGGATTTGCCGAGTTCGTGCTTGATCATCTGGTCCAAAGGGATATCGGGTCCTTTGATCTGCTTGGCCATTCTATGGGGGGCATGATTGTTCAGGAAATGATGACTCTGGCACCGGAAAGTATTCAGCGTCTGGTTCTTTATGGCACTGCATCGACGGGAAATTTGCCCGGACGTTTTGAAACCTTCGAAACGTCACGCAGGCGGGTCACAACAGATGGTGTTGTCGCGTCAGCACGACGCATCTCGGCGACCTGGTTCCTCGAATACGACCGTTCAGCCCAATTTGACAATTGCGCCCGCCTTGCTGAAGAATCATCCCCGCAAGCGTTGATGGCAGCGCTTGATGCAATTGAATCCTGGGATCAAACCAAAAATCTGAGCCAGATCAACAACCCCACCCTTGTCGTGTGGGGTGAAGCAGACCGCACCTACCGCTGGCCGAATATCGAGAAGCTTTGGACAACAATTCCCGACGCAAGCCTAGCGGTCCTTCCAGGCTGTTCCCATGCCGCACACATGGAAAAACCAGAACTGTTCAATGCTGTTGTAAACGACTTTCTACAATAGCATACTGTTAGGGGGGAATAGCCTGCGGCCCCATCATTCTTTCTGTTTCATTCTTCCAGCAGATGACTGCCAGAAACGATCAGTTCAAGGTCAAATACCGTCCGCCTTTGATCATTGAATTTGAAAATCTCTGCTCCGAACGGATGATTGCACACGCTCAATCTTGTTGGTTTTCCCGACATTCAGAAGTCCTTCAAAAAACGGCTTTGCATTATGCTCGGCAACTTGGCACCAAGTTACCACCAGATAATCAATCGGTATTTCACCATGACCAGCAATTCCAGCGGAATAATATGGGCGCTCTGCGCGGCTGCTTTATTTGCCATTGTGTCGGCCATGGCGAAAATCGCCGTGACGGAATATCACGTCCTGCAGATCCTGTTCTTTCGGCAACTGGTAATCTTCGTTTCTGCTTTGCCAACCATTGCCCGCTCCTTCCCTCACAGTCTCAAAACCAAACACCCGTTTATCCACTCCATCAGGTTATTGGGAGCTTTCACTGCACTGTCCTGTGGCATCTGGGCAGTTGCTGTTCTGCCACTGACCACGGCAACCACACTTTCCTTTGCGCAGGTTTTCTTTGTTGCCCTGCTCGCTTTTTGGTTTTTGAAAGAGCCGGTTGGTGTTCACAGGATTTCAGCAATTGTTTTGGGGTTCATCGGCGTATTGATTGTGATGCGACCGGGCGTGGACGGCATTATCGACATCAATGCGCTGATACCTGTTCTGGGTGCCGCAGGTGCTGCAATTGCCATCACATCGGTCAGAAAACTTTCGCAAACTGAAACAACCGCCACTCTGCTTGTCTATCAGGCGGTGTTTGTTGGCACCCTGGCTGGCATACCGCTCTTATGGCTGTGGGTCACACCCGATCTCGGCGGTCTGATCTTTTTGCTTGCCATGGGTGTTCTCGCGACCATGGGCCAATGGGTAGGTGTCAAAGCCCTGCGGCTCGGGGAAGCAAGTGTGGTCGGCAACATGGAATACACCAAGTTGATTTACGCAGCTGTGCTTGGCCTTGTGCTGTTCAATGAAATTCCCGACATCTACACCCTGTTGGGCGCAGGCATAATCGTTGGATCAGCGATCTATATTTTTCAGCGCGAGCGACGGTTGCGAGCCTAAATCCTGGCCAGTTATTGCGCCCGAAAACTGGTTTTAGTGTCCATGACATCGTGGTATCAAGCGCCGACTCCAATCCCGGTCCACCACACATGAACGACTTGCCGAATATTATTGAACCCGCTCTACAGGAAATTGATGGCAAAGCCTTGCGCGGTGCGCAGGTCAGTGATCACCCGATCCGAATTCTCATGCTCTACGGTTCGCTGCGCAAGCGTTCATTTTCTCGCCTGGCAACTGAAGAAGCGGCACGGATTTTGAATAAACTGGGAGCAGAAGTTAAGGTCTTCGACCCTCGTGGCTTGCCCTTACCGGACTCTGTCGAACCCGACGATCCTAAGGTTCAGGAATTACGGAACCTTGCGATCTGGGCCGATGGCATGGTCTGGACGTCGCCGGAACGACACGGTGCTATGACCGGTATTATGAAAGCCCAGATCGACTGGCTACCCCTGTCACTCGGCGGAGTGCGTCCCACACAGGGCAAAAGCCTGGCTGTCATGCAGGTGAGCGGCGGGTCTCAAAGTTTCAATGCGGTCAATCAAATGCGTATTCTGGGCCGTTGGATGCGGATGGTAACAATCCCCAACCAGTCCTCGGTTGCGAAGGCATTCATGGAGTTCGATGACAATGATCGAATGAAGCCATCCCCCTATTACAATCGAATTGTAGACGTGATGGAGGAGCTGGTGAAATTCACGCATTTGATCCGCGGGCGGTCCGATTATCTCGTTGATCGGTATTCCGAGCGCGTTGAAAGCGCACAGGCGGTATCAAAACGCGTCAACCAGCGTTCAATCTGACGACACGTCCAGCTGCTCACCGCGATTTTTTGTTCGGGGCACGTGTTCATATTGCAACGCCATATTGATGGTGGCAGGTGAACCACCGGCCCGATGGATCGGCGTCCATACTTACTAATTTTCATCTTCACGCGGGTCAAAGGTCGGCAGATAGGCAGGTGGCATCGGCCCTTTGTTGCGACCACCCTGTTCCATCTGCTCCCATGAATGGGCCAAAATCCCAACGGAACGCGACAGGCAAAACAGCCCCCGTGACAATGCGGGCGGAAAGCCCAGTTCGCAAAAAATGACTGCGGTTGCTCCGTCAATATTCATGGCAATGGGTTGCCCCCTTTGCCTGCCGATTTTTGCCTGCACCGCTTCGCCGATATCGGCAAATCCACCACCGACGACGCCGGCAGAAGCTGCGGTGCGCACCAGTTCCAACAGTCGCGGTGCTCGGGGGTCAGTTGGCTTATGAAACCGATGGCCAAATCCACTGATTATCTTGCCGTATTTGTTGCACCAGTGTTCCAGGCCATCATCAACGGCCAATTCCAATTGATCACCTTGCTCAAGACGTCGGGCAATGTCGAAATAGAGTTCTGCGCATTGTTCACCGGCCCCGCCATGCACATCGCCCAACATGTTGACCCCGGTGGCCATGGCGTTGTTGAGCCCGACACCGCAGGTTGCCGCCATGCGCGCTGCGGCAATTGAGGGAGCCTGGGGGCCGTGGTCAACACCAGCAACCAGCGCCGCCTCCAAAAGCTTCGCCTGCGCCTCATCCGGCATAGCGCCACGTGTCATCAACCAGACCATTTGTGGCAAGCTAACCGTGCCGATCAGATCCTCGACCGGGAAACCGCGAAACACGATCTTTCCCGGTTCCATTTCGATTATTGATGTACGCCACCAATCTCTGACATCTTTGCTCATGTTGCGGCCTTTTCATTGGACTATGTTGCAACCGGTGCCAACTTCTTGCCAGTGCAGCAGTCTGGCAGGCGTTCGGCGCACGATAATCTCAGCAAAATTTTGGTTAAAGATCGACCCATATTGATCTTTAACTTACTTAAACCGGCGCACCATCTACCAAAATAGCTTTTGGTTCATCGACCAATATTCCGCATGGCTTTGGATAATTCGCAGCATCTTTCATTTTGCCATGGCTCTGCAGCCGGATTGGAATACCGTCCAACACATTGACTGGTTGCGTCAAAACCGGGCACGTTCCTCAGATCTATCTCCTTGGCTTACATATTCCCATTCGTCGTTCTTCCACTCTTTTTGTCATAATTTCAGGCCTTGTTGCTTACTTGCTGCTTTGGCCAGTTCCGATAGAGCCGGTGGCGTGGAATACACCAGAAACTGCAGGCTATAGCGGACCCTTTGCCCCCAACCACCGGCTGCAAAAACTCAGGCGGATTAACCTCGACGGACACTCCGGACCTGAAGACATGGTCGTGGCTGCCGATGGTTCACTGTTTATACCTACCCAGAAGGGGACGATATTCAAATATGAGCCCCAAGCCGGCACATTGTCGGAATTCGCAAATACCGGTGGTCATCCGCTCGGGATGGAATTTGGAACAACCGGCGACCTCTATGTGGCCGATGCATATAAGGGGTTGCTTAAGATCACTCCAAGCGGAGCGATTTCCGTTCTCACCAGCAGCACCGATTCAGGTTCCGCCATCCGCTTCGCCGACGACGTGGACGTCACCAGCAATGGGATAGTGTTTTTCACTGACGCATCGACGAAATTTGGTGCCAGGAGTTTTGGTGGCACATTGCCTGCTTCTCTGTTGGATTTGATGGAACATGGACCCAACGGTCGGGTCTTGAAGTTCGACCCCACCACCGGAAGAACCACAACAGTGCTCGCCGGACTGAGCTTCGCCAATGGCATTGCACTCACCGCTGACGAGACCCACTATCTGGTTGTCGAAACGGGAACCTACTCGATATTGAAAGTGCCCGTACAGGCAAACCAACCAGCGGAGACAATCCTACAGAACCTTCCGGGATTTCCCGACAACATCAACCGAAATGCTGATGGAACATTTTGGATTGGTTTGGCCAGTCCCCGCTCGGCAGCGATGGATTTTCTCTCTGGGCGACCGTTTCTGCGTAAAGTGGTGCAAAGGCTACCAGCGTTCATGCGACCCAAACCGCAGCGGTACGGTTTTGTATTGCGTATTGACGAAGCCGGGAACGTTTTGGAAACATTGCAAGACCCTTCCGGTGCCTACGCATTGACAACCGGTCTGATTGAGGGCGCAGATGGCACTCGCTACATAACCAGCGTCACTGAACCAGACCTCGGCGTCATTGATTCAAACTGAACGGACGCGAAAGAAGACCATGGTTTGGGGGTCTCAAAACACCCGTATCCCCTGTCCTTTTGGCAATTCGTGCCTATAATCCGATCATCATGGATTTTTCAACAATCGCCAGTTTTGTCTTCATTGCAGCTTTGCTTGTGATGTCACCGGGCCCCAATGGAGTGCTTATTGCCAAGACGGTACCCACGTCTGGCAAGTCGGCTGGATTTGCAAATATTGCTGGATTTGTCGCTGCATTTTACCTTCATGGAGCATTGTCCATTCTCGGCATTTCGCTGATCCTGGTCCAATCGGCCCAGGCCTTTTTCGTCGTCAAAATGCTCGGCGCTGCATATTTGTGCTGGATCGGTATCAAGGCTTTGCGAGATGCGCTGAAAGGATCGTCAGCAACCCAGGGAGTTGCCCCGGCAAAACGGCGCAGAACTCTGCTCAAGGCCTTTGGAGAAGGGTTCCTCACCAATGCGATGAACCCCAAGGTTTCGATGTTTTATCTCGCCGCGTTTCCCCAGTTCATCTCGCAAACGCAGGGGGCAGTCAGTGCATCATTTTTGCTGGTATTCATTCATTGCGTTTTGAACGTGATCTGGTTTTCAACAATCGTAGTGCTTTTCTCGCGTCTGGCCGGCGCGACGCGCAAACAAGGTGTTCAACGCTGGCTCAAGGGCGTCACGGGTCTGGTTTTCATTGGATTTGGGGCAAAGCTCGCCATGTTGAGATTGTGACGGTGCTACCACCCGTCAGAACACCCACGGATCATTTTCTTCACCGTCAATAGGAACGCGGCAGACCCAGCACGTGTTCAGACAGATAGGACAGAATCAAGTTGGTTGAAATCGGCGCAGTCTGATAAAGCCGTGTTTCACGAAATTTGCGTTCAATATCAAATTCCTCCGCAAATCCAAATCCACCATGGGTTTGGATACACATATTTGCCGCTTCAAACGAAGCGTCCGCAGCAAGCATTTTTGCCATATTCGCTTCGGCACCTGGGTTTCCCCCGGCTTCGTAAAGTCGGAGTGCCTCATTCACCATCAATTCAGAGGCTCGCATATTCGCATAGGCTTTGGCGATCGGAAACTGAATACCCTGGTTCTGACCAATAGCACGCCCGAATACATGCCGGTCTTTGGCATAGTCGGTTGCCCGTTCGATGAACCACTTTGCATCGCCCACACATTCTGCAGCAATCAGAATGCGTTCTGCGTTCATGCCAGTAAGAATGTAACGGAATCCCTTACCCTCTTCGCCTATCAGATTTTCCGCCGGAACCCGCAAATTATCAAAAAAGACTTCGGTGGTCGCATGATTCATCATTGTTCTGATCGGCCTGATTGTCAGCCCATTGCCCAATGCCTCACGCATATCAACGAGAATGACCGACAAGCCTGCCGTCTTTTTCATCCCCTCCTGCAGCGGCGTGGTGCGTGCCAGCAAAATCATCAGATCAGAATGTTCGGCCCGGCTGGTCCATATCTTCTGGCCATTGACTACAAAGTGGTCGCCATCCAGTTTTGCCGTTGTCTTTAGCGCGCCGGTATCGGTTCCACTGGACGGTTCGGTGACGCCAAAGGCCTGTAGCCGCAGGTCACCGGACGCAATCGCCGGCAGATATTTTTGCTTCTGACTTTCAGATCCATGCCGAAGCACCGTACCCATCGTATACATCTGCGCATGGCATGCCCCACCATTGCATCCTGCAGACTGCATTTCCTCGAGTACCGCGGCCGCTGCTGATAACGGCAACCCTGCGCCCCCATATTCTTCAGGAATCAGCACCGACAGCCATCCTGCGGCGGTCAGCTCTTCGACGAATTCGGTTGGATACGCCATTTCCCGGTCGAGCTTGCGCCAATACTCGCCCGGATATTTGGAACACAGTTTTGAAACGGCTTCCCGCAGGTCAGAATAGGCTGGGTCGTTGCTCATAAACAGTCTCCGGTGTCTTCGGGTCAATCATAACCAAGCAACTCTAGGCGCCACGACCACGATTAGAGTTTTAAAGCAGATATTGCAAAATCATATACCTATTCAGGCCGCACGATGCGACCGGGCCAAATGCCATTTTCAACAAACTGGGTTGTTTTTTCTGTCAAAATCCGCGCGGCAAATTTTGTCAGCCGCGAAACCGGCCGATCAGAGGGATAGCTCATAACCAATTTGCGCACCGGCATTGGATCGGTCAGCGGCGCGTAGGTTAGCTCCCCCTTGCTGATTTCATCATGGATCGGGGCAAGTGGAAGGATCGTCAGCCCATGATGGGTTTTCACAAGATTCTTTAGGGTCGAATAGTTGTCGGCCTCCACCTTCACATTCAATTCGACAGAACAGGCCTTTGCACACTCCTCCACTATGTTGCGCATGCCATGCCCGATACTGGGCAGGAGCAGCGGCATGGAAGCCAAAGTTTCAAAATTCGTAGGTCGATCCGGTCGCAATTGAGAATTGGCGGGTCCGATCAAATAGAGGTTTTCCTCCAGAAGTGGCAGCGCTTTCAACGACCGCACCGGCTTTCCGGCAAAGAGAATTGCAATATCCACGTCGCCCCGGTGCAACCAGTCCAGCAGAAAGCCCGAATATGCACTGATGATGCGCAGGGTTGCATCTGGATGCTGCGTCTTGAAAGCCTCAGCAAGTGGAATGCTGAGAATGTCACCCACTGTTGGTGGCATGCCGATGGAAACATGCCCTGTCATGGGCATTCCTTCGTCCAAAACAGATGCCCGTATCAGCTCCAGCTCGGTCATTATTGTCTGAGCATGACGAAGCACGGCCTGCCCGGCTTCGGTGACCACCATGCCACGCCCGTGTCGATCAAACAGTCTCACCTGAAGCTCATCTTCCAGCAGCCGCACCTGGCGGCTGAGCGCAGGTTGAGCAATACGCAACCGGTCAGCGGCCTTTGAAAGACTTCCCAGTTCCGCAACGTGGAGAATTGTTCTGAGCTGCGAGATTTCCATAGAGATAAAATTTCAGCATAGCTGATTGTTAAAATATGTCGGTGCGTTCTAGCTTTCACAAATCTATGGTTGTGGTCAACTCAGATCATCCCCAGGGCACACATTGACCCAATCAAGAAACGCAATCGACCTGAACAGGGACTGGCCCGTGGCGCTTTTTAACCTGTTGAAGGAAAAAGGCGTGTCGCAGGTGTCATACGTGCCGGATGCCGGTCACACCACGTTAATTGACCTTTTCAACAAGGATGAGGAGGTGATTTCAAACGTGCTGACGACAGAAGAAGAAGGCATTGCCATTTCGGTTGGCGCTTGGTTGGGCGGTTCGCGCAGCGTGGTTTTGATGCAGTCTTCGGGTGTCGGAAACTGCATCAACATGCTTTCGCTTCCGGTTCTGGCAAAGACGCCGCTGCTGATGCTGGTCACGATGCGAGGCGAATGGAACGAGTTCAACCCGTGGCAGGTGCCAATGGGACAGGCCACCCAGACTGTGCTGGAGGCCATCGGCGTTACTGTTGTGCGGGCGCATGGTGGTGAAGATCTTGTTGAGACCGTCGAACAGGCCAGCGTCATGGCCTATGATTCGGACCAGCAGATTGCAGTTCTCATATCCCAGCGTCTGCTCGGTAAGAAGAAGTGGTGAGCGACTTGGAACACTCGACAATGGACCGCCGTGCAGCGGTGAAAAAACTAATGGACGCCCGCGATGGGGCACTGGTGATAACCGGGCTTGGTTCCCCGAGTTACGACGTCCATGCCGCTGGCGATTGTGATAACAATTATTATCTATGGGGGGCCATGGGTTCAGCGGCTCTCACCGGTCTTGGGCTGGCCCAGGCTCAGCCCGCCAAACGGATTATGGTGATCACTGGTGACGGCGAGCAGTTGATGGCTTTCGGCTCGCTCGCCACCATCGCCGTCGCACAACCCAAAAACCTCGACATAATTGTATTAGACAATCAGCATTTTGGTGAAACCGGCATGCAGGACAGCCACACGGGCATGGGCATTGATATTTCCAAGAACGCTGCGGCATGCGGGTTTGCCCAGACAGGTGTGCTCACCGACCTCCAACAGGTCGATGAACTCTGCAATACCCTGCGTCGTCCGTCGAATGGACCCCGACTCTTTGTGCTGAAAATCGAGGCGCTGAACCTGCCCCGCTCATTACCACCGCGCGACCCGACCTTCATCAAAAATAGGTTTCGTGCGCATTTGGGTCTCGAGCCCTGCTGAACCCGCCCGGAACGAAATTTTCAAGGAAGCTGACCCGGTTCCAACAATCGTATTTTGGCAAGTGGCAGCGGCTGGTATATGACTGGCTAACCACTGGTGCAGGCGTATGCACAATATTTTTCAGGCAGGAGCAGCCGATGGCAGGCAGTATTGATCTCAATTCCGATCTTGGTGAAGGGTTTGGTCCCTGGACCATGGGGGACGATCAAAACATGCTAGAAATCGTCACCAGCGCTAACATTGCCTGTGGCGGCCATGCCAGTGACCCGGAAACCATGTATCAGACCCTTCGTATGGCCCGGCAGAACAATGTCGTGGTTGGGGCGCACCCTGGTTACAACGACCGCGAAGGATTTGGCCGGCGTATCATTCCGATGGAGCCGCCCGAGATTGGACGACTGGTTACCGCCCAAACCGGGGCCCTGACTTCAATGGCCGCGCTGGCTGAAACCAAAGTCTCTTATGTCAAACCACATGGCGCACTGGGCAACCTGGCAGCGCGCGACGCTGACGTCGCAGCAGCAATCGCCCAAGCGGTATCTAAGATTGATCCAAATATGGCCATTCTTGCCATTTCTGGAACTCAACTTGAACATGCTGCGCGTCGGGCCCAGCTTTCAGTTTATTCTGAAATATTCGCAGATCGTGGATATCTTTCATCCGGGCAACTTGTTCCCCGCGGGCAGAACGGAGCCATGATCCATGATGCGCAGGAAGCTGCGCAGCGATTGATCTCGTTTCTGGATACCGGGCTGATGCCGGCCATCGATGGTGACCCTATACCTTTGGAGGCGCACTCCATCTGTGTGCATGGCGATAGCGAAACAGCCGTGTCCATGGCAAGGGAAGTCAAAAGGTATCTGATCGAAGCAAAAGTCACCGTGGAAGCTTTTATCGCCCCATGAACGAACCACAGTTCAAACCGGTCGCCGATCGCGCCCTGCTGGTCGAATTTGGGACTGTGGTTGATGATGACATCAACCGCGCCGTGATCGCGCTGGACCACGCGCTGGCCCGGTCCTGTCCAGTTGGACTGCTGGAAGTTATCCCCGCCATGGTCAATCTTCTGATCATTTTCGATCCCGTGCTGACCGATCACCGCAGCATTCAGGAGCAGGTCGAAAAGCTGTTTCCTCTTGATCTTTCCGGACAGGAGAACGCCAAGCACCACAGCGTCAATGTCTGCTATGAAGAGCAATTTGGCCCTGATCTGAAAACCGTGGCTACCGCTTGCGACCTGAGTGTTGATGCCGTCATCAACGCCCATTCTGGACCTAATTACCGCGTCAGCATGTACGGTTTTGCTCCGGGTTTTGCCTATTTGTCCGGCGTTCCGTGTGCAATCCAGGTGCCGCGTAAGGAGGCCGCCATCCGCGACATTGCCGCTGGCAGCGTGCTTATCGCGGGTCCACAATGTCTGACGACCACAATGCTGATGCCGACCGGTTGGTCGATTATCGGCCGATCGGATGTGCGGGTAATGACAGATGATCCGGAACATCCCTTCCTGTTTGATATCGGAGATACGGTTTCCTTCAAGCGGATCAGCGCTGATGAATTGAAGTGGGTTGCGCCATGAACACGGCCCAGTTCCGCGTTGTTCACGCTGGTCCATTCGTCACTTTCCAAGATGGTGGTCGGCCCGGCAACATGCGGTTTGGCGTATCAGCATCAGGTCCCATGGACCGCCAATCCTTCACCACCGCAAATCTTGCCGTTGGCAATCAGAAAACAGCAACTGCAATCGAAGTATCCATGGGGGGGCTGATTCTCGAATGCGTGAGCGGTGCCGCGGTCTGCGCTGTGATTGGTGGCAAGTTTGAGATCGAATTGGACGGAGCCAAACACTCTTCCGGTGCCATGCTGACTGTGAACGCCGGACAACGCTTGTCGATACGCCCTGGTGAGTCCGGCAGTTGGTGCTATCTGGCATTGGCCGGAAACATCGATACACCAACCTGGCTGGGCAAATCCGCCACCCATGCTTTATCAGGGTTTGGCGGCGGCATGCTGAAAGCCGGACAGAAGTTCACCCTTTTCAACGCGAAAGTCTTCACCCCGCGCAGTCCGGCAATCGTTCCATACAAGACCCAGCCTTTTGGCGGGTATGTGCGCGTGGTTCTGGGGCCACAGGATCAACATTTCACAACGGATGCCAAGCGCCTATTTCTCAGCGCAGAATTTGCCTTGACCGACGCCTATGATCGCATGGGTGTACGCCTTCAGGGCCCGGCTCTGACCATAAACGGTTCTCTTTCCATGCCATCAGAACCGGTACTGAAAGGCTCCGTACAGGTCGCTGGCGATGGCGTTCCAACCGTCCTGTTGGCCGATCACCAAACCACCGGGGGATACCCCAAAATCGCTACAGTGCTCGCTTGCGACCTGGACGAATTTGTGCAGTTGCGGCCCCGGCAGAAATTTCGTTTCCATGCAGTCCAACCGGAAGATGCGGTGGTGCTGGCACGCCTGGCAGCCATTGAGAATCGTTCCTATTTTGATGCTGTAAGACACGGTGAATGACACACCAAATCTGATTGGATGGGCGCCAGAGAAATTATCTAATTGCTGATACGAAGTCCTTTCTGGAAACCGGGTATCGGCGTAGGCTGCTTCCGCATGAAAAGGGAGAATGATCCGTGAAAGCAGTTGTATACGAGGCCTTTGGCGAGACACCAACAATTCAAAATGTTCCTGACCCCACCCCGGCTCCGCATGGGGTTGTCATCAAGGTCGAGGCTTCCGGCGTTTGCCGCAGCGACTGGCATGGCTGGGGAGGACATGATCCGGTCATCAACCTGCCCCACGTACCCGGACATGAACTGGCGGGAGTGATCGAAGCCGTTGGAAAGGACGTGTGCAACTGGCATGTCGGCGATCGGGTTACCGTACCGTTTGTGGGTGGATGTGGCGCATGCCCGCAATGCCATGCCGGGCAGCAACAGGTCTGCGATGCTCAATTTCAGCCTGGATTCACCCATTGGGGATCGTTTGCCCAATATGTCGGCGTCGAACAGGCCGATCTCAACCTGGTATCGCTGCCGCAGGACATGGCGTTCTCTACCGCTGCCAGTCTTGGTTGTCGCTTTGTGACATCGTTTCGCGCTGTTGTGGATCAAAGCAATATCAAAGCCGGCGACTGGCTGGTTGTTCACGGGTGTGGAGGGATCGGTCTGTCCGCGATCATGATTGCCCATGCGATTGGCGCCCGCGTTATCGGCGTCGACATTAACCGGGAAAGCCTGCAGTTTGCGGCCACATTGGGTGCCAAGCATCTGATACTGGCAAACGATGCGACTGATGTGGTGTCAGAAATACGCGAACTGACCAAAGGAGGAGCCCATGTTTCAATCGATGCACTGGGCATTCCAACCACCTGCACCAATTCCGTTAAATGCCTGCGCAAGCGCGGCCGTCACGTTCAGCTCGGCTGGATGCTGGGCGACGACAGTTCGCCCCCCATACCCATGGACCTGGTCATGGGGTGGGAGCTTGAAATAATTGGCAGCCATGGCATGCAGGCGCATCGCTATGGAGAAATGTTGGCAATGATTGCCAACGGTCAGTTGGCACCTGACAAACTGGTGCATGAGGAAATCAGTCTGCACCAGTCTATCGATGCGCTGGCCAATTTCGAGAAACATCTACGCGCTGGAATGACGATCATTACCGACTTCAGTTGATCGAGACCAAATGCACCTGATGGTCATTCCAACGCGGGTGACACAGTGAATACCATTGCTCAATCCAAGTTTGGGCCAAAGGTATCACGCACATGGTTCCACGCAGCGTTCAAATGGTCATCCAACGCAGATTCCGCCAGGTCCGGGTCGCGCAGTAAAATGGCGTCAAATATTGCCTTATGGGCTTCGAAATTGCGTTGGTTGCGATCAACAGACCGTTTCATCTGCTTCCATTGTGGTGCCAGCCATGAAGAATATCCTCGGTGCAACGCAGGAAATATCGGGTTTTTCGGCACCCGATACAAAACTCCGTGAAAAGCGACATCGGTGTTGTAGAACCGGTCGGAATCAGCAATCGCGCTCTGATTGTCCAACAGAGCCTGTTGAAGCGCGGCAATATCTTCCTTTGTCGCCAATTGCGCCGCCTGTCGCACCAGCCCCCGTTCCACGAACATCCGGCTTCGATACATGTTCTCGATACCTCCTGCTTCGTTGAGCAGGTGACTGACAATATTTCCCGTAGCGTCCAGCACGGTCCCATAATCGGGTTTGCGCACAATAGGTCGAAACCGCGGCCGGCTCTCCACCATGCCCCGGCCAGCCAGCATCGATATCGCCTCACGAATGACGGTTCTACTGGTGCCAAACTGGTCCATCAACATGCGTTCGGCTGGAAGGGGAGAATTATCTTTCAGTGCGCCAGATACAATCTGATGTTCCAGGGCAGAAACCACAGCGTCTGCCGCTCTCGTTTCATCGCCCATCGATGACTCCCTTCAGTTTGATCTGACCAAATCAATTACTTGAAACCGGTATGCCAAGATTATCCCCTACTTGCAAACCTTCAAAGCGGCGCATTTTCGCTCAAAAGATGCCGAAGAAGGTTGAGCAAAACCTGTGATCGTTGGGTTTTCCATATTGACTGCCTCAAGCTTTTGCATTTTGGTACGACCAAAATTACCTCCTTTACTTCCGCGGGCCTGAACCATGGCAAAAATTTCAAGCATTGACGTTCAGTTGTTTCACATTCCTCTCGCTGAAGTTCTGGTTGATGCCAAACATGGCGAGCACCACCATTTCGAACTTGTGACGGCAACAATACATCTGGACGATGGCAGTGAAGGGACGGGTTACACCTACACGGGTGGAAAAGGCGGTCACGCTGTCGCTGCCATGATTGAACATGACCTCACGCCATTTTTGCTGGGACAGGATGCAGATGCGGTTGAGGAGTTGTATGACGCCATGCAATGGCATGTTCACTATGTCGGTCGAGGTGGCATCGCATCCTTTGCCATTTCTGCAGTCGACATCGCGCTGTGGGACTTGCGCGGTAAACGCCAGGGTCGGGCCTTGTGGCAAATGGCCGGAGGTGCGGGCACATCATGCAAGGCCTATTGTGGCGGTATCGATCTGAATTTTCCGCTTCCCAAATTGCTCGACAGTATCCGGGGTTACCTTGATCGCGGGTTCAACGGGGTAAAGATCAAGATTGGCCAACCGGAGTTGCGCGATGATATCGAACGCATTTCAGCGATCCGCGATCTGGTGGGTCCTGACATCGCCTTCATGGTGGACGCCAATTATTCGATGTCTGTCAGTCAGGCCATAGAAGCCTGCCGTGAGTTTGAACCGTTTGATCTTGTCTGGTTTGAAGAACCCATCATTCCCGACGATTATTTTGGCTTTGCCGAGATTGCCGATGCTACCGGTATGCCGCTGGCCATGGGTGAAAATTTGCACACAATTCATGAATTCGAACTTGCCACCAGCCATTCCAATCTGAGCTTTTTGCAGCCCGATGCATCCAATTGTGGAGGCATAACCGGGTTTCTGCAGGCCTCACA
>CAJQPW010000119.1 GCA_905480295.1 uncultured Rhizobiaceae group bacterium | reverse complement strand
GCTTGTGGCCGCGGAGACATTCAACCGCGTCATGTTGCCGTCACTGGTCAGGGCGAAGGACCCGTCTGCCAGATCACCCTCCCCGCGCAGGTCGAGGCGCCCGGTGAGATCGGTTTCGTTGGAAGTCAGCTGATCAATCCGGCGGTGGATGTAATTCTGGATAATGCTCGACGTTCGCTCCGCGTCGGAGGCGCCGGTACTGCCGGATACGGTGAAAGTGTAGAGGGCAATGGAACCTTCTGCATCGTTGTGTTCAATTGTCACATCGAACGAAAAATCACCGTCATCTGTCGGCGTAAACGTCACGGTGAATGTTTTTGATTCCTGAGGATTGACGCTAAAATTTGTTGGATTGACTTCCGGATCGTCGTTCACATTGTTCCGGTTGGAAATTGTAATCGTTTCGATGCCGAGTTCCTCATTTAATCCAACATTCGCCACATCATATGTCAGCGTTTCCGACGTACCGGCAGCGTGTGACCCTACATTGTCGGTGCCGCCATTGCTGATCGACACACCGTCGCGCTTTACATTGATGTCGACAGCAGCTCCAACGGCAAATACTGCCGTTACGGTTGCATCGGCGTTGGAAACGGTCTGATTGCAGATGGCACCCTGCGCAACAGTACAACCCTGCCATTCAACAAACACAGAGCCGGCGGCGGGTGTCGCCGTCAGCTTTATTTCCGTGCCGTCAGCCGCTTCTTCGACACAATCGCCGGAATTTTTGGGATCAGCAGTGTCGCTATAGGCGCAGTTGTGAGTAACCGTGCCATTCGATGCGAGCTCGCCATCCACCGAGCCATCACCACCACCCGCCCCTGCGATCGTCAGCGTGTATTTCGCGTCAAACACCCCGCCGGATACGATCATTGACCTTATTCTATATTTATCCGAAGCCGTGCGTTCGTAATTCGTCACGACTGTATATACAACACCGTCTTCCTTCCCGGTAAAAGTCTGGGTTACCAAGCGTTGTTTGTTGGAGGACGCACCCTTAAAATTTACCTTAGTCCCTCCATCATCGCACTGTGATGTACTGTCATCTCCTACACTTTGAACACCACCTGTAACATCTGAGCCTGCACCACCTGCGAGATCGGTCACTGAAACACTGCAGCTTACAAGCTCGCTCCCGACATTTCCTTCGACCGAATAAACCTCAAGGTCTGTTGTGCGAGTAGTACGAACCGAAAATCCATCGCCCAAATTGCTAGTAGCATCGCTCGCTAAAGTTGAAACGGTGCATTCGGGAACGTCGGTATCAAATATCCAATACATTGTTTGGTTATAAGAGGTGCTGATGTGGGGGGCAGGCAAGGGACAACTGAGCTCCGCCGCCGCGCGGGTGGTGGGCAGGGCAACCGCCAAAAGGGCGACAAGCCCGAACATCAAAGTGAGTCTTGAAAGAACAGAAATCACACCGCGAATCCCTTTTATAAATATATAATTTTTATACATAGCCATTTTGACAATACTTTTTTCTATTTCCCTTATTTTTCATACTGCGAAGTGCGATGTTCATACACTGCACAAATATATTTAGATACTTATTCATAATTCGCCCATTTTAAGGGTGATTTTTGCTGTCCCTGCCTGTTTATGCCGTTTGATCATCCGGCCCGGTCCGGAAACGCTGCTGTTTCGCCTTGCCGCCCTGCCGCCCTGCCGCCTTGACGCCTGCCGCTCGCCGCCTTGACGCTTGACCGTGAGGAGGGGCTTGGGGCACTACTGCAGATGACCGCAACAACGCAGAACAATAGGCAATATTATGGGCAAACCCGTCGTCGGGGTGATTGGCAACGGTTTACGGATCGAAGACCGGTTTCAGGTCCAGATGACCGGTGAGGCCAACATGATGGCGCTGGCCAAGGTGGCGGGCGCCCTGCCGCTGGTGTTTGCCGCTGCACCCGACATCACCGATATCAGCGCCCTGCTCGACACCGTCGACGGCATTGTGCTGACCGGCGCCCGTGCCAATGTGCATCCCACCCGTTTCGGCACCGACCCGGACGCGGCCTACGAGCCCTATGATGAACGCCGCGACGAGCTGGCGCTGACTCTGGCGCGGGCCTGTGTGGAACGCGGGGTTCCGTTGTTCGGCATCTGCCGCGGCATGCAGGAGGTCAATGTTGCCTTTGGCGGTTCGCTGCACCCGGAAATCCGTGACCTGCCGGGCCGCATGAACCACCGCATGCCACGGCTGGAAAACGGCGAGATTCACCCCGATCCGGCGGTGGTTTTTGCCGACCGGCATGATGTGAATTTTCTACCCGGCGGGGCCTTTTCGCGCCTGTATGGCCGGGATTCGATCCGGGTCAATTCGCTGCACGGCCAGGGGGTGCTGGAGGCCGGAGACCGGATTGTCGTCGAGGGGGTTGCCGAAGACAAAACGGTGGAAGCGATCAGCGTCGCCGACGCCAGGAATTTTGCGTTGGGCGTGCAGTGGCATGCGGAGTTCGACCCGCATCTCAATCCGGTCAACCAGGTGCTGTTTGAAAGCTTCGGCAAGGCGCTGCGCGGCGACGCCTATTCACCCGGCCTGTAACCCCTACATCGGCAGCGGGTTGTCGCGATAGACCGCTTGAATGTCAGCCAGAACATCATCCGACAACACCACGTCCTTGGCCGCGATGTTTGTTTTCAGCTGATCCATTGATGTGGCGCCGATGATGGCGCTGGTCATGAACGGACGCGAAAGACAAAAGGCCAGCGCCATCTGGGCCAGTTCAAGCCCGTGACGCCGGGCCACTTCATCGTAACGCGCAATCGCCTGTTCGCTCTGCGCCACGTAGCGGCCGTTCAGCCCGGCCTGCATGGAACGCCGTGAACCGGCGGGAATGTCACCGCTGACATATTTTCCCGAAAGCCCGCCGGCCGCCAGCGGTGAAAACGCCAGCAGGCCGACATTTTCAAGGGCGCTGAGCTCGGCCATGTCGAGGTCGAAAATGCGGCAGATCAGACTGTATTCATTTTGCGTCGTGACCACGCGTGGCAGGTTATGGCGGTCGGCGACCTGCAGGAATTTCATCGTTCCCCAGGCGCTTTCATTGGACAGGCCAAAGCTGCGCAGCTTGCCTTCCTGCTGCAGGGCCTGCACCTCACCCAGCATGTCGGCCACTTCCTGATCCATGTCCTGCGGCGACAGGTTTGTCGCATCAAACGTCCAGTATTTGCGAAAGTGATAGGACCCCCGGTTCGGCCAGTGCAGCTGGTAGAGATCAACATGGTCGGTGTTCAGCCGCTGCAGGCTCTGCTCCAGCGCCTGACGGATCATCGCCCCGGTGACACGGGCCCCGTCGCGAATATCCTTGTTGCCCTCGCCGGTGATCTTGGTCGCCACCACCAGATTATCGCGATCCGCATAATTTTTCAGCCAGTTTCCCAACAGGGTTTCGGTCAACCCGGTTGTTTCAGCAAGGCGCGGGGTGGTCGGGTACATTTCCGCCGTATCAATGAAATTCACCCCCTGCGCAACCGCATAATCCAACTGCTGGCTGGCCTCGTCCTGGCTGTTCTGCGATCCCCAGGCCATGGTGCCGAGGCAAATTTCACTGACACGGATGTCGGTGTGGCCCAATGTTTTAAATTTCATAAGTGCGGTCCGTTTCTTCCTACTAAAATGTGCGGCAATGTGCGGCAATGGGCGGCTGGCATGGGCCGACGCATCACAGCGCCGATATGCGCTGCACGATCATTCCGGGTCAAGCGCCCTGCGCCAAATTCAAGGCCATTCATACTTTCTCAAGCGCAATGGCAATGCCCTGCCCGACACCGATACACATGGTGGCAAGCGCGTATTGTCCGCCGTTGTTTTGCAACTCCAGGGCAGCAGTGCCCGTGATGCGCGCACCCGACATGCCCAGCGGATGGCCAAGCGCAATCGCTCCGCCATTGGGGTTGATATGCGACGCGGCCTCATCCAGCCCCAGCGCCCGCAGCACCGCAATGCCCTGGGCCGCAAAGGCCTCGTTCAGCTCGACCACGTCAAATTGCCCGGGGGTTAGGCCGAGATGCTGGCATAATTTTTCGGTCGCCGGTGCCGGCCCGATGCCCATGATGCGCGGTTCGACACCCGCCGCAGCACCACCGGCAATCCTGGCAATCGGCGTCAGACCATGTTTCGCCGCCGCTGCTTCCGAGGCCACGATCAGCGCCGCCGCGCCGTCATTAACCCCGGACGCATTGCCCGCGGTGACGGTTCCCCCGTCGCGGAAAGGCGTTGCCAGTTTGCCAAGCTTTTCCAGACTGGTCGCACGCGGGTGTTCGTCATTGCTCACCACAAGGTCATCACCGCGCCGCTGGGGAATGGTGACGGGCGTAATCTCTTCGGCCAGCCGTCCGCTCGCCTGGGCCGCGGCGGCCTTTTCCTGACTGCGCAGGGCAAAGGCGTCCTGGTCAGCCCGCGAAACCTCAAATTGCTCGGCCACGTTTTCACCGGTCTCGGGCATCGAATCCACACCATATTGACGCTTCAGCACGGGATTGATGAAACGCCAGCCAATGGTGGTGTCATAAATTTCAGCATTGCGCGAAAAGGCCGCCGTCGCCTTTGGCATCACAAACGGCGCCCGGGACATGCTTTCCACCCCGGCGGCAATCACCAGATCGGCCTCTCCACTTTTGACCGCCCGGCCCGCATCGATGATGGCATTCATGCCGGATCCACACAGCCGGTTGATGGTGGCCGCCGGAATGGTTTGCGGCAGACCCGACAGCAGCACCGCCATCCGCGCCACATTGCGGTTGTCTTCCCCCGCCTGATTGGCGCAGCCCATCAACACGTCATCCACCGCCTGCCAGTCGACCTTCGCATTGCGCCGTTGCAATGCGGCCAGCGGCACGGCCGCCAGATCATCCGTGCGCATCGCAGAAAGCGCACCGCCAAAACGGCCGATCGGGGTTCTGATATAGTCACAAATAAAAGCTTCAGGCATGGTTATCTTTCAAAAACAGGAAAGCGGGATCAGGTGATAAAACTTCTTGCCCAACGACAGGCGGCAAGACAGCAGACGGCAAGGCGGCAGGCGGGAAGGTGGAAGGCGGAGTCGGTTCGCCAGCAACATGGCACAGCACTCTCCTACAGCTGACCCTGCCACTCTATTTGGCCAGCACCTGCAGCAGGGCGCTGCGCAGCTGTGCTGCCGCATCATCGCTGGCCCCATCCGCACGCCAGGCCACATGTTGATCGGGTCGAACCAGAAGGACACCACCGTCACGGATTTCGCGGTGACGGGACCAGTCCCCGGTAAAATCCTGCCATGGCTGGCGCGGGCCAATCTTGTGCACGACAATATCAATGCCCAGTTCATCGGCAACCGCTGAGGCCGCATCCTGCCAGCAATCACCTCCAATGCCCGTAAACACGGTAAACCGCCCCTGCCCGCACAGATCCAGGGTTGATGCCTTGCTGCCATCTTCGGCAAACACCCAGACATGCGGCAGACGCGCGCCCGGCCATGTAGTCGGGTGATAGTGCAGTTCACCATCCATCGTGAATTCCGGTTCCGGCGTGCCATCAGAAACCACCGCATCAGATTGATAGCGCTGGTTCATTTCGACACCGTGACAATCAAATTCATATTTCTTGAAGGCGATGGCATCGGCAATCGCCTTGCGCTGGGTCTCGGCATCATCGGTGTCATCGCACCGCGCATCCATATTGGCCTGCATCTTGACCGGATCAATCGAATCGAGAAGCCCGAGCGCCCCGAAAATCGGGCCGAATTCTTCAATCGACTGGTTGGCGCGGGAGACAATCTGCTTGGCGATGGGTGCCCGTTCGGTCTGGTAGCTGTCGAGCAGCGCCGGCCCGGCTGTGCCCTTGATCACCGCTGCCAGTTTCCAGGCCAGGTTGAACGAATCCTGGATCGATGTATTCGACCCCAGGCCGTTCGACGGCGGATGGCGATGGGTGGCGTCACCGCCGCAATAGACCCGACCACTTGAATTGGTGGTCGCATACATGTTGTTCACCGTCCATGTGGACACCGAGGCGATGTCGATATCCAACGCGTCATCGCCGACCAGTCCGCGAATGGTTTTCTTGGCAAAATCATCGGTGACTTCCGGCACCGGCTCGTTAATGTCATAGCCCCAGATGGCCAGCCATTCGTTCCACGGGCGGATCATGCGCACCACGCCCATGCCGATACCGCCGACATTGGAGCCCGGCTGCAGAACCCAATACAGGACCGACGGACGATGGGCGACATATTTGGAAAGGTCCGCCTTAAACAGCAGGTTGATCGATCCGGCAACGCCCATCTGTCCTTCAAATTCAAGCCCGGCATGTTCTGCGACCAGCGAATTGCCGCCATCGGCTCCATAGAGATATTTCGAACGGATCGTAATTTCCTCACCGCTCAAACGGTCCAGGCAGGTGGTTGTTACCCCGTCATCATCCTGTTCGTGGCGCAGATATTCCGTCGACATCCGGGCCTGGGTGCCACGGGAACAGGCGGTCTTGAACAGCAGCGGTTCCATGAAGGTCTGCGGCAGATCATTCATGAAACAGGGGGAGGAAAGAAGATGTTCAGCGGCGGAATTCGGCGCGGTGCCCCAGGTCCGGATGCGGCCGATTTCTTCACCAGCCAGCGATGTGCAAAACACGTTTTCGCCCATCAGCTCTTTTTCCGTCGCGTGCATATAGGCTTCCGCCTCCACGGTATCACCGAGATCCCGCAGGACTTCCATCGTGCGCTGATTGGTGATGTGGGCGCGCGGCGTATTGGCCAGCCACCGATACCGGTTGATCACCATGTTCTCCACCCCGTAGGTCGACAGCAGGGCTGCCATCGACGAACCGGCGGGGCCGGTCCCAATGATCAATACGTCAGTGTTTATTTCAGCCATTCGATATCCTCCCAGAACATCGCAGTGTTTCACTTTCAGGCCGCGCGCTCAATCCGCTATGGGGGAATTATTCACACACCCTTTTAAGCAGGCATCGACTGGCCTACCTGTGGTCTGTCCGATGTTCCAGAACCAAAGGGGAAACCCATGTCCCGCGCGTTTGCCGAAATCAGTTTTACACCCTCCGTACTGGCGCTGCAGAAGGCGCAGGGATCAGCTGAAAAATATGCCACCTTTCTGGAACCCGAAACCGAGCGGGGTGATCGAATCGGCCCGGCGGAAGAAGCCTTCATCAAACAGCGGGACGGTTTCTACCAGGCCACAACCTCTCAGTCCGGCTGGCCCTATGTGCAGTTTCGGGGCGGGCCTGTCGGTTTTTTGAAAGTCATTGACGATACCACGATCAGCTATGCCGATTACCGGGGCAACCGTCAGTATCTCAGCGCCGGAAATATTGTCGACGACGACCGTGTGTCCCTGATCCTGATGGACTATCCAAACCGGCGGCGGTTGAAAGTCTGGGGCCGGGCAAAACTGGTGGATGCAAAGGAAGACGTGCTGTTGATGTCAAAATTGCGCGACCCCGCCTACCGGGCCCTGCCAGAACGGGCTGTCGTCCTTTCCATTGAAGCGCTCGACTGGAACTGTCCGGCGCATATTCCCCAGCGGCTGACCGTTGAGGAATTGCAACCGCATCTGAAACCGCTGCACGATCAGATTGCCTCGCTGACCGCCCAGAATGAAGAACTGCGCATCGCACTGTCTATGAAAAAGGATTGAGCGCGGCACCCGAGTGTCACAGGCACCCTGATGCGGTTTTGCAGATTCATGCACACGCCATCTTGACATAACTATAATTCTAGTTATTTTAAACCCATGACAGAAAATTCAAAATATGCGGCCATGCTTGCCGCTCTGGGCCATGAAGCCCGTCTGGAAATCTACCGCCTGCTGGTGCGGGTGGGTGAAGAAGGCCTGAACATTGGCGATATCGGCTCCCATCTGGGACTGCCGGCATCAACCCTGTCGCATCACCTGTCCTGCCTGGTGGATGCCGGGCTGGTGAAACAGGATCGCCAGGGACGTCAGGTCTTCAACCGGGTGGATTTTGAGGTCATGAACCAGACCGTGGCCTTCCTGACAGATGAATGCTGCAAAGGCCTGGCCGCCCCCGATCGAAACGCCGCCTGAAACCAACGCGCTTTCATTTGCGCATTTATAACTACTAATCTAGAGATATAGAAATGACCGATCAAACTCTTGAACACCGATCTCCGACCCTCGATTTTCTTGGCCAATTATGGTCCGGCGGCAAGGTCTGGTTTTTCAGCCTGCTGATTGTGCTGATCCTGTTGCTGGTCAACCCGGAACAGGCATCGACCAGCGTGCGATTTGCACTGACCAACCTGCTCAACACGGCGCCGTTTCTGATCCTCTCCATTTCACTGGCCGCCTATGCCGGTGCAACTGGTGCCGACAGCCTGATCGCCCGGGTCTTTCAGGGCTCCCCCGGTCGCATGATCCTGCTGGCCGCGATTGCCGGTGGGTTGTCGCCCTTCTGCTCCTGCGGCGTAATTCCGCTGATTGCCGCTCTGCTTGCAATGGGCGTGCCCCTGTCGGCCGTGATGGCGTTCTGGCTGGCCTCTCCGATCATGGACCCGTCAATGTTTGTTCTGACCACCGGGGTATTGGGAACCGAATTCGCGGTCGTCAAAACCTTGACGGCAATTGGTCTGGGACTGATGGGGGGCGCTGTGGTGCACACCCTGTCGGCCAGTGGTCGGCTGGCCTTTCCCCTGCGCGAGGGAGTGGGTGATGGCGGTTGCGGCGCTTCTTCCGTGCGCGGTACCAAAACAATCAACTGGCAGTTCTGGCAGGAGCGGGACCGCACCGCCAGGTTTTTCCGCGAAGGTCTTGCCACCACCCTGTTTCTGACCAAGTGGCTTTTGCTTGCCTATATTCTGGAAAGTCTGATGTTGGCCTACCTGCCCGCAGATCTCGTATCCAGCGTATTGGGGGGCAGTGGTTTTGCCCCGATTGCCATCGCCACACTGGTTGGTGTTCCCGCCTATCTCAACGGCTATGCCGCACTGCCGCTGGTCGGTGGTCTGATCGAACAGGGCATGGCACCGGGTGCCGGTCTGGCCTTTCTTGTGGCAGGCGGGGTGACGTCCCTGCCCGCTGCCATTGCGGTATTTGCGCTGGTTCGCATCCGGGTCTTCCTGCTCTACATCGCACTGGCTCTGGGCGGTTCGTTCTCTGCCGGACTGATGTACCACTTCTGGAGCATGGCCTAGGGAGACGTCGTTGAGATGCCCCTTGTTGGGCCAAGCGCTTGGGCCTAGTCTGGTGCAGTTCCTGCACTGACAAAACGGCCCGACCCCTTGAACCCCGAAAAGCCCCTCTGGCTGGTGATTGCGCCGGTCCTGTTCCTGATCCTCTGGTCGGGGGGCTATGCCGTTGCAAAATTCGGCCTGCAATTTGCCGAACCGTTGACACTGCTGGTTCTGCGCTACCTGTTTGTGGTGCTGTTCATGGCCATCCTGTTTGTGGTGTTGAAACCGCCGCTGCCAAAAAACCGCTCCGACTGGTTTCACCTGGCCGTGGTGGGCCTGCTGATCCAGGCGGTGTATTTCGGCATGTGTTATCTCGCCTTTCGCGCCGGGGTTGCGGCCGCAACCGTTGCCCTGCTGATGTCGCTGCAACCCATTTTGGTGGGCATTATGGCACCCGGCTGGACCGGCGAGTCCGTGGGCTGGCGCCGCTGGGCCGGCCTGTCCCTGGGCCTGCTGGGTACTGCGGTCGTGATCATCACCCGGTCTCAGATTGAGGCCCCAACCCTGATTGGATTCTTCTTCGCTGCGCTGGCTCTGATCGGCATCACGGGTGGCACTTTGTGGGAAAAGAAATTTGGCCTGTCCCATCATCCGGTGGTGGCCAATCTTGTCGGTTTTTCCACCGCACTGGTCTGCATTTTGCCATTCATGTTCTTTCTGGAAACCATGCAGGTGAACTGGACCTGGGAATTTTCCGCTGCACTGGCCTATCTGGTGATCGGGAATTCGGTGATCGCCATGGGATTGCTGCTGGCCATGATCCGCGCCGGGGACGTCAGCAGCGTGTCGGCCCTGTTCTTTCTGGTGCCACCGCTTGCGGCGCTTGTAGCCTGGGCCCTGCTCGGTGAGATCATGCCGACATTCGCCTGGTTTGGCATGGCCATTGCGGCAGCTGGCGTATACCTCGCCACCCGCCGAAACCCGGCCTGATTTCAGCGCCGCACGATAATCAGTCCCGCCGATACAATCATCACCATGCCAAGGACCGACTGGATATCTGGCACTTCGGCAAACAGCAGGTATCCAAGAAGTGTTGCAAATATCAAATAGCAATAATCGAAAGTTGCGATGATGACGGTGGGAGCCAGCTGATAGGCCGCCGGCAACACCAAACCATTGCCCACCATGAGCAAGGTCAAAACGGCAATCACCGTCCATTCCAGAAAACTGGGCCGCGCCCAGGAATCGAGCAAAAAGGGTGCAACTGATACCGTTGCTGGCTCCGGGCTGATTGCCAGCAGGAGAAGACTTGCAACCGCACCGACAACCAACAGGGCAAACGCCAGAGAGACCGCCAGTGAGGACGGAGATATTCTGCGACATTTGCTGCGGGTAATGATCGCCTGCAGCGCATAGAACAGACCGCCCATCACCGGGACCAGCATCAACCAGTCAAACGCATCGGTTCCGGGGCGCAGCATCACCAACACGCCACAAAATCCCAATCCGATGGCCAATAGTCCACGCCACCCCACCGGCTCGCCCAACAGCACAAAGGACAGGCAGGCGACAAACAAAGGCGCCGTGTAGACCCCGGCGGCGATCGTTGACAGATGCAGGTAGGGCAGTACCGAATACATGGAGAAATACATCATCACGAACATCATTGCCCGCGCCAGCGGCCATGGCCGAAGCGCATCGGTCCAGCGGTCCTGCGGGGAACGCCAGATTGCTGCAATCACCAGGAGGATGGGTATGAGAAAGGCCGATCGCAGCACATAAATCTGCCACAGGGTCATGTCCGAGCTGGCAAATTTAATGGTCGCTTCCTGCAGCGCCGTCAGCAGGGTCGACGCCAGGACTAGGGCAATGCCCAATGGAATTCGGTCAGCGCGTGCGGTTCCAATTCCGTCAGCTGCGGAGATGCGGGGCCCGGTTTGCGTCAAGCCCGTTATCCACCCTCAAGCACGGCCATGGCGACAATCTGCAGACAACATCCTTCCGGCAACGCTGATTGATGCGCCTGCCGCGCCGGACGGTGCGCCTGATGGGGCCACAACCGCAGCCAGTGGACATTAGCCAGCGGGCGATCAGACTTGTCGGCGAAGTATAAATCCACCTTGACCACATCCTGCAGGCTGGCTCCGGCTTCTTCCAAAATGCGTTCCAGATAATCAAATGCCAGCGCCATCTGCTGCGGCTTGTCGGGCGGATAGCTGTCGCTCTGCAGGTCCTTTCCCAAAATACCCGACGTCACCAGAATGCCGCGATGCACGGCGGCATTGGGCACCGGATTTTTATGCTGCGAAGCCTTTTTGGTGACAATCGACTGGACCATCAGGCACCGCCCTTTTGGTGTAATATCGGATTTTCCAACCGACCCAGCGGTTCGATCTCGATGGCCACGGTGCCGCTTTCTTCCCCCAGCAACAGGCTCTTGTGACCGCGCGGATACCGACCAACCCCTTTGCCGGTTGTGCCGAATGAAATCAGATCCCCGGCTCCAGCGTAAAATAGGCGCTCGCTTCTGCAATGATCCTTTCGAAGGTAAACCGAAAATTGCCGGTATGGTCCTGGGTGAAAACCTCCTCGTCCAGCATGCCTTTCACATGCAGGTCATTGGGATTTTCAACATCGTCTGCCGGGGTGATCCAGGGCCCCATGGGACCGAACGTATCGGTGCCCTTTGAGCGGGTATGATAGACAAAATAGGCATCTGTATCATCATCCCCATGCAGGTTGCGCCAGGTGTAGAATTCCGGCCGCGCCAGGTCCTTGTCATAGGTGACAGCCACACTGTCCTTTTGAAACTTCAGCCCGTGGGACGTGACATCATTATGGATCATGTAGCCAAACACATGGTCCAGCGCCTGATCCTCGCTGATATGCTTTGCCCGTCGACCGATCACCGCACAGACTTCCGGTTCGGGAATACAGGCACCCCATTGCGGGTCAACGATGATCGGCTTTTGGTGCCCCTGCAAACAGGATGGCGGTTTCATGAAAAAGTTGGGAACGCCGGAATCCCGATGCGCCTTTTTCACCAGTTCCTTGTTGTTGAAGGCGACACCCAGTATCTTTGATGGATTGGGCAGGGGTGGCGCCCAGTCGAGATCATCCACCGCAAAGCCATCATCCAATTCAGCCCTGGCCATTGTCGCCGCCAGTCGGGTCATGATGTCGCGATCAGCTGCGCAGGCCTGGACCAGGGACAGGATGTCCGACTGTACCACCACACCAGCGGCCTGACACACGTCGCTTAAGAACCATGCCCTGCCCTTATCTCCCCGGACAATCGCCCGGGGCTGTTCGTCACAATAGATCGTCGCCAGTTTCATCGGTGCCTCACTCCTGTGCCAGATAATCTTCCAGCGTCACCGGCGGGGCGTCGAGCTTGGGAGGGCTGACCGGCACCCCGTCAAATGCCGTTGCTTCAAAGAACCATTTTTTTGGCGCCGGAAACCCCCAGATTTGCGACCGCCTTGTGTCGGATAAATCCCACCGTGTGGGCTGGTGATCGCAATCAATGACGTTGTAATGGCTGGTGAATGTCTCCACCCGGTGGCCGTCGGGGTCGCGGTAATAGACAAAAAACGCATTGCCAATGCCATGCCGGCCCGGCGCGCGATCCATCGCATCAGCCAGCCCAAGCGACGCCATCACATCCGCGCCATGGATCACATTGGCAATTTCCGGCGTGTGAAAAGCAATGTGGTGCAGGCGAGGCCCGGCACCGTTGGAATAGACCACGTCCTGGGTGTTGTTCTTGCGCTTCAGCCACACCCCCCACATCTCATCGCTGCCGTCAGTGGCTGTATATTCGGTCAGTCGAAAACCAAGATCATTGTAGAATTGATACGCCGCCTGCACGTCATGGGTGGCAATCTGAATGTGATCGAGAAAGGAAAGCCGGGCGCCACGATGGGTATGAAAATGCCGCATCTGGTTTTCCGACTGATCCATGGTCGCGCAAAATTCGATCGGCACACCCACTGCATCCGTCAACCGCAGGGTCAGACCCTGATGATCACGGTCAACAAAGTCTGCCGAATACCCCTTTAGATTAAACCAGTCATGCGCCCGTTTGATGTCGTCGTCCTGATACATGCGATAGGTGACAGCGCGGCACATGCCGGGTTGATCCGATTGCACTTTTTCAAACACGATGGAGTGGTGCCCCGTTTCTTCGGTGGCGCGCAGATAGAGATGGGTTTCATCCTGACTCGTGACCTCAAGCCCAAGACCGGATTGATAAAAATAGCGTGTCTTTTCCAGATCCCGGCTGGTCAGGCAAACATGACTGAGTCGGGTGATGTTGAACGGCACGTCCTGGTTCGGCTGCAAAAGTCCCATCATTTACTCCTCATCGCGATGCCCGAACCCTTATAGACCGGATGGCTGAAAGGGCCGAGTCTGAATCTTCCACCGGTGCAACCGCACCGTCCGGTCCATCAGGCAGGGGATGATTTCAACACCGGCTCAGACATCTTCATGAGTTTCGTCGAGCAGGACCCGGTTACCTACAAGGTCGACACGTTTGGCGGTGTCATTCTCGCCGCCCATTCGCTGATCACGCAGGATATGCGCAAACCAAACTGGCAACAGATTTATGATGCCACCAGCCGCAAATTCGAGCTGCCGGCCGAAACCGCTGCGCAATTGGAACAGGTGAGTCTGGCCCTGCTGAACCAGCTAAAGTGCAATCCAGCACTACGGCAACAACCGCAGTTCTCCTTCAATTTCCATGGCAAAATTCATCGGCAGGCCAGCGACACCGATCGCTGATCTTGAATGGCGCCCAATTTCCGGGCCGAACAGATCGATGATCAGATCACTGAAACCGTTGATCACCAGATGCTGGTCGCTATAGCCGTCGGCCGACTGCACCATGCCGAAAACCCGCAACCATCCCTCTACCCGGGATAGTTCGCCGATTTCGGCTTTCAGATTGGCCAATACGGTAAGACCAATGTCGCGAGCCGCCAGCTGCGCTTCCTCCGTTGACATGTCAGCACCCACTTTTCCGAAGGGACCAACAATGCTGCCATCGGGCCCCTGCTTTGGGTGACCCGAAATATAGACGTGCGTTCCGCGCACATTGATGAAGGAAAAGGGTAGGTGAAGACCCGGAGGCAGGCGTGTCGGCGCCGGCAATTCCAGTCCTCGTTGAGCCAGTTTTTGTTCCGGAGTGGTCATCTTCAAATCTCCCAATTTTCAATCACTGCGTCATAGCCGGTTCACCGGTGGGGCGCAAAGACCCGACAGACATTTCCGCTATCAGAACCCCCGGCGCGACCCGGGGGTTCGAACAACCGGGTTCAATAACAAAAAAGCCTCGCCGTTCAGCGGGGCTTTTTCAGGTCTTCAATTGGGTGACTGTGGCCACAGCAAGTCCCCACGGCAAACTCCACGGCCAATGCGGATCATGGATCAGCTGTGGCCCCATCCACGGCCCCTTCGACCTCGGTATAGATTTCAGTCACACCCTGACCGGCATCGCCCATCCCGACGATTGCCACTGTCGAAATTAAAACGGCGGCAAGACCATATTCGATTGCCGTTGCTCCACTTTCGTTGCGCAAAAACTGTTTGATTATCTTCATTTCATGAACTCCCCAATTCACACCTGTGTTGATCGCCGGCACGTGCCGACGAGGCCCCAAACCGAAAATTACCCCTCAAAATTCTATTTGATATTGACAAACATGGTTACCAAAAGGTGGCTATCTGTGCCGACCAAAATACGCTAGTGGCTTCAATTCACTCAGTTTATCGCGCATCTGGAGCGAAAATTTCGATGTGTGCAATAACGCACGGTTTCAACCCGGCCACCGCCCTATAGTCTATTCAACAACAGCATACCGCCCTGGTTCAGTCTCCAGCAAAGACCAGGGCAAAACAGACAAACCACAACCAAACGCACTAAGGGAGAAACTCAATGTTCATCGCAATCATCGCAACAGCAATCATGGCCATGTTCGCCCTTCACGTGCAGCACACCACCTCGTTTTAATCTCCAGTTCAAAACGCAGGCGATAATCACAAAGCCCCATACAGCCGATGATCTCGCTGTGTGGGGCTTTTGCCATCAGGGGCTGCCCTATGCACGTTTGGAGCGAAAATATTGATCCCAACGGGCTTGTCTGCCCTTCCTTGAAATGAAGGTTTGCGCCACACTCAATGACTGATCTTTCCCCTCCGGTGTCGCATGTATAAGCCACAGACCCAGTACGCATTTGCAGACGATGTCGCCATTGCCTACCAGGTTGTTGGCGATGGCCCGATTGATCTTGTCTACAGTCAGGGCTGGTTGACCAATATCGAATATGCCTGGGAGAGCCCACATTATGCGGAATTCTTGACCAAGTTGAGCCGGTTTTGCCGCCTTATCTTCTACGACAAACGGGGCACCGGGCTTTCTGAAAGGAATGTCGGATTTCCAACGCTTGAACAAAGAACAGCGGACATTACTGCGGTACTGGATGCCATCGGCTCCAAAGAAGCTGTCCTGTTGGGAGTCTCTGAAGGGGGCAATATGTGTGCCCTGTTTGCCGCCACTTATCCCGAACGAACCCGTGCGGTGGTGCTGAGCGGCACCTCGGCAAAGGGCAGTTGGGATTCAGATTATCCCTGGGCTCCCAAACTGGAGGCAACCGAGGATACAATTGCTTTTTTGCGTAAAAATTGGGGTAAACCCTTTTTGTTGGACGAGGTCGCACCCAGCATGGCCGGCGATCAAAACGCCTGCGAGTGGTGGGGCGCTTACCTGCGTAACTCTGCAAGTCCAAAAACTGCTGAATTGATTACAAGACTGAGCGCCGAACTCGACATTCGCGAAATTCTGCCCTTGGTCGACGCCCCTACGCTCGTTTTAAATCGAGAAGATGATCCATATCATCCTAAGGAAGAAGCACGATTTCTCGCTGATCTGATTCCAAACTCAACGCTGCGTCTGGTGCCTGGGGCGGATCATCTGGTCTGGTATGGTGACCAGGATCGCCTTCTGGGTGAAATTGAAGAATTTCTGACCGGCCAGAAAGCCGTTCCACCCAGCGAGAGGGTTCTGCAGACGATCCTGATGACCGATATTGTTGGCTCTACGGAAAGAGCGACCGCTCTGGGCGACAGCAAATGGCGGTCGCTTTTGGACCGGCATGATGCGGTCGTGCGGAAGAAACTGAATGCGTTCGGCGGCGCAGAGATCAACACGACCGGAGATGGGTTCATCACGGCATTCAGCGGGCCGACACGCGCTATTCAATGTGCGCAGGAGATCCGCTCTGAACTGGCCAGTTTCGATTTGCGCGTCAAGGCGGGAATCCATACCGGCGAATGTGAACGCCGGGGGCAGGATCTGGGTGGCCTGGCAGTTCATATCGCGGCACGGATCCTGGACAGTTCGGCACCCGACCAGATTCTCGTTTCAAGCACCGTCAAGGACCTTGTCGTCGGGTCCGGCCTCTCGCTGGATCATGTCGGCACCCGTTCGTTGAAAGGTGTGCCCGGAGAATGGGCGCTTTACGCGCCTGACGGCTGATTGATGGCTATTTCAGAACACGAACCAGGGCGCCCCGGTTCCGGTCCGGCATTCAAACTTGCTGATACCGCGCCGTGTGTGCCAGTTTATTGAACAAGTTGGGGAGAATGAAATGAACAAAATGATGACAGTCGCAGCACTCATGCTTGCGGGCACTTTGTCGAAGGCTTTGGCCCACGACGTTGCAAACACCGTCGATCTGAAAAAACCCGAAATCAAGAACCTGATGACGAGTATGCTGGAGGGTGCGGAAGGCCTTGAGGTGATCGTCAGCCATGTCGCCCTGCCGCCAAACGTCACCCTGCCGAGACACTGGCATCCCGGCGAAGAAATTGCTTACGTTGTGCAGGGCAGCGTCACTTTGATGCTGGACGGGGAAAGTGAAAAGGAAATTTCGCAAGGCGGAACCGGCGTCGTCCCGCTGAAGCACATTCACACCGCCCGGTCCGGTGACAAAGGGGCAACCATCATTGTCTTTCGTGTTCACGAACAGGGCAAACCGGGTCGG
>CAJQPW010000118.1 GCA_905480295.1 uncultured Rhizobiaceae group bacterium | reverse complement strand
GGCAAGTTGGAGCGTGTCGAAATACACGCACGCTCCAGGACAACAGGTGTATTGCCTGTCGAAGGGTGCAAATCTGCGCCCGCCTGTTCACATGGCATGGGTACGTGTAAATTACATATTCCCGTGCAATTCAATGTTGACCGGGAACCAATAACGCTCTTGTGGGGACGGCGCCAAAATGGAACGAAAATTGACAGCGATCGTTGCCATGGACGTGGTGGGCTATAGCGGTTTGATGGAGCGCAGCGAAGAGGCAACCCTGGAAGGGTTGATACAGCTTCGCAAGGCTGTGATTGATCCGGAAATTCATAAAAATTCCGGACGGATAATTAAGCTCATTGGTGACGGCACATTGGCGGAATTTCCCAGTGTTGTCGGTGCATTGCAATGTGCCCTGGAGATCCAGAAGAAGATCGCGGCCCAGACCAAGGACTCCGACAAGCCCAGTGAAACAATCAACCTTCGCATCGGTGTCCATGTCGGAGACGTGATTGTCGAGGGCGATGATATTTATGGCGACGGTGTCAACATTGCAGCGCGTCTTGAAGGGTTGGCAGATGTTGGCGGCATTGTATTGTCAAAACAGGTTCATGATCACATAGGTGACCGGCTGAATGCCAAATTTGTCGCCCTGGGGCCACAAACAGTCAAAAATATTGCCCGGCCGATCGAGGCTTTCAAAGTAGATTTCGGTTCAGGGACTTCATCGGACGTAATTTGCTTTGGCGCATTTGAAATAGACGAGGCCCTGTTTGAGTTACGCCAGGCCGGTCAGCGTGTGGCGATAGAACCCAAAGTGTTCGATCTGCTTCTCTACCTTGCCAAAAACAACGAGCGCACGATCGGTAAGGATGAGATCTTTGCGGAAATCTGGAGTGATCGCATTGTGTCAGACTCGGCTTTGAGCAGTCAGATCAAAGCGGCGAGAAAGGCGGTTGGCGATGATGGCGCTGCGCAACATACAATCCGAACGGTGCATGGCAGGGGATTTCGGTTTGTTGCTCAGCTGAAAGGCTCTAAGGCCGATCTTGCACCGGCATCGACATCGGCATCGACACTGATCGAAATGCCATCACTGGTTGCCATTTCCAAAAAACCTTCGGTTGCCGTGCTGCCCTTCGCCAATATGGGCGGGGATGAATCGGAAGACTACTTTTGTGACGGCGTGACAGAGGACATCATTACCGCCCTGTCCAAGAACCGTTGGTTGACCGTCATCGCCCGCAACTCGGCTTTTGCGTTTCGCAAAAGCCAGGATGGCCTCAAGGCCATTGGTGAAAAACTGGAGGCCGACTACATCGTTACGGGCAGTGTGCGTAAAGCTGGTACCCGCGCCCGTATCACCATTCAGGTGGTTGAAGCGGAATCTGAAACCAGCCTTTGGGTTGAGCGATTCGACCGGGATATTGTCGATATGTTCGAGCTTCAGGATGAGATTTCCGAGACGGTTACCGCCCGCATTGACGCTGAGCTGGGTCTCAATGAGCAGCGCAAAGCGGAACGAAGACCGCGCAAAAACCTTGGGGCATGGGATCTGTATCAGCTCGGTCTGGCTGAGTTTTACAAGTTCACGGCAGACGGCAATGAGCGCAGCCAGGACCTGTTGCGCCAGGCGCTCAAGATGGATGCCGAGTTTGCCAGTGCCCATTCCCGGCTGGCCTATGCGATTGTTCTTGGCATGGTCTATTTCGATGCGACGCCGGATCAGGATCGCATGGATGAGGCGCTGACTGCGGCGAAACGGGCCATTGAGCTGGATGATCAGGACGCCAACAGCTTTTTCACCCTTGGTCGGGTTTATCTCGCCCGCCGCGAGTATGATCTGGCGATTGATGTTCTGGAACATGCGCTCGAGCTTAATCCGTGTCTTGCCGTGACTTATTGTGGTCTGGGCGATTCCCTTGCCTACGAGGGCAGGCTGGATGAGGCGATCGAGCATTTTGAGGCGGCGATTCGTCTCAGCCCGCATGACCCGTTCCGCTGGGCGTTTTATTCCTATCGGTCTCTAGCCCATCTTTTCCGTGGTGAATTTGATGATGCTGTATCCTGGGCCCGGAAATCGGTGCAGATACCCAATGCCCAATATTGGGTCCGCGCCCATCTGGTATCAGCGTTGGGTCATCTGGGGGATGCCGGACAGGCCGAGCGGGCGCTGGCACAACTGATTCAGGTGAAACCGGAATTTACGATCGCATTTGCAAAAGAGCACCTGTTTTATCTCAAACGCGAAGACCAGATCAAACTCTACATCGACGGGTTGATGAAGGCTGGCGTGACCTGAAAGGGGGACGACCCATCGGTGGGCCGTCCCCCTTTGGATCAGTCTTCGCCGTAACCGTCGAACAGGGCGGTTGAAACATAGCGTTCGGCAAAGCTTGGCAGAACGGTAACCACGGTTTTGCCCCTCATCTCGTCGCGCGCCGCCAGCCGCATGGCGCAATTCAGCGCTGCACCGGATGAGATTCCCGCCGGGATACCTTCCACGGCTGCCAGTCTGCGCGATGTGGCTATGGCATCCTCGTTACTAACCAGCATCACTTCATCAATCAGATTGGTGTTGAGCACGTCCGGCACAAAGCCCGCCCCGATGCCCTGAATCATGTGCGGGGAATGTTCGCCGCCGGAGAGTACGGGGCTGTTTTCAGGTTCGACCGCGATGAGCTTGATATCGGGCTTCTTCTGTTTCAGCACTTCACCGACACCGGTCACGGTGCCGCCAGTTCCAACACCGAGCACCAGGGCATCAACGACACCATTCGTGTCGCGCCAGATTTCTTCGGCGGTGGTTCTTCGGTGGACATCCGGATTGGCCTCGTTTCCAAACTGCCAGGGCATGATTGCCTTATCCGTTTTGGCGATGATTTCCTTGGCCTTGTCGATTGCACCGCCAATGCCCTTTTCCTTCGGCGTGAGCTCCAGCTCGGCGCCCAGAAACCGCATGAGTTTGCGGCGCTCCAGGGAGAAACTGTCCGGCATCGTCAAAATGCAGCGATAGCCTTTCGCGGCACAGGCAAACGCGAGGCCAACACCGGTATTGCCGGATGTGGGTTCGACAATCACGCTGCCGGGCCCGATGCTGCCATCCGCTTCCATCGCCTCCAGCATCGATACGGCAATGCGATCCTTGACGCTGGAGATCGGGTTGAAGAATTCGAGCTTTGCCAGCACTTCAGCCTGGCAACCAAATTCAGCGGTGAGCTTGTTGATGCGAACCAGCGGCGTATTGCCGATGGTCTCAAGAATGCTGTCATAAACCCGGCCCCGGCCGGGCTTGTCGAAGGAAAGTCGAGTTGTTGTTTGGGGCGACATGTTTTTGCTCCTACTGTTTTTCTGGATTGGTAGCGGTGATCACCCATGACGAACTGTCCATTACGATTCCGTCGGTTGATACTTTTTGCTTGTTAATGGCATCGGCCATCGCGCTTTCGATCTGCTCCCGCTTGGCTTCGGCCTCTTCGCCAGCCTCCCGGAAAACTTCACCGGCTGGTCCGATCGCCAATTGGAAGGCAATCGCGTCCCGCACATCCTTGCCAACCAGCACAGGGGCGTCGACACGGGTCAGATCAACATTTTCATACCCAGCCGATTTCATCATCAGCGAAACCGTTTCCTCGTTCGACATGGAAAACGGTCCGGGGCCACAGGTCAGGGCGTCCTCACCGGGTTGCGGCAGGAATTCCAGAACCACATCCTTGGCCATGGACAGCCAAGGGTTGTCGGCCCGGTTGCGCCACACAATGTGAACCATTTTTCCACCCGGCTTCAGAGCCTTGCGCATGTTTCGCAGACCGGCCACCGGGTTGGCAAAAAACATTGTGCCAAAACGGGCAAACACAAAGTCGAACTCTTCTGTTGGCAGGGCAATCTCGGCATCCGCCCGGGCAAAGCTGATGTTTTCAACGCCGCGTGACCGGGCGTCGTTTTCCGCATATTCGAGAAAGGCATCACAGCAATCGACACCCACAACTTCTCCGGTTGGGCCGACCCGCTGGGCCAGCTGAATGGCGGTGTCACCAAATCCACATCCCACATCGAGCACCCGGTCACCTGTCTTGACGGGCAAATTGGGAAATACCGCCTCGCTGTGCTGGGTCAGACCATCGACCAAAATATGTTTGAACTTGATGAATTTGGGCGCCAGTACGGTGTTCCAGAACTGGACAAAATCAGAATCTTCATCGGTGGGGCTCAGGGCCAGATTATTCGTATTCATGATACAATTCCCTTGTCGAAGGTGGGTAATTTCTGTGAACTATGGATAGCCTTTCCGGTTTGGCCAAACTTGGAGAAATCATGAAGAAGTTCTGGATTTTGTCTAGGGAAGGCCAAAAATTACTGTTTTTGTACCAATAGATCTGCCGCTATCTGTTCGACATGCCAGAAACTCGGATAGCTGGCTGTTCGCTGTAACACCGACAGCGGGCGGGATTAGTTATGGGAAATGGCCAGGCGCAATCCCAGTGTGATCAATATCGTCCCGCCGATATATTGAGCGATTCGTCCGAACGAGCCTGGCCCTTTGATCATGTCCATAATTTTTACCGCCAGCAGAACGCACAGGATGTCGGCGCTCGAAAACATGATGTTGACCACCGTTCCCAGGATGAGCAGTTGTAGCCAGATCGGCAGCAGTGCGGCCTGATCGGTGAACTGGGGCAGAAAGGCAATGTAAAAAAGAGCCGTTTTGGGATTGAGAATCTCAACAGTGACACTGTCCCAGAACGCGCGTTTTGGCGATTTTGATGCCGATTGACCGTCCAGGGGTGTTAAGTCGGACGGGGTGCGAATGAGCCTGAATCCCAACCAGATCAGATAGGCAGCACCGACGAATTTTAAACCAAGATATAGAACCGGGGTCGCGGTGAAGACCACCGCCAGTCCAAAGGCGGCGGCCAGAACATGCACATATCCACCCAGATGAATGCCCAGGGCGGCCAGCCAACCGGCTCGTTTCCCGCCGGCAATGGTTCGAGCGGTTGCATAGAGCGTTGCCGGTCCCGGCATATAGGCAAACACGGCGGTGGCTGCAAAAAATGCAATCAGGATCTCGGGATTTGGCAAGTGTTTAATCCTGTTTGTGACTGTGGTCCGGATGGTTGGTTGAGGGGTGCGGGCATCGTCTGGTTTTGGCGGACCTGTTCAACCCAGATCTTTTGCAACGCATGTCTCCCAACCATGTAGTTTTATTGGTTGTTTTGAATCAGGCTGTCTCGCATCGCAGAAATCTCGGAAACGAGTTTGTCCAATTTGGCATGTGCCACATTGGTATCGGCGATGATGCAGCGAGTGATGGTGTCTGCCTCGTCCTGCAATTTCCTGCCTGACTTTGTCAGATGCACAAACACCTGTCGCTCATCCTCAGTTCCCCGTTTGCGGGTAAGATGGCCCAGCTGTTCCAGGCGTTTGACGATGGGTGTCATCGTGCTGGTTTCCGTCATCAGCCTGGTGCACAGGGTGCCGATGGTCACTCCATCTGCCTCCCACAGGGCGGTGAGTGTAATATATTGCGGATAGGTCAGGCCCAAAGGTGCAAGATGGGATTTGTAAGCGCGGTTCATGGCGTGGCTGGCAGAATACAGGGCAAAGCAGATCAGCTGATCAACGCCTGGTGTCTCGGCAATTTGTTCAGACGGGGGCATCACAGTTTCTCCAGCACTTTGTACACCGTCATCAATCGGCATCATCACGATTTACCCATACACAATTGACTCTCAAACCGACAAGTGATTTATATCGTGCACGATATAATAATATTTCAACTAAGAAAGAAACATGCGATGTCCTGGTTGCCAAGCCTGATTACCGAAACGCCTGAGCAGGGATTTGACGTTGCAATTATGCTGTCCCGCATGGGGGTGAAAAAGACCCAACCGGATGATGCCACACGCAGTCGACTGAGGCAGGATTATGCCAACAATGCCGACAGCCTGACCGAGGCTTCCCACGTCATTGCCGTGAATTTTCAAACTGTGGCAGCGGCCAATAACTATTGGCGGTAGATTGCGCAGCAAATTGTCAGGCCCTGTTTGGTCCCGCTAACAGGGTTGATTGGTGAAGATCAATGTCGCTGATATGCTGGTGGTCGATCATTCTCAAATTCGGCTCCTGCACACATGTCAAAATTATTGGAAGGCGTTCGGGTCCTGGACCTGACAAATGTACTGGCCGGGCCGTTTTGTTGCCATCAGCTGGTTCATATGGGGGCGGAAGTGATCAAGGTCGAGGTACCCGGGCGAGGCGATCTTGCGCGCCAACTGGGGGCCGATACCGAATTAAATGACCGCAATATGGGGGTTTCATTCCTGGCCCAGAACGCAGGAAAGAAATCGATCACCGTCAATCTGAAGTCCGATAAGGGCAGAGAGCTTTTCAAAAGTCTGGTCGAAACCTGCGATGTCCTGGTGGAGAATTTTCGACCCGGCGTGATGAAGCGGTTGGGTGTGGGCTATGATGAGTTGAAGCGCATCAGACCTGAATTGATCTATTGTGCCATTTCAGGTTTTGGACAGGACGGGCCCTGGGTTCATCGCCCGGCTTATGATCAGATCATACAGGGCGCATCCGGAGTCATGTCGGTGACAGGGAATGGTGAAAGCGGGCCGTTGCGGGTGGGCTATCCGGTTGCCGATACGGCGGGTGGCATGACCGCGGCTTTTGCCATTGCTGCAGCGCTGAACAGCCGGCCCCGGGGCGTGCTTCTGGATGTTTCAATGTTGGAATCGGTGTTGGCCACGATGGGTTGGGCGGTTTCCAACCATTTGATCGCAGGCGTTGCTCCCAGGTCCCATGGTAATGAAAACATGACATCGGCGCCCTCCGGTGCATTTCAGGCGCAAGATGGTCTGATCAATATCGCCGCGAATAAAGATCAACAGTGGCAATTATTGGCGCAGCACCTGGGATTGGACGAACTGCTCACCATGCCGAAATTTGCCACCCGGGAAGACCGCAAAACAAACCGGATGGATCTGAAACGGCGCCTGGAAACGGTGCTGGCGACACGACCTGCAAGAGCCTGGGCCAAGGAACTGAACCGGATCGGTGTGCCAGCCGGTGCAGTCCTTACCGTGCCTGAAGTCCTGAACATGCCACAGGTTGCCGATCGTGGATTTTTGACCTGGTTCGAAGATGTGCCTGGCACCGAACGCGACATTGAGCTTGTATCCACCGGCATAAAGCTCGACGGCAAGGCGCCCACCGCAGCGACGCCTCCGCCCATGCTTGGTCAGGATAATGAGCAGATCTGGGCTGAACTGGGATATTCCAGCCAGGATGTTCGGCGTTTAACGCAAGATGGCGTTTTGTGAACCATGGTGAGGGATTGTTGGGCTTGCAACAGCACGGCAAGCAGTCGGGGCTGGTCTATTGGGACAAAGCAAGTCCGGCAAATGTGACGGCGCAACCGAACAGGATCACCAGGATTTTCTGCACCGGTTTCCTGTATCCAATCAGCCCAAATGAAATGGCTGAAAGACCAACAGCGAGCTGAAGGAAAGTCAGCAGTGCTGATACCGGGTCTTCTGCCAATTGCAGAATCATCGGGTTGGCAATCAGGGCCAGGGGGATGAGATACAGACCAACACCCAGCGCCATGGCCGTCAGCGCAACCTTCATCCAGTTCTCACCAATCATGCCAGCGGCAATGAAAACAGCACCGCAGACCGGCGGGGTGATGGTCGACAGCAGCGCAAACCAGAATACAAACAGATGGGCCTGCAGCGGTTCCAGCCCCAGTTTGATCAATGCCGGACCGGCAACCGATACACAGATCACATAGGCAGCCGTGGTCGGCACCTCCATGCCCAGTACAAGACAGGCCAGCGCCGTAAGCAACAGCGATGGCCACAACAAGCCACCGGAACCAGACAGAATGACCGAGGTGATTTTTACCCCCAGTCCGGTGATCGAAAGAACTCCGATGATGATCGAGGCACACAGGATGATCGCCGCAATCATCGATACCTGCTTGCCGGAACTGATGCAGAGATTTTCCAGACGTGCGATGGTTCGGCCGCGGTCAAAACTCAAACGGGCATCCACCAGAAGCATCGCCAGCCCGACCAGCATCGCCAGACAGGCGGCATATTGCGGGGTGAAACCGGCACTGAACATGGCCCATAAAAGCACGGAAAAAGGCACCAGGAAAAACGCCAAGGTGACCACAACGGATCTGATGGACGGCTTTTCGCTGTCGTCGATGCCTTTCAGGTCGAACTGACGGCAATAGGCGTTGATACCCACCCAGACCACCACAAAAAATAACAGCGCCGGCAGGAACGCTGCTGCTATGATTTCCACATAGGCAACGCCGGTCAACTCCACCATGACAAAGGCACCGGCACCCATCAGCGGCGGCATGATCTGACCCCCGGACGACGCAACGGCCTCCACCGCCGCTGCCAGTCGTTTCGGATAACCCAATCGGGTCATGGCGGGAAGTGTGATGGCGCCGGTGGATGCGACATTGGCCGATGCCGAGCCTGAAATTGAGCCAAACAGGGCCGATGAAATCACCGACACTTTGGCGGCCCCGCCCTTTAACCGTCCTGCGGCAGCCGCTGCTACATTCATGAACCCCTGGCCCGCCTCACCGGAATTGAGAACAGCGCCAAAAATGACGAAGATCGCAACCACGCCAACCGAAACACCGGTGAGACTTCCCCAGATCCCCCCTTCAGCAATGGTCAGCGTGCCCAGGAAACTTTTAAGCGGCGTGCCTGAATGGCCGAACTCACCGGGAATATACTGACCAAACAAGCCGTAGAGGAGGGCAATCAGCGCAACGCTGGGCAGCGGCCATCCGATCGCCCGGCGGGCGGCTTCCAGCACAACAATCAGCAGAATGGACGCAACCGCAATTTGAAAATTGCTTTCCAGAAACCCGTATTGATCGCCCAGCATATTGTGATTGACGGCAATCCAGACACAGGCGCCAATGCCGATGATGCAAAGAGCCGGACCGGTGATACGCGAAATCCCTGTGGCAGGCGCAAAGGCCAGCACCCAGGGCAGGGCCAGCGCCATGTGCAGGGGACGCGCTACCAGATTG
>CAJQPW010000117.1 GCA_905480295.1 uncultured Rhizobiaceae group bacterium | reverse complement strand
TGTTCTTAACGAGCCTGTCAGCGGCGCCTTTTGATGTACCGGATTTCTTATTCATCTTTGTCTCCTAAACGATAAGATGAACCAAAAATCCTCCCTTATTCAAATTCTCAAATTTGTCCCAAAGGTGCTGACGTCAGACATGACAATGTTGAAAATGTAAAGGCGGGGGAGTCGCTCCACGGATGCCTGTTTTCCATCTTCCTGTGTTTGACGGTGGGAGAAGTTGGCAAGGCTGTCGATGGAGAAACGGTTTCCGTTCATCCGCTGTTCGGCAAACCGATGCGGGGAATTTTTGTCGAAGCAAAATTCGACGATACGAAATCCGGTACAGAAGAGTTGGTCCATGCTGGATCATCTCCCGTATGGTTCTGATTTTGTTTAGTAATTGCGATATCTGGGGTTTCGCGAGAGTGGGTTTGGTTGGACATGAGTAGTACTGTTAAGAGTGATGCCAATGACGAAGGTCGCAAAGGATTGACGCGGTTTGCACTCGTGTTGATGGCCGTCGGCCTTTTGAGTGGCTGCAACCTGTCAAACAAGTTTGAACGCACATCACTTTTCGTCGCTGCCGAAAAACCGGCTACAAATGCGGGATCAACCCAAACAACCTCAGCTTTCAATCCCATGGATCCCATCGCAACCGGCTCGGTGACGTCCAGTTCCGAGGGTGAAGATGGGGCTGAAGAAATCAGCCAATCCAAATGGGATGCCAACAACCTGGCTTCAGATAAGCCGAGCGAGACATCAGCCAGACTGGCTTCTGAAGCCACACATTCTTACCCGCTGGTTGAGGACCACCTCCCAACGTCTCCCTTCTGTCAGAGGATATTGGCAGAAGCTGGCATTGAATCGACCATTCTGCGTTCCCCTTCGCTGAAGGGCAGTGTTAATTCAGACAAGGACCTGAGCGTTGGCGCAAGTTTCGACCTGGTGGATCTGAAGCGGGCGAATTTGAAAGAAGAACTGGCTGCGGTGCGTTGTGTGCGCGATTCAGTCGCTGCAAAGTTGTCGCAACTCCTGGTTACTTCCAATCAGTCTTTGTCCGGGGCGGGATATGTGGCACAATCTCGGGTTCTGAAGGATCACAGTTCAGATATCAGGCGTATTGATCGAGATATTTCCCATAGTCTCAACGAAGGGCTGCTGACCCGCGTTCGGGCGGAAACCTTGCGTCAATACCTTCAGCAGTTGCAGTCCAAAGCGGCGAAAATGGAGGGTGAGGCATCAAGACGCAGCACTGTAGACCGCATGAGGAAACAGTCCTTTCAAGACCTTGATCGCCAGCTAACAGCTGCAGAGCAACGCATTCAGGAAATTGAATCGCGCGTTAGGACTGCTGATGCCGTTCAGTTCAAAACCACTGTGGACTATTCCAAGCGAGGCGAGGGCAGCGACGACGTTACCATCAGTGCAGACGGTGAAGTGACGGCGAAAATTGCCGTATCAATGCGATTGGGAGCATTCAGACCTAGGCGTTACGAGTTGGAAGAGTTGGCAGAGCAATCGCGAGTAGATTCACTTTACGAGGTCAATCGAGGTGCCCTGTGGCAGACTCAGGAAATCGCACGCAGTCATGTCGGCGTTTTGGGCAGTCTGCACAAGCAGAGCCGTAATGTGAAAAGCGCGTTGCGCTCCGCTCAGGTCAATGCCCGCAAAGGATCGAGTTCCTACGAGCCAGAAATGGTGGCGTCGAGGCTGAAGGCCAGAATTGACGTATTGAAGCTGAAGGCTGAATTGGCAGGGTTGAACGCGACAATCGTCGATACCAAGCGGTGGAACTCGAAACTCAGTTTTAGGTGAACACGCCAAGCCTTGTAATCCACCGTGCGCCTAACCACATAATTGTCAAACAGTGTTGACCAATGTGGTTGAGGTTAAAATATGCGCGACATTATGAACCGAATGGCTGGTTCGAAAACCGAATTTCTACAATTTGGAAAGAACTCATTCGCCTATGTACGCAAGGTGAATTCTGACGATCTCATGCTGCAATTTCCTGAAACCGCGGGGCTTCCACTGGGACTGGAACTGTGGGGCCTGTTTGGTGCAGATGGCATGCCGTTAGCCGTCGCTGACGACGAAAATGCCCTGGCTGAAGACGCCGTTGACCGTGAATTGCTGACGGTTCGCCGTCATTAACGTCAGGCCGCGTTTGCATTTTCCATGGTTGTCAGCAGGCTGAAAATCGCATCTGGATCGGTTGAGCTGCGAATGCCTGCCAATGTCGACTGATTTCTCAACACACGAGCGATACGGGACAAGGCCTTCAGGTGATCAGCACCTGAGCCTTCAGGTGCCAACAGCATAAAAACTATATCGACGGGTTGATCATCGACGGCTTCATAGCTGACGGGACGGTTCAGGTGCGCGAAGACACCGACAATTCCATCCATGCCAGGTAGTTTTCCATGGGGAATCGCCACCCCATTACCGACACCGGTAGAGCCCAGTTTTTCCCGCTCAAGCAGAGTTTCGAAAATTGCCTGGCCGTCCATGCCTGTCTTTTGTGCCGAGACATCAGCGAGGTCCTGAAGCAATTGCTTCTTCGAACTTGGCTTCAGATTGGCTAAAATACTGGCCGGGCTGATGATTTCACTGATTTCCATAATTGGCGATCCTGAGGCGGAATTCTTAGAATTTTCTAGAGTTTGAATTCTTGACTTACGATTCCGGGGTGGAAGAGGGGTCGACCCAACCAATATTTCCGTCGGTGCGACGGTAAACGACATTTACGGCACCACTTGCCGCATTTTTAAAGACGTTGACGGGCTGATCCATCAGCTCAAGCTGCATGACGGCCATGGCGACGGTTTGGGTCCTTACAGTCATCGAGCTTTCCGCAACGACCAGAGGAGAGAAATCTTCGGTGATTTCTTCGTCATCAGCCGGCGTTGACATAACTGAATAGGCGACGGCGGAAAAATCATCATTGGAATTGCCGGCGTGATGGTCTTTGAGCTTGCGCTTGTACCGGCGCAGTCGCTTTTCGATCCGGTCCGCAGCCTGGTCAAAACTTACATGCGCATCGTTTTCACGGGCACTGGCCTGCAGGGTTACGCCTGAATCCAAGCGCAGCATGCAGTCACACGTGAAGAATGCTCCCTGCTTTTCCATGTTTACGTGGCCGCTGAAGCCATGGCCGAAATATTTATCAACAGCGTCGTTGATCCGATCTTCGATCTTGCCTTTCAGACTATCACCGACGTCCATGTGTTTGCCTGAAATGCGAAGCGTCATAAGAATTGTTCCTTGTCTCGGGGCAACTGCGTTGTGACAGCACCCGATGGGGTAAACGAGCCGATGTGAGATCTCAGATCTGACAAAGGAAGTTTACAACGGTGTTGATGCTGGATGGAAGCTTGACAACTCAGATTTTGCAGTTCGTCAATCAGTCAGCGTTGGGGGTCGTGGGTTCGACTGGAGGGGTCGTATTGCGCTACCACCAAAATGTCAATGCGATTGTTTCGCTCGGTTTTTGGCCTATGCCCCTGACTGAGCAGCCTCAAAAGCACGCTTTTCGCGCCGACGCTGAACGGAAGACGGAATCTGCATTGAATCGCGATACTTAGCGACCGTACGACGGGCAATATCGACACCTTGTTGTTTGAGGTCGACCACAATCGCGTCGTCACTGAGGATGGAATCTGCTGTTTCTGCGTCGATCAAGGATTTGATCTGATCGCGCACCGATTCAGAGGAGTGGCTTTCTCCGTCCCCGGCGTTTCCGATCCCGGTTGTGAAGAAATATTTCAGTTCAAAAATACCCCGGGGGGTCATCATGTATTTGTTTGATGTTACTCGGCTGACCGACGATTCGTGCATTTCGATTTCGTCAGCCACCATTTTCAGGGTGAGGGGGCGCAGGTGTCGCACGCCATGAACCAGAAATGCGTCCTGTTGCTTGACGATTTCGCGAGCCACCTTGAGAATTGTCTGTGCCCGTTGATCGAGACTCTTCGTCAGCCAGTTTGCTGATTGCAGACAGTCACTCAAAAACTCTTTTGCAGCCTTGTCCTGAAGCTTGTCGCCGACTTCAGCCACATAGGAATTATTGATCAACACGCGTGGCAGCGTTTCGCTGTTCAATTCGATGTGCCAAGAACCATCATTGGCTTCGCGAACAAAAACGTCAGGAACAACGTGCTGCACGGGACTATGCTCAAACATGGTGCCGGGTTTGGGATCAAGTGCTTGAATTTCCATGAGAACATCGTGCAGATCCTGTAAATCCAGACCGCTGAGTTTCTGCAGGGCAGCAAAGTCGCGCTTGGCCAACAGTTCCAGATTGTCAATGACGACCCGCATCGCCGGATCCAAACGGTCCCTTTCGCTGAGCTGCAACCGGAGACACTCGCTCAGATTGCGAGCGCCAACACCAACCGGCTCGAAACTCTGAATAAGGGTGAGTGCCTGTTCACAAATTGTTTCGCTGGTGCCCAGTCGTTCAGCAACTGCGGCCAGCTCGATGCGGAGATATCCACCGTCGTCGAGATTTTCGATCAGATTGGTGGCAACAAGTGTGACTTTGACGCTCGCGCCGGAAAGCATGAGTTGTTCGACGAGCTGGTCTCGCAGGGTTTCCTGTCCCGCGGCCATATCGCTTACGGTTTTGTCGTGCACCGACGCCTGGTTTGAAATTTGTAACCCGCCGGCAGAACTGTGGTTGTTAATTTCTTCCCTGGACTTTGCATTGCCGTCAGCACCAGCTTTGTAATCCTGTTCATCGGGATACACATTTTCAATGCTCGTTCCCAGATTCTCGCTCAGCGACCGGGCGCTGGTTTCCAACTCTGTGTTGCCGGTTAAGTCCTTTGGTTGTTCGCTTAGGTCGGTGTTGTTGGTGCCGGATGCGTTTGTATCAACCTCCGGCGCCTCATTATCCAAAAATGGATTGCGTTCCATTTCACCTTCTACGAAAGCGGCCAGCTCAATGTTCGACAAAGCCAGCAGTTTGATCGACTGACTGAGCTGCGGTGTCATCACCAGGCTTTGCCCCTGGCGCATTGATAGTTTCTGCGCGAACGCCATACTGAACCCTTTTACCACCAGCAAGTGTGCACATTAATTCGCATTCGCTCCATCGGATCTCGCAAAAATCCGAAGTCCGACAGCAATTTCCATGCCAACTTACTTTGACTGGGTGATTGATAGCAAGTTCAAGAGACTAAAGAGTAAACTGATCGCCAAGATAAAGGCGTCGAACGTCAGGATTGTTAACAATCTCTTGCGGGCGACCATGGGTGAGCACTTTTCCTGATGCGATGATATAGGCCCGGTCAATCAGTCCCAGGGTTTCACGCACGTTGTGGTCTGTGATTAGCACACCAATGCCACGACGTGTCAGGTGACGAACCAGTTCCTGAATATCGCCCACTGCTATGGGATCGACCCCAGCAAATGGTTCGTCGAGCAGCATGAAGGCCGGGCGAGAGGCCAGCGCACGGGCGATTTCAAGACGTCTTCTTTCACCGCCGGAAAGAGCAATGGACGGCGAAGTGCGAAGATGAGCAATTTTGAATTCGTCGAGCAGAGAATCAAGCTGGTGCTGGCGTTCAGCTTTGTTTGGCTCCACTACTTCCAACACAGCTTTGATGTTGTCCTCTACCGAAAGTCCACGAAATATCGAAGCTTCCTGAGGCAGGTATCCAATCCCCAAGCGGGCGCGTCGGTACATGGGCATTGTCGTGACGTCGTGGCCATCAAGCTCGATGGTTCCGGCATCCGGTCTGACCAGGCCTGTAATCATATAGAAACAGGTGGTCTTGCCAGCCCCATTTGGGCCAAGCAGTCCGACAGATTCGCCGCGTCTGACACCCAGACTCGCGCCGTCAACAACCTTGCGTTGTTTGTAACTCTTCATCAGGCCGCGCGCCAGCAGCACGCCGGAACGGGAGCGCGGTTGACGCGGTGTCGCATCAGCATCCGCTCGCGGGATCGGATTTGGCGCAGATAACGGAGATGCGGGCTCTTTTTCATCTCCCTTTGAAAACAAATTGAATACGTTCAAGCGGGTTCGCCGATCTGGTGGTGAGCTCTTGTGTTAATTATCCGAGCCCGGGGTAAAAATCGACTTAACCCGACCACCGCCCTTGCACGCTTCGAGCCTTGCCTTGTTGGTTTTCAAATTTGCAATCAGCTTGCAGCCGGTGGCAATATTGACACCCTGGCTGATGGTGACTTTGCCGGAAAGCACGATATTTTCAGTTTGTACGTGGAAAGTACCGGTTTCTGCGGTGACCGTGTTTTGTTTGGACGTGGCGATCAAACCGCCTGTCATATCAAGACGTTCAATGTCATTTTGTCCGCCCTTGCTGCCCTTGAGATATTTTACAACCAACCGACTTGTGGTGATCAGACTGCTGCCCTGGCGCACTTTGACATTACCCCGGAAGACAGCTTTCGCCTGTTCATCCAGCACTTCCAGTTGATCAGCTTCAATTTGTACCGGATCTTTGGTGTTGCTACGAAACCCTTCAAACGCCTGTCCGGAAACTTGGGCCATTGAGCTGCTTTGCGAGGCGAAAACCAACATTAACGCAAGCAAGACCGGAGCCACAGAGGGCAGATGTTTGGCAGTCAGCAATTTCAAAACTTTAAGTGCCATCTAGGCCATCTCCGATCAATTGGACGACGGGGTATTGCCACGTTCCACCGGGCGAATAATCGTCATTTTCACCCGATCCTTAAACAGTATTCGTCTTCCGTTGTCTTCTACCTTGATGGACTCGGCAGAAATCTGGGTGTTTGGAGACGTCACTTTCACGGGCTTATCGCTCTGCATAGAGCCCGTGCGAATATCAATATCAGCATCTTTCAGCAGGAAATCCATACCTCGGGCCCCCTTTATCGATACGGTATCGCGGAGCAGAAGTTTTTCTGTGCTGGTGTCATAGACACCAGATTGTGCGTCAAGATCGGCGTATGACGACGTGTCCATGGGGAGCTGTGCATCAATTACTTCGAGTTCGACGGTGCCTGGCTTTGTTAAATCCTGAATCGCCTTTTGCGCTTTGACGTCATAGGGACGGTTATTTTTATCAAAGCCCGCCATTTTCGGTCTTTCCATAACCAGTTTGCCCTGCCGGAGTTCCGCCTTGTCGATTGAAACTTCAGATATTGGTGAAAACGATAATCCGGCTGACAGGACAAATAGCAGGGCTATCAGCACCGCGCACATAGGAAGAACGCGTTTGAGTATTCGCACATGCCGCGAGTGACGCTTTGCCAGATTGTAGTCGGTTTCGTCTCTGGCATTGGCCAAAACTGGAATCGGTGGATGTGTTGCCAGTGCATGGTGCAGCGGGCCAGATGCTGACACGGACATGACGATCTTCCCCTTTTCCAACATTCAACACAACGCGGTTTAACAGCCACAGCAATACGGTGATATTGCGACGCAACTCCATTGTGCCAGCCAGCACTTAAGAATGAGCGAAGATGTCAGTCTCGTCCCAGCCAGCCAGATCCAACAGGCAACGGTGTGGCAGAAATTCAAAACAGGATTGCGCCAACGCCGTTCTGTCTTCGCGTTCCAGTCTCAGGTCCAGTGCCTCTTTAAGTTTGTGCAAATACAACACATCAGATGCGGCATAGGATAGTTGTGCGTTGCTCAATTCTTCAGCTGCCCAGTCAGAGGATTGCTGCACTTTGGATAAATCAATTCCCAACAATTCCTGAGTCAGGTTTTTCAACCCGTGTCGATCAGTATAGGTCCTGGTAAGCCTTGAGGCAATTTTCGTGCAATAAACGTTTTGCGACAATGCACCAAACGCGTGATACAACACGGCAATATCGAAGCGTCCAAAGTGAAAAAGCTTGGTGACTGCAGGGTCCAACAGAAGTTTTTCAATATTCGGCGCAGAGGACTGGCCTTTTGCGATTTGTACTACATCTGCGGTGCCATCGCCCGAAGACAATTGAACAACGCAAAGCCGGTCGCGGTGGGGCTTGAGACCCAGTGTTTCGGTATCTATGGCAACACTGCCGCTATACTGGTTCAGATCAGGCAGGTCGCCTTTGTGAAGTCGGATGGTCAATTTGCAGCCCGATTAATTACAAGATGTGCCCTTCATGCCAAAGGTGGTCAGAAATGCAAGCATTCCATTGTTGCGGTCATGCCATTTCACAATTGCAATCTGCATCCAACAGCACTCAGCTGGCCAAAAATGGACATCGCCCAATAGTTAAAGCGATCGCGTTCGTTTCAGGCGACGGCCCTTGAAAGCGCGCATTGAGACCATAATTCGCTCAATGAATTTACCAGGTGATTTATGTCCTCGTCGCTGTGCAGCGGCGAAGGCGTTATGCGAAGGCGTTCGGTTCCCTTGGGCACTGTTGGATAGTTGATCGGTTGGACGTAGATACCATAATTGTCGAGCAGCAGATCCGAGATGAACTTACATTTCTTGGCGTCTCCCACCATCACCGGGACGATGTGACTGTCATTTGCAAGATGTGGCAGGCCGATTTCATCCAACCGTTGGCGCAGCACTTTTACGTTGCGGCGCTGTCTCAAACGCTCCATTTCGCTTTGCTTGAGGTGCTGAATTGATGCGGTTGCCCCAGCCGCCAGCGATGGGGGCAGGGCGGTCGAAAAGATAAAGCCTGACGCAAAAGAGCGCACGAAATCCACCAGGTTTTCAGAAGCAGCAATGTAGCCGCCCATCACGCCGAATGCCTTGCCCAACGTGCCCTGGATGACAGACACCCGGTCCATCAGGCCCCGTTCTTCGGCTATTCCGCCACCTCTTTGACCATACAGGCCGACCGCGTGCACTTCATCCAGATAGGACAGGGCACCATATTTTTCGCAAAGATCAAGGATTTCTTCCAACGGACAAATATCGCCGTCCATTGAATAAACTGATTCAAAAGCCACCAGTTTGGGCACTTTGGGATCGGCCTGGCTTAGCAGCCGCTCCAGATCGGCAACATCATTGTGCTTCCAGATGTGTTTTGGTGCACGGGAATGACGAATGCCTTCGATCATAGACGCGTGATTGTCGCTGTCGGAAAAGATTTCGCAATTTGGGATGCGTGAGGCCAACGTTCCGAGCGCGGTCCAGTTGGCTACATAGCCTGATGTCAGCAACAGGGCGGCCGGCTTGTTGTGCAAATCTGCCAACTCGCGCTCGAGCATGACATGATGGTGGTTGGTTCCTGAGATATTTCTGGTGCCACCGGCGCCAGCGCCGCACTGGTCTATCGCGGCTTTCATGGCTTCAAGCGTGTTGGGGTGCTGGCCCATGCCAAGATAATCGTTGGAGCACCAGACGGTGACGTCGGATTGCGCACCGTCATCACTGCGACGCAACGCTTTGGGAAAGTCACCCCGGTGTCGCTCCAGGTCAGCAAAAACCCGATAATTGCCTTCTTCCCGAAGGCCGTCCAATTCGCCGGTAAAAAATTCCTCAAAGTCCATCAAGGTACTCCAGTATTAATCAATCAGGCGAAACGCCACATACCCTTTGCCACCAAAGGCAACTTTATCGGTCTCGTACAAATGAATGTCGTGAACCACAACAGTAATTTCCTAGCGGGGAAAAACCAACCTGCAAAATCACCCTTTGGTGTTGTTTGTCCCCATTGAGACGACAATTCAATATCGGTCTCTGTACAATTCGGCAATTTTGACAGGTTAGTTGCGGTGCAAATACACCAACCGACTATATGCACAGCTAACCAGCCTCTCAAGATATCGTTCTCCTAACCCTAAATTGGCCCCAACGACGCCTGTGGTCGTTGATTTAGATCATTCAACAGCGGCGTGCGTCTCCGCTAGCGAAGCTGTGAGTTGACCGTTACCCACAATGCAGCCATGACCGTTCAAACGAAAACATTTCTGGTTGGAGACCTCCATGTACACAAAGATAATCGGCCTGACCGCCTCGATTGCAATTCTCACCTTTGCCGCACCCGCGATGGCAGCGAGCCATGGCGCTGGTGATGTTACGAAGGGGCAAAAGGTGTTTAAAAAATGCATGAGCTGCCACGAAATTGGCGAAGGCGCGAAATCGAAGGTGGGGCCACCTCTGACTGGCATTATTGGCCGAAAGGCTGCCGCGATTGAGGGCTATAAATACGGCAAAAGCATCGTTGCCGCCGGTGAAGCTGGCCTGGTCTGGAGCGAAGAGGAACTGGACGAATACCTCTTGAGCCCGAAAAAATATCTGCGGGCCAAATTGGGTGACAAAAAGGCCAAATCCAAAATGCCTTTCCGCTTGAAGAAAGAGCAGGACCGCGCTGATGTCATTGCTTATCTAAGCAGCCTTTCTGAATAACCTGCTTCCAATTGGATGCTGAAAGCGGCGGAGCAATGCTCCGCCGTTTGCTTTGATTTTGAAATCCATGACCGATCGCTTGTTGAAGCAGGGCGTGCGCTTCCTGAACAGATGAACGGCCATTGATGGAATACGCTCGGCGTCACACCGGATTGTCCTCAGCTGGCGGATCGGCGCAGGGCGTTTGTTGGAATTAAGGCCAGTATCAAAACCAGAATCATGCCCAACCCACCATTGGTCTGGGGATCGGAATACTGTGAAGTCGCGCCGACAAGGCCGGCGATGACAATCGCCGTGATCCATCCCGGCAGCCCGACATCCCGGGCACGCTTGGCGATGATATTCAGCTTGGCAATCAAGAATAGTATGCCCAACACCACGATGACAATGATCGCGGGCACAGACAGATAGTTTCGAAGTGTCGCCTGAGCCTCCGCGATATTGCCGCCAACCAGATGTTCAGCAACTCCGATGCTTGCGCCAATTGCCAGCCCGATAAGGATGAACGCAACCACAAGCAGGATCCACAAGAACAGAAACCGACGGGTCTGCAGGCGTCCGGAACCAAATTCTCCCCAATAGTCGCGTATCATCACCATCTCCTGAATCAGCATTTGTTGGAGCCAACCTAACAGATGCGGGCAATTCTGTCTTTGCCGATGTTGGCCAAAGCCATGAATTTGCTGACCGATCCCCATCAAACGATCGTGTCAGTCAAATCCCACCCGGTCTATGAACCCGGTCTATGGATCGCATTATCCCAATTCATCAGTATCGGGCGGCCATCTGGCGTGTTTAAGGGAATGACCGTGTTACCAGAAAGGGCGCACAGTGTTGGTGCGTGTCGCTTCTCACCACCGAGATCGACTTCCAGATCGACGACGCAGACCTTCAGGTCGTGCAATATTTCAAGAACCTTCAAGATCAGTCTCCTTCGCCATTGATTGTTCCGGCCTGGCAGGCACCGTTCAGTGAACTATGTTACGATAAGCTTCTCAACCGTATCGACAACATCGGCAATAACGGCACCATCATGAAACATCTCAGCCGGGTCTGGCACGGCACACTCAGTCTGGAGAAGGTCTTCTGGGAATGGGCCGTCTTTGGCGGCATCGCCATTAATGTGGCATCCAGCATCGGCTTCCTCATTCTGGCGCTGAACAATTATCTGATTGCAGCTGTGATTGTCGGCTACGGGCTCTCGCTGCCTTATAATCTTCTGGTCACCGTCGGCGTCTTTCGTTCCGCCGACAGATATACCGGCGAAAAGCGCTGGGCTGACCTTGCGAAACTTACAACAATGATCGCGATGGTGCTGTTGAGTGTGACATGAAATGCCACACCCATCGCCGACGGTTAAATGACGGGTGGCCCCGTTCGGGCCCGCTTGCTGAAGCTTAAAAACCCTTGTCGATCAGGCCTTTGATCTGGGACGTGCTGGTGCCGGCGACTATGCGGCCCACTTCCTTGCCACCTTTGAACATGATCAGGGTCGAGCGGCGGGGAATGTTAAGCTTCTTGATCAGCGGACTGCGGCGGTTCTTGTCCCAGTCCACCTGCATGATCGTCAAACCGCTATACGGAGCGCCCTTGCCGCGAAGCGCATTGATCACCCGCTTCTGACGGTCGCAGGTGCTGCACCAATCCGCGTGCACGCCCAGCAGGAATGTTTTCCCGCTTTTGACATAGCTGCCATATTTGGCAGCGGTATAATTGACGGTGCCTGCGTGTCCCGCTGAGGACAGACCCAGTGACAGGGTGGCTGCTGCGGCAAGGGCCATCATGCGGCGGCGTGAGTGAATCATGGAATTCTCCTGCTTCGAAGTTGGATCCATCCGGTACAGGCAAGGC
>CAJQPW010000116.1 GCA_905480295.1 uncultured Rhizobiaceae group bacterium | reverse complement strand
AATGCACACCCAATATCGCAAGTTGGTTGTGCGTTTGAAAACGTCAAGACAGCTTATTTCTCAACTCAGCGATCAGACACTCGGAGTACCATCCACATTTTAGAGCCAATTTCAAAAGCCAAGGCAAGAATGCTCCAGATTCTTTGGAGAGAACCATCATATCCCTGATCGCACGTAAAAGCAGCGTGATTTGGGTCGTAATACAGTCATATTAAAAGCCTGATGGGGCTCTGTTGATTACGTGTTCTTCACGTGTTTTTGCCGTGTTATCATATTTGGCATTTTCACGTATAACCCTATGAATTCAAGTAGAAATTCTTGAACTTATGCAACCTACCAAGCGTCAAACCCCCTCAAATTGGGCAAAAACACGTGAAAAATCACCAAAATCTGCAAATTTGCTGCGTAGACTGGTTCGCGTATGACTGGTTCCACCACCAACTTTCAAACTGATTTGATGATATTTTTGAATGGGTTAAACGGTGGTTCGTTACCGCCAAAACACCCGGTCACCCGTTTACAAGAGGTCCCGGGTCACCACTCGGTCACTCGAAATGGTGACAAAAATTCTCAAATTCCCGCAAAATTGCAATAATGTGCCCAATTTGAGCCAAAAAACTGCCCCAGGAAAACCCAATTTATCAATCCGTAGCGAATGTCTGCTGAGAACCCAAAGTTTCATGAAACAATTCTAATCAACTCGAGACTTACGGCCCTCTACCGGTCAGTAGAGCGACTAAACTAGTGTGTCGTTTCAGATTGCTCCGTTGGTGCCGAGATAGAGGGAGTAAAGGGAGGTTGTGGCGGTGATGAACAGCCGATTGTTTTTCGGTCCACCGAAAGTCAGATTGGCTACGATTTCGTCGATCAAAATTTCTCCCAGCAATGTGCCTTCAGGAGAATAGCACTGCACGCCCCCACCGGTGCTGGTCCAGATATTGCCATCGACATCCAGCCTGAAGCCATCAGAAGCGCCGTTTTCGATTTCGGTAAAGACCCGGGAGTTCGAAAGCGAATTGCCATCCTTTACGTCAAATGCGCGAATGTGGTGCGGGCCGTTTTCAGTGTGCGAAATGCCGGTATCGGAAATATAGAGAATCGATTCATCAGGAGAGAAGGCCAGTCCGTTGGGCTTGTCGAAATCGCTGGCAACAACGGTAAGCGAGTCGCTCGCCAGATCGAGACGAAACACGTGGCACGCTGCCTGTTCCTGCTTTGATTTTTTGCCTTCAAAGTCACTCAAAATCCCATAGGGCGGATCGGTAAACCAGATGGTTCCGTCAGACTTGACAACCACGTCGTTTGGAGAGTTCAGCCTCTTGCCATCGAAACTATCCGCAAGAACCGTGATTGAACCATCGTGTTCGGTGCGCGTTACCCGGCGTGTCAGGTGTTCGCAGCTTATCAGCCTTCCCTGGTGATCTCGAGTATTGCCGTTGGAATTGTTGGAATCCTGGCGAAATGTGCGGCAGCCAAATCCTTCAATCCACTGCATAATCCGGTTGTTGGGAATATCGCTCCAGAGCAGGTAATCGCCGAGTGGAAAATAGACCGGGCCTTCGGCCCAGAGCATACCCGTGTGCAATCGTTCGAGTTTTACCGTAGGCAACGTGAGATGCGAGAATCTTGGGTCATAGCTGACAATCTTTCCCGACATAAAAAACTCCAAACTTGCTTTGTTGAGGCTGAGTTTAAGTCAACATCCTGCAGGTCGTATGCCAGCAAATTCGACATGTTAATGTTGGTTCCGGCACCTTGAATTGCGGATATCCGCAGTCGAAGATGCGGAAGTCTACAAAATACATCGTCAATGACGGTTAGCTGTCCCTCATGCGCGTGCTAGGGATTCCATTGAGGAAAGTGTCATGCAAATTAGCTCTGGGATATTACTGGAAAAGTATCTGGCCATTTCTCGTGCCATTGCTGGTCAGATGGATTTTCAAAGCGTGTTGGGAGAGATCGCTGATGAACTCTACCAGCTGTTTGAACATGACCATGTCGACATTTCCATTCTTCTGCCAGATCAACCAGACCGCAATGTTTCCTTCGAGGTTGGAGTATCCACCAAGTGGGGCGAGACGAATGATACGCCGCACCTCACTTCAGAAAGCCCCATTCGGGATCTGTTGATCGGCAAAGTGCCCTACTATCTGACAAGCGACGCCTGCAACGATGCCCGGTTTCATTTCGAACGTGCCTTCGATTCCCCCATCTTTGAAGCAAACCTGAGAAGCCGTGTTCATGTTCCATTGCAGGTTCACGGCGAGGTGCTTGGCTCGCTCAATTTATCGAGTCACCAGGTAGGCAAATACGGACCTGAACACGTCAAGATTGCCCAGCAAGTCGCTGACTTGCTGGCTCCCTATTTCAACGCCTTGATCTGGGGTGACCAGGCCAAAACAGCCGCATTGTCTGAAGGAGCTGCCCGTGGCCGCGAAGAGACCCTGCGCTTGGGAGCTATGCGGCTCACCGAAGCCATGGAGGAGGAGCGAAAACGTATCGGCATGGATCTGCATGACCAGACGCTGGCTGACTTAACACGCATATTGCGCCGTCTCACCGGATTGAAGCGACGGCCTGTCTCAGTGACAACGGCCCTTAGCGGCATCGCCGATGACATCAATACATGTATCAACGAAGTTCGACGTATTATCGAAGATACCAAGCCGAGCATTATGGACCTGTTTGGATTTACCCAGGCTGTTGAAGCGCAATTGGAGCGCACAGTCGGGGGGATGGTTCCTGCCGTCAAAACGATGGTTGAGGACAGCACGAATTCGATTGTTGACGACTTCCCGGGCTCGCTGCGCACGGCTTTGTTCAGGATCGTGCAGGAGGCAATCAACAACGCCGTCAAACACAGTTCGCCCCGGGAGGTTACCGTTAAAATCCAGACTGATAACCAAAGTGTATTAATTTCCGTAAACGACGATGGAACCGGGATGGACGCATTGCAGGATAACCACTCCAGCGGGCTGGATAACATGCGGGTCCGGGCCGCCATCATATCAGCTGATCTTGTATTCGATCAAGTTGAACCCGACGGAGGAACCCGCGTTATCATTACGGTTCCGCGTGCTCAGTTATCTGATGACGGAGACGAAAAATTCAGCGAAGAGCTGTCGATGGAGGCGGCACAATGAATGTATTGATAACTGAAGATGATGCACTTCATCGGGCCTTTTTAAAGACTACGGTGGAAAATGCCCTGCCCGAATGTGATCAGGTTTTGGAAGCCGAAGATGGCGAAATTGCTATGCAGAAAGTCGCCACCAATGATGTTTTTGGAATTATCATGGATCTCCAGATGCCGAAGGCGAGTGGCGTCGATGCTGCCAAGGAAATCTGGCGCCGCAACCCGGATATGCGGATCCTGTTTTGGTCCAATTACGCAGACGAAGCCTATGTTCGCGGAGTGTCACGGATTGTGCCGTCAGGAGCCGTCTATGGCTACCTGCTCAAGTCAGCCAGTGAAGAGCGACTCGAACTGGCGGTTCGAGGCGTATTTCTACAGGACCAGTGCATAATCGATCGGGAGGTGCGAGGCATCCAGCAACGTTCAGAAGACACGCTGGAAGGCCTGACTGATTCCGAATTTGAGGTTCTGACCGACATCGCGCTGGGCATGACGGATAAAGCAATTGCCAGACGAAGGAATATATCCTCACGCAGTGTGCAAAGCCGCCTGAAACATCTTTATGAAAAATTGTGTATCGACGCTTCTGATACTGGTTTCGAATTTGGTCCGGTATTCAATTCCAGAACCCGCGCGGTGGCCACCGCGTTCTCTCGGGGCCTGTTGAACGCTGATGGATTGGCGGCGAGCCAGGAATCCCTGGATGAGTGGTTGCGGGGCCCGACCCTGCGATAAAATGCGAGTGGTTAGGTCAGACCCCAACCTGTGCGATGCACGGGCGCAGTAATTTCATATCCGCCAGCGCCTGGATGCGGATTTCCGCAATTTGAAAGCGCATCGCCGCAGCAATTAAGCAAATTGGGCCGCTTACGCGGCAAATATGCCTTCATACAATGAACGTGTGAATGGATCTCACTGAGCCTCAAGTGGAACGCCTTCGGGATTAAGATTCGCGCGACTACGGAGATTGCTGCTCAACCGATGGAAAGGACAATAACCAATTCCTGTGGGAAGTTGAGGAGCGGAAAATTCATTGGAGGAAATAATGAAAACGCTAAAATTATCGGCGCTGCTTGTTGGTGCTACAGTGGGCGTGACGGCATTTGGACCGGTGGCAATTGCCGATACATCGGGCAAGAGAATCGCTCTTTCTAACAATTACGCAGGTAACTCCTGGCGCCAGGCTATGCTGAAAAGTTGGGACAAGAACGGCAAGGCTGCTGTTGCAGCTGGCATCGTTGCCGCTGCGGACCCCTTCACGACTTCGGAAAATCAGGTTACCGAGCAGGCCGCTCAGATTCAAAACATGATCCTTCAGGGGTATGACGCCATTGTTGTCAATGCGGCGTCGCCCGATGCCCTTAACGGAGCGGTCAAAGAAGCCTGCGACGCGGGCATCACGGTGGTTTCCTTTGATGGAATCGTCACCGAACCCTGCGCCTGGCGTATCGCTGTGAACTTCAAGCAGATGGGCAAAGAGCAGTTGATCTATCTTGCCAAGAAAGTCCCGGCAGGCGGTAACTTGCTCGAAATTCGCGGTCTCGCCGGTGTCTTTGTTGATGACGAAATCAGCGCAGGTATCCATGCGGGAGCCAAGGAGAATTCGCAGTTTAAGATTGTTGGTTCCGTGCATGGTGATTGGGCTCAGGATGTGTCGCAGAAAGCCGTTGCCGGTATTTTGCCGTCGCTGCCAGAGATTGCTGCCGTCGTGACCCAGGGTGGTGACGGATATGGGGCCGCGCAGGCGTTCAAAGCGGCTGGTCGTCCAACGCCACTTATCATCATGGGCAATCGCCAGGATGAATTGCAGTGGTGGAAGGAGCAAAAGGATGCAAATGGATATGAAACCATGTCGGTGTCCATCGCTCCCGGTGTTTCAACATTGGCATTTTGGGTAGCCCAACAGGTTTTGGACGGCGTCGATGTTCCAAAAGATCTGACAGTCCCCTTCCTGCGTGTGGATCAACACGATCTCGAGGAAAAACTTGCTGGCACCGAAAAGGGTGGCGTCGCCAATATCGAGTATTCCCTGGAGGATGCAAAAAAAGTAATCTCGGGCATGTAGGTCCCCGTAATTACTTCAGATTGGCACGGAATTTCGTGATACTCCCATGAACGATATGTCTAGGCCAATCGTCAAACTGAACAGCGTCGAAAAGAATTTCGGCGCTGTTCGCGCTCTGGATGGGGTTAATCTGGATATATTGCCGGGCGAGTGCCTGGGCCTGGTCGGCGAAAGCGGCTGCGGCAA
>CAJQPW010000115.1 GCA_905480295.1 uncultured Rhizobiaceae group bacterium | reverse complement strand
TGAAGAGATTGAGCAGCTTGTCGCGCCGATTGCCCTGCACCCGGATGCACTGCTTTCACAGATATTGATGGCTTCGACCTACCCTCTTGAAGTGGTGACGGCTGACCGTTGGGTAAAGGCCAATCCGAAGCTCAAGGATGCGGCGCTTGAAAAGGCCATGGTCGACAAGGACTGGGACCCCAGCATCAAGGCGCTGACGGCGTTCCCAACAGTTCTGGATATGTTGAATGCCGATCTGAGCTGGACCCAGCAATTGGGGGATGCATTTCTTGCGCAGCAGGAAGAACTCCTGGCGGCTGTCCAAACGCTGCGCAAAAAGGCGCATGAAGCAGGCAACCTGAAGTCGAACGATCAGGTCACCTACAAGGAAGAGCAGGCAAAGACCGATAAGGGGGAGACCAAAACCGTCATCGTCGTCCAGCCCGCCAAACCTGAAATTGTCTACGTCCCGACCTACAACCCGGCACTCGTCTACGGCACGTGGGCCTATCCGGCTTACCCGCCCTATACCTATTATCCGCCAGGTTATAACGCGGCCAGAGGTCTGTTCTGGTTCAGTGTGGGATATGCTGTCGGCAACAATTGGTGGGGCGGGTGTCATTGGGGACACAACAACGTCAAGATCAATGTCAACGTCTATAACAACAACCGGTACACGGTAAACAAAATCAACAATTCCAACTGGAAGCATAATAGTTATCATCGCAAGGCGGTTCCCTACCGCAATGACAAGGTTTCCAAACGACACGGTGAGTCTCGCAAGCGCAACACCAAGGCGAGAGAAAGCTACCGGGGCCGCGCCGACAAGGGCAGACGTGATCTGTCTACGCAGCAGCGCGTCAAAAAGCCCAATAAGTCATTGTCGAAACAAAAGCGGAAGTCAGCGGCCAGGAAGGCTCCGACCCGGAAAACCAAGGCAGTCAATAAACGTCCACAAGCCAAAAAGAAGGCCACTTATAAGCGACCGAAAACCAAGAAAAAGAATACGGCCCAACGGACCAGAAAAGCGCCAAAGCGTTCCGCCTACAAGGGAGCGGGAAAAGGCAGGAGCGTTAAACGGCACAGCAGCCGTGGCGGTCAAAGTCGGGCCCGCAACAAGTCCCGCAAAAAGCTAAAGCGTGGCGGTAGCCGGCGGCGGAGCAGATAAATCGCAGTTGCAGTTTGAAGTGCATAAACGCGCGGAGTTATAAAATGAGTTCTTTGTTGAAGATGAAAAGCCTTGCAGTCACGATTGCTGTTTTGCCCCTGCTGACCTTTGGTGCAGCAGCACAAACGCCGGGTGCGAAGCTTTTCAGCACCCCAGAAATGGCCGTTGCAGCGTTTGTTGATGCGGCGCGAAGCCAAAATAAGGCCGGTGTACTGTCGATACTTGGCCCGGATACGGAAGACTGGCTGATCTCCGGCGACAACGTGCAGGACGATCAGGATCGCATTCAGTTCATTGCAGCATTCGACAAGAGCAACAGGCTGGACCTGCCGGATGATGAAACCGCGATCCTGCATGTCGGGGAAGACGACTATCCCTTTCCGTTCCCGGTCGTGAAACTTGAAAACGGCTGGAGTTTTGACGCCGAAGAAGGCCGGGAAGAAATTCTTGACCGTCGAATTGGTGAAAATGAATTAAACGCCATGCAGGTTATTCAGGCGATTGCCGATGCGCAGATTGAATATTCCACCGTCGATTGGGATGAGGACGGAATGTTGGAATATGCTCCCCGGTTTGCCAGCACCAAAGGCAGTCGTGACGGACTTTATTGGCCCGCGGAGGGAGCTGAATATGAAAGCCCGTTGGGATCGCTGGTGGCCAAAGCCGCAGCAGAAGGTTACACCGACGATGGCGCAGACGATGCTGCCACAGTTCCCTATCATGGCTATCGCTATAGGCTGATCATGCAGCAGGGTGCCAGCGCATCAGGGGGCGCGCATGACTATCTGGTGGGTGAGGATATGATCGGCGGCTATGCAATTTTGGCCTTTCCGGTCACTTACAACGCTTCAGGCATCATGACGTTTATGATGAGCTATTCCGGCACGATTTATGAAAGCGACCTTGGCGCGGATACCGAAGAGACTGCATTGTCCATGGACACATTTGACCCGGGTTCGGGTTGGACTGAGGTCACCCCCGAATAGATGGTTGAAGGCCAGATTTATGCTTTAAAGGGCGATTCATTCAGGTGAATCGCCTTTTTGATGCGTGTGTTCCAACAGTCCGCCCCCTCCCACATTCCACAATTCTGAAGCGTGGGCGTCGTTGGCAGAGGCGGGTTTGACACCGCTTGGCTGAGGCTTAAGCGTAGCGCGCGGACTTAAGCAAATTAAGCTGGTTGCGGGGGTTCGTCGGTTCGGAGTGAGAAGAAGTTTGCATATCGTCGTTTGAGGTATTGATAATCGACTACGAAAGCAATCGTGCGATATACAACTTCGATGTCGAGGTAGGAACGATGTTGGACTTTACTGACATTCCTGGGGACAGCTTCCATGTAGGACCTGCCGTTGGTATTGGAAGCAACCTGGACTTGTCCCGCATTAATTCCGCAATCATGCCGCACCATATTAACAAACATGATGGCTTAAACCCTTCAACAGACAACACAACCTAAAGTACCAGAACTCTGAAGACGCACACTGAAAAGGCCAGGTTAATTGTTGAGGCGAAGAGAAAGTTGCAATTGCTGAAGCAAACTACTGTCTGGGTTGAGCTCCAAGGCACGCAGAATGGTTTGTTTTGCCCTTTCTCGCTGGCCGAGAGCCTCCTGTATTCTCACCACCATAGACCAAGCGTCTTGCTGTTGGGGATCAAGCCTCACGGCTTCCATGAATGCTGCCTCGGCTGCGCGCCAATTTCTCGAACTCAGCGATGTCCCCCCCACGATTAGATGGGTTTCCGGAAAATCCAACTTTGCGACGATCGACTCCTTGAATTCCTGGGACGCCTTTTGCAATTCGGTTTTGAACTGCTTTGGCAATTGTTGAATGGGAGCTCCAATCAATTCCTTTGCCGCGGCGATCCGAACGGATTTCACGGAATCACGCAGCAAATTCGCCAGTCTAAGAGTTTTGTCTTCGGGTGCAGCGCCGCGTTGCAAAACCACTGCGCTTCGACGCACCAACGGGTCTTCATCTTGCAACAACCCGGTAACCTGACTGGCCAACTGTGGCGACGGGGTGCGTTGAAGCGCGCTAAGGGCCGTCGCCCGAATAATGCCTGCAACAGTCTTGTCCTTGGCGATCTTGATGAGTTCAGCTTCTTGGGGTTTTGGGTCCAGCCAAGCCGGAGCAAGGACTTGTGCAAAATGTCGTCCACGATGGGGAGAATTGGGATACCGCTTTTCGAGTTCTGCAGCAGCCCAACCAGCACCCTGGTCAGCGTGACAGTCGGTGCATGCATTGGGTGTTCCTGCATCAACGCTCAGATCCGGGCGTGGTATTCTGAAACTGTGATCCCGCCGACCATCTACACCCATATAAACTCTTTCAATCATGTGGCATGAGACACATTGGGCTGCTTGGGTTTGGTTCCCGTGAAAATGATGC
>CAJQPW010000114.1 GCA_905480295.1 uncultured Rhizobiaceae group bacterium | reverse complement strand
TTGACGTTTCTCGATGGTACGCACAAAATCTGCGGCTTCCAGCAAACTGTCATGGGTGCCGGTATCAAGCCAGGCGTAGCCCCGACCGAGCCTCTCCACGTTGAGACTTCCTGCCTCTCGATAGAAATTCAAAAGGTCGGTAATTTCAAGTTCCCCGCGCGCCGAAGGTTTTATCTGTTTGGCCAATTCCGGCGCTGTGCATCCAGAAAATAGATGCCGGTAACCGCAAACGATGACTTGGGACGTTCGGGCTTCTCCATGATCGACAGTACCTGGTTGTCGGCAGAAAACTCCACCACCCCATAGCGTTCCGGATCGGAGACCTGGTAGCCAAACACGGTACCACCCTCAACCCGACGATCAGCGGCTTTCAAACGGTCCGAAAGGCCTTCTCCAAAAAACACGTTGTCACCCAGCACGAGCGCTGACGGTGCTCCATCAAGGAAAGTTTCCGCCAACAGATAGGCCTGTGCCAGTCCGTCCGGGCTTGGTTGTTCGATATATTCAAATTCCATGCCCCACGCACTGCCATCACCCAGAAGTTCCCAGTAGAGTGGCAGATCACGGGGAGTCGATATAATCGCCACCTCGCGGATATGACTCAGCATCAAAACCGAAAGCGGATAATAAATCATTGGCTTGTCGTATAATGGCAAGAGCTGTTTGGACACGATATGGGTGATCGGATGAAGCCGGGTACCGGATCCTCCTGCAAGGATAATGCCTTTTCTCGGTTTCGCGCTCATATTTCTGCCTCCAGCTTGTCGAGGACTTCACGCAGTCCCGCGTGCCAGTCCGGCTGTTTGATATTGTAGGTTTCGTATATTTTAGTGCAATTCAGCGTTGAATTCATTGGGCGTTTAGCCCGCGTTGGATATTCACTGCTGGGTATTCCGGTGACGCGGGGTGCCGCAGGTTGATCCGCAAAAATAGCATTCGCGAATTGGGCCCAGCTCACCGATGGGGCGCCACAATAGTGATAAATACCGGAAACACCGGCGCCGCGGGTAAAAGCCTCTGCAATCTTCAACAAGGTTGCCGCCACATCCCGAGCCGGTGTTGGTCCGCCACGCTGATCGTTGACCACTTTGAGCGCGTCATGTTCGCCTGCCAGTCTGCGCATCGTTTTGACGAAATTTGCGCCGAATGAGGAAAACACCCAAGCCGTTCTGAGGATGACATGGTCGCCGCCGCACGCCGCCACTCCGGCCTCTCCAGCAAGCTTGGTTCGCCCGTACACCCCTTGTGGGTTCGGTTGGTCGTCTTCAACCGAAGACGCTTCTGCTGTGCCATCAAATACGTAGTCGGTTGAAATATGCAGGAATGGAATCTTCCGCCGGGCCGCTTCACGGGCCATTTCCGTGGGGCTGGTGGCATTGATGAGTTGTGCTATTGGAAGTTCATCCTCGGCCTGATCGACCGCTGTATAGGCTGCTGCATTGATCACGATATCCGCCGTGCAATCCGCGATGACTTGCGCGCAGACCGAAGGATTTGTCAGGTCAGCTTGAGAGGAATCGAGGAAAACTGCCTCATGTTCTGAGGCGGAACAGAGATCTTGCAACTCCGACGCCAACTGGCCGGTTTTTCCAAAAACCAAAAGACGCATCTTATTTGCCTGCACCGAGGCCGAGCCGGTCCTGATTGTGACCACGGGCCTGAATATCCTGCCACCATTTCCGGTTTTCCAAATACCACTCGACTGTTGCCCGCAGACCTTCCTCAAGGGTTACCGAAGGCTCCCAGCCCAGTTCGTCCTTGATCTTGTTGGCGTCAATTGCATACCGCAGGTCATGCCCGGGTCGATCAGCAACAAATGTGATCAGATTTTCGTAGGGCGCACCTTCTGGTTGCACCTGGTCCAGAATTTTGCACAATGCGCGCACCAGATCGATGTTGGTCAGCTCAGCATTACCACCGATATTGTAGGTCTCGCCCGGTTTACCCGTGGTAGCCACAAGCAACAATGCACTCGCATGATCCTCGACAAACAGCCAGTCACGAATGTTCACACCCTGTCCGTAAATGGGTATCGGCTTGCCCGCCAGCGCATTCAGCATGACAACCGGAATCAGTTTTTCAGGGAATTGATACGGGCCATAATTATTCGAACAATTGGTCACCAAAATTGGCAACCCATAGGTTTCACCCCACGCGCGCACCAAATGATCGCTTGCAGCTTTACTGGCCGAATAGGGCGAATTGGGTGCATAAGGCGTTTCTTCCGTAAACAGTCCTTCCGCCCCCAACGATCCGTAAACTTCGTCGGTGGAGATGTGATGAAAGCGGAAACTGTCGGGATTGCCCGCCCTTTGCCAATAGGCGCGTGCTGCCTCAAGCAGGAAGAAAGTTCCGTTCACATTTGTTGAAATGAAATCCCCGGGTCCGTCAATCGACCGATCAACATGACTTTCCGCAGCCAGGTGCATCACAGCATCAGGCGCGTGATCTGCAAACACCCTGTCCAGTGCTGCCCGATCGCATATATCCACTTCTTCAAAAACGTAAGCCGTTGACTCGGAAACCGATTCAACATTCGAGAGCGAAGCGGCATAGGTCAGCTTGTCCACGTTGACAACTTCATGTCCGGCGGCAATCGCCTGCCGTATAACCGCAGATCCGATAAACCCGGCTCCCCCAGTAACCAAGAGCTTCATTGTCGTTTTTCCTTCTTTACGCCGGCAGCACTCCGGATTGGGTATTCCGCGGTAATATCGTCTGGATTGGAAACCGATGCACGTCCAATCGATATGTATTCTCTAAATCCGGCCTGCAAGGCCTGCTCAGGCGAATAGATGTTGCGGAGATCAGCCAGTCTTGGCGTATTCATCTGACTGGAGATAGCAGATAAATCGAGCAACCTGAATTCATTCCACTCCGTCAATACGACAACAAGGTCAGAATCTTTGGCCGCAACATAGGCATCATCAACCCAGGTCACTCCGGGAAGCAACGCAGCACCTTCTGTTTGGCCTTGCGGGTCAACAACCCGCACATTCGCCCCGCGCCCAACGAGCGCTGGAACAATAGCCAGAGCAGGAGCGTCACGCATATCATCTGTGCCCGGTTTAAATGTCACGCCGAATATTGTGATTGTTTTGCCCACCAAATCGTCATCCAGCATCTGGAAAATACGATCAACCATCCGGTGTTTGATCTCTTCATTGATTTTGATCACGCTTTCGACAATCTGCATCGGCTGCGACTGTTCCTGGTGTCTGACGTCAGCACCTTTGGGACAAATTTGAGAATTTGAATAAGGGAGGATTTTTGGTTCATCTTATCGTTTAGGAGACAAAGATGAATAAGAAATCCGGTACATCAAAAGGCGCCGCTGACAGGCTCGTTAAGAACA